>WHTQ01000015.1 GCA_009377645.1 Micromonosporaceae bacterium | reverse complement strand
GCGGTGATGGCGGTGACCGCGGTGTGGGTGTTCCCGACCCTCGGGCTGGCGGTGGCCAGCCTGCGCAGCGCCACCGACAACAGCGCCACCGGCTGGTGGACGGCGCTGGCCAGGCCGCGCCAGCTCACACTGGACAACTACGTGGCGTTGCTGAGCAACGAGACCATCGTCAGATCACTGTGGAACACCGTGCTGATCACGGTCCCGTCCACCGTGCTGGTGGTGGGGATCGGCGCGTTCGCCGCGTACGCGCTGGCGTGGCTGGACTTCCCCGGGCGGGACTGGCTGTTCGTGGTGCTGGTGGCGCTGATCGTGGTTCCGGTGCAGGTGGCGATCCTGCCGAACGCGAAGCTGTTCGGCCTGCTCGGCATCTACGGGCACGTGGCCGGGGTGGTCGCCTTCCACGTCGCGTTCGGGCTGCCGCTGGCGGTCTTCCTGCTGCGGAACTTCTTCCGGACCATCCCGGCCGAGCTGCTGGAGGCGGCCCGGCTGGACGGGGGCGGTGAGCTGGCCGTGTTCGGCCGGGTGGTGCTGCCGCTGTCCGGACCGGCGCTGGCGTCGCTGGCCATCTTCGAGTTCCTGTGGATCTGGAACGACCTGCTGGTCGCGCTGGTGTTCGCAACCTCAGACAACGCCCCGATCACGTACGCGCTGCGGGAGCAGATGCGGGCGTTCTCGTCCAACATCGACGTGATCGGCCCGGGCGCGTTCCTGTCGATGACCGTGCCGCTGCTGGTGTTCTTCGCGTTCCAGCGCTACTTCGTGCACGGCGTCCTCGCCGGCTCCACCAAGTGATGAGGAGACGACCGATGCCTGTCCACCCACGACCGCCCGGGAACGTGGCGACCGCGCCACCGGGTGGCTCATCAGCCCCACCGGGCGGCTCCCCGGACCCCGGCCGGTGGTGGCAGCGCGCCGCCTGCGCCGGCCGTAACCCGACCTGGTGGTCCTCCGAGGACCGCCCGAAGTGGCCGGCGGCGGTCCGGCTGTGCCTGACCTGCCCGGTCCGGGAGAGCTGCCTGGCGGAGGCGGTCCGGCAGCACGACAGCGGTGTGATCCGGGGTGGGATGCTGCTGGTCGACACCTCCCGCGGCTACGGGGCGGTCCCGTTGATCTGCGCGAACTGCGGTCGCCGGCCGGTCCGGCTCACCGAGAGCGGCGGCATCCCCCGGTACTGCGGCCGTACCTGCCAGGCCAGCCACCAGCGCGCCGCCCGCACCCTGGTCGCGGCCACCGCCAGGCCCCGTTGATCATGGAGCGGCTCAGCGCAGCCCGTGAACCGGGACGGCGGCGCCGGTGGTCGGGGCCGACCCGTCCCCGGCCAGGAACCTGATCACCCGCGCGATCTGGGCCGGCGGCACCCAGCCGGACCGGTCGGCGTCCGGCATCGCGGCCCGGTTGCCGGGCGTGTCGATCATCCCGGGCAGCACCGTGTTGCACCGCACCCCGGCGCTGCGGTACTCGACCGCGACCGCGCCCGCGAACGCCAGCACCGCGGCCTTGGCGGTCACGTAGCCCGCGGCTCCCGGGAACGGGTGGGTGGCGGCCCGGGAGGAGACGCAGACCACCGCGCCGCCGCCGGCCGCCACCAGGTGCGGCAAGGCCGCGGCGGTCACCAGGTAGGTGGGGCGCAGGTTCAGGGCCAACAGCGACTCGAACGCGGCGATCGGGGTTTCGTGCACCTTCCCGCCCGCGGCGAACCCGCCCACCAGGTTGATGACCGCCCGAAGCGGCGCGTCCGGATCAGCGGCGGCGAGCCGGACCACCCCACCGACCTCCGCCGGGTCGAACAGGTCCGCCGCCACCGGCTCGATCGCCGGGCCGCCACCGGCGGCCGGCCTGGTCAACCGGTCCACGGCCTCCGCCAGCTCCGGCGCCACCACCCGCCAGCCGTCGGCCAGGAAGGTCTCGACAACCGCTCCGCCGAGCCCACCGGCGGCCCCGGTGATCAAGGCTGTCCGCTTCGCCATGCCAGTCACCGTAGCGTCATGCCGCCGGCCCGGTGAACCCGCGCGCCGATCGGTGCGTGCTTTGTGGGTGACCGGGATCGCAGCCCGCCAGTGGTCCCGGTCACTGCGCTTCCTCGTACCACCTGATGTGATGAATTAGGGCGAAGTGGCTCGAGACCGGCGGCATTCAGCCAGCGCTCAGCCTAGTGTGCCAGTCTTACCTGCGACTTCCCGTTTAGTTCGGGAGGCAACGAGGAATCACCGTGAGGCGTCATCTGTTGTGTAGGTGGCGAGGGCCGGCCGAGTTCTGGGGCCGGTCAGGTACGGGGGAGGAGACAGCGTGGAGACGATGGTGATCCGCACCGACGAGGTCGCTGAAGAGCGCGACCTGGTCGGCGTCTACCTGCATGAGATCTCCCGGACGCCGCTGCTGGACGCGGCCAAGGAGGTCGACCTCTCCAAGGCCATCGAGGCTGGGCTCTACGCCGCGCACCTGCTCGCCACTGACCAGCTCCCGGCCGGGGTGGAGCGTGCCGACCTGCGACAGCTGGTGCTGGAGGGGGAGCGGGCCAAGGATCTGTTCATCCGGGCCAACCTGCGGCTGGTGGTCTCGATCGCCCGCCGGTATGTGCGGTCCGGCATGCCGATGCTCGACCTGATCCAGGAGGGCAACACCGGCCTGGTACGGGCGGTGGAGAAGTTCGACTACGAGCGCGGCTACAAGTTCTCCACGTATGCAACCTGGTGGATCCGGCAGGCGATCTCGCGGGCGATTGCCCAGCAGGAGCGGACCGTCCGGCTACCGGTGCACCTGGTCGAGGACGTCAACCGGATGCGCAACGTGATCCGGCAGCTGACCCGGGAGCTGGGCGCGGAGCCGACGCCGGAGGCGATCGCGGACTCGCTGGGCGTCAGCGTCGAGCGGGTCAACGAGCTCAAGCGGTGGTCGCAGGACACGGTCTCGCTCGACACGCCGGTCGGGGATGACGGGGACACCAACCTGGGCGACCTGGTCGCCGACTCGGACGAGCCGTCGCCCGAGGAAGTGGTGCTCTCGGGTCTGGAGCGGCAGCGGATCGAGGGACTGCTCAACCACCTGGACGACCGGTCCGCCGGGATCATGCGCGCCCGGTACGGGCTGGAGGACGGTCGGGAGCACTCGCTGACCGAGGTGGCCTCCCGGTTCTCGCTGTCCCGGGAGCGGATCCGTCAGCTGGAGATCCAGGCCCTGGGTCGGCTCCGGGAGCTCGCCCGCGCCGAGGGGCTGCAGGCCGCGTAACCGCGCCGCGAGGCAGCAGATGCTGGACCAATGGCCGCGGGAATCTCCGGAGCGGGGGGCCGAGTTGTGTCGGATATGGCCGAGCAGCAGCAGCCCCGGGTGGAGCTGAGCCGCAAGCGGGTCCGGGTGGTGCTGGACGGGCGGGTGGTGGCGGACACGCTGCACCCCCGGCTGGTCTGGGAGATCCCGTACTACCCGGTCTACTACCTGCCGGCCGCGGACGTGCGCACCGACCTGATCCCGGCCGGCTCGCTCCGGGCCGGCCAGACCGGGCCGCTGCGCGACCTCGTACACCTGGACTGGGACGCGATGGACGCGTGGTTCGAGGAGGACGAGCAGGTCTACACCCACCCGCGCAGCCCGTACACCCGGATCGACATCCTGGACAGCTCCCGGCAGGTGCGGGTGGAGGTGGCGGGGGTGACGGTGGCGGACTCCGACCGGCCCCGGATCCTGTTCGAGACCGGGCTGCCGCCCCGGTTCTACCTGCCGAAGCTGGACGTGCGGCTGGACCTGCTGGAGCCCAGCGACACGGTGACCCACTGCCCGTACAAGGGCCAGTCGCGATACTGGTCGGTGCGGGCGGGCGGCGCGCTGCACCCGGACCTGGCCTGGTCCTACCCGACCCCACTGCCGGAGAGCCAGCGGATCGCCGGGCTGGTGACCTTCTACGACGAGAAGGTGGACGTCTATCTGGGCGGGGTCCGCCAGGAGCGGCCGGACAGCCCGTTCAGCTAGCCGTCGCGTCCCGCGTCCCGGTAGGGGCGCAGCTCATGCCGGGCCAGCGACCGCTTGTGCACCTCGTCCGGGCCGTCGGCCAGCCGCAGTGACCGGGCGTGGCTCCAGAGCATGCTCAGTGGCCAGTCCTGGCTCAGACCACCGGCCCCGTGCGCCTGGATCGCCTTGTCCAGCACCCACTCCACCCCGGCCGGTACGGCGATCTTGATGGCCTGTACGTCCCGGTGAGCGGCCCGGTTCCCGTACGTGTCGATCAGCCAGGCGGTACGCAGGACCAGCAGCCGCAGCTGCTCGATCCGGACCCGGGACTCGGCGATCCACTCCTGCACCACCCCGTGCTCGGCCAGCGGCCGCCCGAAGGTCGACCGGGTGACCACCCGGGCGCACATCAGCTCCAGCGCCCGTTCGGCCGCCCCGATCAGGCGCATGCAGTGGTGGATCCGGCCCGGGCCGAGCCGGGCCTGGGCGATCGCGAAGCCGTCCCCGACCCCGCCGACCAGGTTCGCCACCGGCACCCGTACCCGGTCGAACGTGATCTCGGCGTGCCCGCCGTGGGTCCGATCGGTGAAGCCCATCACGTGCAGTCCACGATGTACGGTCACGCCCGGGGTCTCCCGGGGCACCAGCACGATCGACTGCTGCCGGTGCGGCTCGGCAGCTGGGTCGGTCTTGCCCATCACCACCAGCAGCCGGCACCGGCCGCTCATCGCCCCGGACGACCACCACTTGCGACCGTCCACAACCCACGCGTCGCCGTCGGCGGTGATCCGGGTGGTGATGTTGGTCGCGTCCGAGGAGGCGACGTCCGGCTCGGTCATGCAGAACGCCGACCGGATCTCGGCGGCCAGTAACGGCTTCAGCCACCGCTCCCGCTGTGCCTCGGTGCCGAACCGGGCCAGCAGCTCCATGTTGCCGGTGTCCGGGGCGGAGCAGTTGAGCGCCACCGGCGCAAGCAGCGGACTGCGCCCGGTGAGCTCGGCCAGCGGCGCGTACTGCCGGTTGGTCAGGGTCGGCAGGAACAGGTTCCACAGTCCGCGGTCGCGGGCCGCCTGCTGCAGCTGGCCGATCACCGGCGGCGGATCCCAGCTGTCCGGGTCGGCCGCGACCTGCTCGGCCAGCACCGGCTCGGCCGGGTAGACGTGGCTGTCCATGAACGACAGGAGCTGCTCGCGCAGCCGCTCGGTAGCGTCGTCGTGGGCGAAGTGCATGTTCAGCGTCCTTTCCGGATCGCGAGCGAACTCCATGATCAACGCTTACGGGAGGGTGGCCAGGCCGAGCTCGACTAGCGGCGGTACGAGGGCACCCACCTGCTCGAAGCCGTCGCCGACGGTGAGTCCCTGGGTGTGCCGGTAGTGGATGCCTTCCAGGATGACGGCGAGCTTGAAGGAGGCGAGGGCGATGTACCAGGGGAGGGTGGACAGGTCGGTGGTGGGGGTTAGCGCGGCGTACCAGTGCGTGAGGGCGGTGCTGGGGGGGAAGCCGTGCCGGGGGCCGACGCCCTGCACGATCGGGTTGTCCGGGTCCGGAAGCCGGTCCCAGTAGACCAGCAGCAGGCCGAGGTCGGTCAGCGGGTCGCCGAGAGTGGACATCTCCCAGTCCAGCACGGCCGTGATCCGGTCCTCCCGGACGAGGAGGTTGTCGAGGCGGTAGTCGCCGTGCACGATCGCGGGGGGTGGGCTGACGGGGACAGTGCGGGCCAGGTGCGTGGCGAGCTGGTCGATGCCGGGTAGGTCCCGGCTGCGGGAGGCGGCGAGCTGGGCGCTCCACCGCCACACCTGCCGGGCCAGGAAGCCGTCTGGCCGGCCGAAGTCGGCCAGCCCGACCGCCGCCGGGTCGACCCGGTGCAGCGCGGCCAGGGTGTCGACCAGGGTACGCGCGAGCCGGGTGCGCTGGTCGGTGGTGAGCGCGGCGGTCTGGGCGGCGGTCCGGTAGACGGTGCCGTCGACCCTCTCCATCAGGTAGAACGGGGCTCCGAGCACCGCCGGGTCGGGGCAGAGCAGCAGGGTGGCGGGGACCGGGACGGCGGTGCCGGCCAGGGCGGTCAAGACCCGGTGCTCCCGGGCCATGTCGTGGGCGGTGGCCAGCACGTGGCCGAGCGGGGGGCGGCGCAGCACCCACTCCTGCCGACCGTCGCTGACCAGGTAGGTGAGGTTGGAGCGACCGCCGGGGATGAGCTGGCCGGTCAGCGGGGCGCGGGCCAGGTCGGGCCGGTGCCGCGCGAGATGGTCGCGCAGCCGGGCGAGATCCACGCCGGGCGGGCCGGCGGTGCCGGCGGCGCTGGCGGGGCCGGCGGGGTCGGCGGGGTAGGCGGGGTCGGCGGGGTAGGCGGGCACGAGTCCTCCGCTCCGGCCGGGGAAACTCCGGCCGTCTGATCACTTGTCCGGGCCGCCCCCACAGGTTAACTTCCGAGTAACTTGTGGGCAGAGAGTGTGACCCACTAAACTACCGCTGTTAGTTTAGTGCAGACACGCCGGATCGTCCCGCCAGCCTCGGGAGCCGCGAGCGATGTTGCAGGTGCACAACATCGAGGTCGTCTACGACGACATCATGCTCGTGCTCCGGGGTGTGAGCCTATCCGTGCCGCCGGGCCGGATCGTGGCCCTGCTCGGCGCCAACGGGGCCGGCAAGAGCACCCTGCTGCGGGCGCTGACCGGCCTGCTGGACGTGCACCACGGCAAGATCACCCGGGGCCGGGTGACCCTGGACGGGGAGTCGGTCGGCCAGCTGCGCCCGGCGGCGCTGGTCCGGCGCGGGATCAGCCAGGTGATGGAGGGCCGGCGGATCTTCGGCGAGCTGACCGTCGAGGAGAACCTCCGGCTGGGTGGGTACACCAACCCGAAGCAGTTCCGGCGCCGCTGCGAGCTGGTGTTCGGGCTGTTCCCGGTGCTCGCGCAGCGGCGGCGGGAGACCGCCGGCTACCTGTCCGGGGGCGAGCAGCAGATGCTGGCGATGGGCCGGGCACTGATGGCCGAGCCGCGCTACCTGCTGCTGGACGAGCCCAGCCTGGGGCTGGCGCCGCGGCTGGTGGAGGAGGTGCGGGAGCTGATCGTCTCGATCAACCGGACCGGCACCGGAGTGCTGCTGGTGGAGCAGAACGCGACCATGGCGCTGTCGATCGCCTCCCACGGTTACGTACTGGAGACCGGCCAGGTGGTGCTGGACAAGCCGGCCGCCGACCTGCTCGCCGACGACGACATCCGGGAGTTCTACTTGGGCCTGCACCCGGCCGGGGCGGGGGGCGGCCCCGAGCGGCGGTCGTACCGGGAGGTCAAGCACTACCGGCGGCGCAAGCGGTGGCTGTCGTGACCGGCGACCCGGAGCTGGCTCCGATCCTGCAGTTCACCGACGTGCGGCTGGCCTTCGCCGGGGTACGCGCGATCGACGGGATCACGTTCCACGTCGAGCCCAGCGAGCTGTTCGCGATCATCGGCCCGAACGGCGCCGGCAAGACCTCGATCTTCAACGTCCTCTCCGGGGTCTACCGGCCGCAGGCCGGGGAGGTCAGCTTCGCCGGGCAGTCGCTGCTCGGCCGGCGGCCGCACCAGATCGCCCGGCTCGGGCTGGCCCGCACGTTCCAGAACGTCGAGCTGTTCGCCAACCTGACGGTGCTGGAGAACCTGATGCTCGGCCGGCACCACCACATCGCGTACGGTCCATTGTCGGCGCTGGTCTGGCTCGGCCGGGCGCGCCGGGCCGAGGTCGCCAACCGGGCGGCGGTCGAGGAGATCATCGACTTTCTGGAGCTGGAGCAGTGGCGGCGGCTGCCGGTCGGGATGCTCCCGTTCGGGATCCAGAAGCGGGTGGAGCTGGGCCGGGCGCTGGCGATGCAGCCGAAGCTGCTGCTGCTCGACGAGCCGGTCGGAGGCATGAACGTCGAGGAGACCGAGGACATGGCCCGGTTCATCCTCGACATCCGGGAAGAGCTCGACATCCCGGTGATCCTGGTCGAGCACGACATGGGGCTGGTGATGGACCTGGCCGACCGGGTGCTGGTGGTCGACTTCGGACGCCCGGTCGCCACCGGCAAGCCCGGTGAGATCCAGCACCACCCGGAGGTGATCCGGGCGTACCTCGGGGAGGTGTCCACGACATGACCACGACCATTCTCACCGCCGCCGTCACCACGACCACCCTGGCGACCCGGGTAGCGGGTTGGGCGGACCGCCACCCGGGCAGGGTGGCGATGCGCCACAAGCACCTGGGGATCTGGCAGGAGGTGACCTGGGCGTCCTACTGGGACACCGCGCAGACCGTCGCGCACGGGCTGCTCGACCTGGGGATCGAGCCCGGCGACCGGGTGGCGATCCACTCCGAGAACCGTCCGGAGTGGCTGTTCACCGACGTCGCCACAGTGGCGGTACGGGCGGCCACGGTAGGGCTCTACCCGACCAACCCGCCGGCCGAGGTGAGCCACCTGCTGTCCCACTCCGGCGCGAAGCTGCTGGTCGCCGAGGACCAGGAGCAGGTGGACAAGGCGCTGGCAGTGCTCGACAAGTGCCCGGACCTGGCCCACATCGTCTACCTGGAGCCGCGCGGGATCCGTAGCTCCCGGCAGGCCGCTACCGGATATCCGCGGCTGCTGGGCTGGCCGGAGCTGCTGGCCCGCGGCGCCGCCCACCGGGCCGCCCACCCGGATGCGCTGCCGGCCCGGATGGCCGCCGCCACCGGCGAGGACGTGGCCACTCTTATCTACACCTCCGGCACCACCGGCCCGCCCAAGGGCGCGATGCTGTCGGTGGCCAACGTGGAGTTCGCGATCGCCACCCACCGGACCGGCGAGGGCTTCGCCGACCCGGCACCGGGCCCGTACGACCTGCTGCTGAGCTACCTGCCGCTGTGCCACGTGGTGGAGCGCACGTTCACCACCTGGTTCAACGCCGGCTCCGGCAGCCAGGTCAACTTCGCCGAGTCGATCGCGACGGTCCCGCAGAACCTGGCCGAGGTGCAGCCGACGATCCTGTTCTCGGTGCCCCGGATCTGGGAGAAGCTGCTGGCCGGGGTGCAGATCCGGCTCGCCCACGCGAGCTGGCCGAAGCGGCTGGCGGCCGGGTTCTGGCTGCGCCGGGCCGGCCGGATCGGGGACACCCTGGTGCGCACCGGCGGCCGGCACACGCTGGCCAGCCGGCTGGTGTACGGGATCGGCTGGGTCTGCTGGTTCCGGGCGCTGCGGGTGCGGCTCGGGCTGCGCCGGGTGCGGGCCGCGGTCTCCGGCGCCGCCCCGATCGCGCCGGAGGTGCTGAAGTTCTTCATGGGCATCGGGGTGCCGATGTTCGAGGCGTACGGGATGACCGAGAACGCGGCGATCGCCACCGCCAACCGGCCGGGCCGGATCCGGCTGGGCACGGTTGGCGAGCCGCTCGGCGCCGCGGAGGTCCGGATCGACCCGCATAGCAGTGAGATCCTGACCCGCCACCCGGGGGTATTCACCGGCTACTTCCGGGACCCGGCGGCCACGGCCAACGTGCTGACCGCGGACGGCTGGCTGCGCACCGGCGACATCGGAGAGTGGGTCGACGGCACCCACGTCCGGATCACCGACCGGGCCAAGGACATCATCATCACCGCCGGCGGCAAGAACGTGGCACCGTCCGAGCTGGAGAACGCGCTCAAGACCTCGCCGTACGTCAAGGAGGTGGTGGTGATCGGCGACCGCCGCCCGTACCTGACGGCGCTGGTCGGGATCGAGCTGGACACGGTGGGCGACTGGGCGCAGCGGCGGCGGATCGACTTCACCACCTACCGCGACCTGTCCACCAAGCCGGAGGTGGTGGAGCTGGTTGCGTCGCTTGTGGATGACGTGAACCAGCGGTTCGCCGCGGCCGAGCAGATCAAGCGGTTCCGGCTGCTGCCAAAGGAGCTGGACCACGAGGATGGGGAGCTGACCGGCACCCAGAAGGTGAAGCGGGCGGCCATCGCGGAGCGGTTCGTCGACCTGATCGACGACTTGTACGGGAAGCCGGCTCGATGATAACCATCCGTTGTGGGCGATGTGGCGAGCCGGTTGTGCCAGCGGTCGTGACCTCGCCGCCGCGGCGCGTTGTTGCAAGGGGCGGGCGTCGATGACCAAGCTGCTGGAGGCGTTCGCCGACGGGCTGGGGCGGGGCAGCGTGTACGCGCTGATCGCGCTCGGCTTCGTGATCATCTACAAGTCGAGCCGCGTGATCAGCTTTGCCCAGCCCGGGTTCATGATCGCCGGGGTGGTGCTGGTGACCTACCTGGTGCAGGTGTCCTGGCTGGGCTTCTTCGGGGCGATGCTGCTCGGGGCGGTGCTGATCGGGTTGCTCGCGCTCGGGATCGAGCGGGCGGTGATCCGGCCGATGATCGGGCGGCCGATCTTCGCGATCGCGATCATCACGATCGGGCTGGACATCGTGCTGCGGACGGTCGCCCACGCGTACATCGGTCCGCTGGTCCGGCACGTGGGTGACCCGTGGGGGACCAGCCAGCTCCACCTCGGCTCGGTCCGGATGGATCAGCGCCACCTGGCCGCGGTGGTCACCGCGACGGTGCTGGTGCTGCTGCTGTTCGGGTTCTTCCGGTACACCCGGATGGGGCTGGCGATGCGGGCGGTCGCCGAGGACCAGGAGGCGGCGCTGGCGCAGGGAGTCAGCGTCGGCGCGGTGTTCGCGCTGTCCTGGGCGCTGGCCGGTGGGCTGGCCGCGGTCGCGGGCAGCTTTGCCGCCGCCGGGGTCAGTGTGGACAACACGTTCTGGCCGGTCGCCCTGTACGCGCTGCCGGTGATCATCCTCGGTGGACTGGACTCGCTGCCGGGCGCGGTGCTGGCCGGCCTGGTGATCGGGGTGCTCCGGTCACTGGCCGACGCCTACGTGGACGACCTGTCCTGGCTGGGCGAAAACCCGTCGTTGATCGTGCCCTGGCTGGTGATGATGCTGGTGCTGGTGGTCCGGCCGTACGGGTTGTTCGGCACCCGGGAGGTGGAGCGGGTGTGAGAGACAGCTACGCCGGCCGGCTCCAGCGCCGGGCAACCACCCGCCGCCCGCTGCTGCACACCTCGTACCGCAGCGACATGGCACTGCTGAACACCCGGGCCAAGCGGTACGCGGTGCTGGCGCTGCTGCTGGTCGGCATGTCGTTGCCGTTCCTGCTGCCGGACGCGTTCCTGACCGAGCTGGCCGGCGGCAGCGCGTACGCGATCGGGGCGATCGGGCTGATGCTGCTGACCGGGTTCGCCGGCCAGATCTCGCTCGGGCACGCGTTCTTCGCCGGGGTCGGCTTCTACACCGCGGCAGTGATCAGCGGCGACCCGGACGGGCGGGCGCTCGGGTTCGGGGTGACCGAGATCCTGATCTGGCTGCCGGCCGCCGGGCTGGTCGCGGCTGCGGCCGGGGCGCTGGTGGCGCCGCTGGCCACCCGGCTGCGCGGGCTGTACCTGGCGATCGTGACGCTCGGGCTGGTCTTCGTGGGCGAGCGCGTGTTCGCTCAATGGAGCGCGGTGACCGGTGGCGGCAGCGCCGGCCGGCCACCCCCGACGGTGCGCCTGTTCGGATACCGGCTGGACGCCGACGGCGCCTTCACCAAGCCGCAGCAGCTGTTCTGGCTGATGCTGGTGCTGCTGGTGGTCTTCGCGGTGGTGGCGCGCAACCTCGCCCGATCCAATGTGGGCCGGGCGTTCACGGCGATCCGGGACCGGGACATCGCGGCCGGGGTGATCGGCGTGAACCTCACCAAGCAGAAGACGGTGGCGTTCGCGATCTCGTCGTTCTACGCCGGTTGCGCGGGCGCCCTATTCTACACCACCGTCCTGAATGTCAACCCGAACCAGTTCAACCTGTTCCTGTCGGTGCTGTTCATCGTGATGGTGCTGATCGGTGGGGTGGGCACGATCTCCGGGGCGATCGCCGGGGCGTTCCTGATCGCGCTGCTGCCCCGGTTCACCGACGCTCTGGCCGAGTGGCTGCCGTTCATCAGCACCCGGCCGCAGGACGTGCTGAACGACTCGGTTACCCGGTTCGTGCTCTACGGCTTGCTGATCATCGGGTTCCTGCTGTTCGAGCCGCGCGGGCTGGTCGGCATCTGGTCCCGGATCCGCAACTGGTGGACCACGTTCCCGTTTTCCTACTGAGCAAGGAGGATCCGATGAGAAGACTGGCTACACTCGGTGCCGCCGCCCTGCTGGTGCTGGTGACCAGCGCCTGCCGGGACGACGGCGGTGGTGGGAACGGCGATGGCGGCGACGGCGACGTCGCCACCGACTTCGGGGTGAGCGCCGAGCCCTGCCCGGCGGTCGTGAACGAGGCCAACGGCTGCATCTACCTCGGCACGCTCACCGACCTCACTGGACCGTTCGCGGGGTTCGGGACGCCGCTGACCACGGCGCAGGGGGCGTTCTGGCAGCGGGTCAACGAGGCCGGCGGGATCACCGCCGACGGCGTGGAGCAGGCGTACGACGTGGACGTCACCAGCTACCAGGAGGACACCGGCTACGACCCGACCAGCCACGCCCAGCTGTATGAGGAGATGAAGCCGAACATCCTGGCGCTGGCGCAGACCCTGGGAACCCCGCAGACCCAGGCGATCCTGCCGGACATGCAGGCCAGTGACGTGATCGCCGCACCGGCCGGCTACTCGTCGCTGTTCAACGTCGAGGACGTGATCCTGGAGTCGTCGGCCAGCTACTGCGTCGAGACCATGAACTCGGTCGACTACGCGGTCGAGGAGTACGAGATCGGCAGTGTGCTGGCGGTGCACTTCGACGGCGACTACGGCCTGGACGCGGCGGCCGGCGGGCAGATCGCGGCCGAGAGCCACGGGCTGGACTTCGACCACGTGATCACCCCGGCCGGCGCCGACCAGCAGGAGGAGGCGATTGGCCGGATCCTGGCCGACCAGCCGGACCTGGTGATCATCACCACCGGACCGACCGAGGCGGCCGCGATCGTGGGCGGCGCCGCCTCCCAGGGCTTCACCGGCCGGTTCATTGGCACCAACCCGACCTGGAACCCGGCGCTGCTGGAGAGCCCGGCCGGGGAGGCGCTGCAGGCGCTCTACCAGGCCGGCGGGACGTTCCCGACGTTCGGCAGCGACACCCCTGCGCATCAGGCGCTGGCGGAGGCGGTGGGCACGCCGGATGACCTCAACGACGGGTACACCGCCGGCTGGATGTGGCAGTACCCGATCAAGGCGGTGCTGGAGCAGGCGCTCGCGAACAGTGACCTGACCCGGGCCGGGGTGCGGGCGGTGGCCACCGGGCTGACCACGGTCGACTACGAGGGCATGCTGCCGGCCGGGGCCGGTAACTACGCCGGCGGGGCGGCGGCCCAGATCCGCGAGACCATGATCAGCGACCCGGACCCGGAGGCGCCGACTGGGCTCACCACGGTGCAGGACTTCTTCGTCGGCCCGACCGCGGAGGCGTGGGAGCCGGAGGTCTGCTTCGAGCTGCTCGGGTAGCGCCGGAAGGTCCACGCCGATCTTGGAGTTGCGGTGGCGGTTAAGCCATGATATGTCCGGCTTATCCGCCACCGCAACACCAAGATCGGCGAGGTGGGCTAGAAGATCTTGCAACATGGCAGTCAGCTAGGCTTCCGATTTGGGTGTGGCTTGTTGCACAATGGCAGTAGAAGGTGAGTGCTCGTTAAGGAGGGGGTGGATCGGCACAGCTACAGCGTTGTAGCTCTTCCTCGCGTCTGGTGCGTTTGGTCGAGGCGCAGACTCCCCTAGCTTGCCTCACCAGCCGAAGGGGGTTCCGAGATGAACGCTAGCAACGCCACACCCGCTTCAAGCGGTCCCGACCCGTTCGGTGCCAACTCCCGCGTGACCGTCCTCTACACCGCGGACGGCACGACCGTCACCACCGCGTTCTTCGAGTCCGGGGGGTTCCGGTTCCGGCTGACCGAGCTGGAGCGGTTCGAGCGGGTCGAGCACGGTGGCTGGCTGCAGGGTCGCATGTACGAGCTGTGGGCGTGGTTCGAGGGCCAGCGGGTGCGACTATTCCAATGCTACGACTCGCAGGAGTTCGGCCAGGTCTGCCGAGCGCTGACCCGGGCGCGGGAGCATGCCGGGTTGGTTTGACCAGCGGGCGGCCGTCGCCGGCCTGACCAGCGGGCGGCGGCCCATCTGGCCTGCCAAACTGCGGCCCGGTGCAGGCCAGTGGCGGCCGGTGCTCAGCTGAGCCCACCGGCCACCCGCGCGATCAGCTCCAACGAGTCCTCCTCGGACAGCGAGGCCGCCCGTACCCGCTCGAACACCCGCCGGTGGGTAGCCACCTCGGCACCGTCGAAGATGGTCTGCTCCTGCGACCCCTCCACGTAAACCACGTCGGTGTCGGCCGGGTCTGCGAACTCCAGGATGATGAACGGGCTAAGCAGCAGCGACACGTTCGCCGTGAACGGGAGCACCTGGATCGTGATGTGCGGCTTGCTGGCGAGCCCGACCAGGTGGAGCAGCTGCCGCCGGAGCACCTGGCGCCCGCCGACCTGCCGCCACAGCACCGCTTCGTCGAGCACGGCGGTGATCTCGGGCGGCACCGGCCGCCGCAGCACTTCCCGCTGGCGGGTCATGCGCACCTCGACCCGGGCCGCCATCTCCGACTGCGTCGGCGGTGCCGACCGCGGGTCATCGCCCCAGGTTGCCCACCAGCTGGCGTTCACCACTGCGTGCGCGAACTCCTCCGTCTGCAGCAGCCCCGGCATCCCGGCCGGACAGAAGCAGCGGACCGCCGTACTCTCATCCTCCAGCCCGACGAACGACAGATACTCCCCCGGCACGGTGTCCTTGTACTGGGTCCACCATGGACGCCTCCGGCCCACCCGGGCCAGCTCGACCAGCTCGGTGACCTTTTCCGGGTCGTCGATCCGGTAGAGCTGCAGCAGCTGTCGCAGGTCGCTGATGGAGATGCCGACTGCGCCGGTCTCGATCCGGATCACCTTGGACAGCGACCATTCCATCCCGGCGGCCACCTGCTCCTGCGTCAGGTGGGCCAGGTCCCGGGCGCGGCGGAGCGCGTTGCGCAGTCGCCGCCGGCCCGCGGTGGGGCTATGCACCGTGGTGGTCATCGACTCTCCCGAGCTGGGGTCCGGCCGACCCCGGCCGTCTGAGGGGACGCGGTCGGCAAGCTCGCGAACAGCCACCTGGCGGTTCGGCTTACCGTACGTTACACCGTCGCGCCGCAGTCGGGTAGCCGGCGAGCTGTGGACACGCCTGGTGAGCCCGGTCACCCCACCGGGAGCCGGGGGCGGGCTATGCTGGCGCGCGACCTGATCGCGGCCCCTAGCGGCGGGCCGCGAATTTCGTCTCAGTCAGCTTAATGAATCGTAACTTAGGAGAGTGCAGGAATGAGCCAGCACGAGTCCGCCGTGCCAGGATGGACGAAGAGCAGCCGCTGCGACAACGACCTCTGTCTCGAAGTGGCGAGGCAGGACCGGGTCGTTGCCGTACGGGACAACTCTCGACCCGAGATCCATCTGAGCTTTGACGACGCGAGCTGGCAGACCCTGCTGAACGACCTCCGGAGCGGCCAGCTCGACCGGTAGCCCGACGCTAGCGGCCGGACCGGCTGCCGGCGCGGTCGTCGTGGGGCCGGGGAACCCAGCGACGGCTCGCCACCCGTTCGGCGTAGAACGACACGAATGGCACGGTGCCGGCGAGCATGACCAGGCCCATCCGTTTTACCGGCCAGTCGGCTCGCCGGCCCAGGTCGAACACCGTGACCAGGTAGATCATGTACAGGACGCCGTGGATCGGGCTCACGGTCTGCGACAGCTCCGGCTGGTCGAAGCCGTACCGGAGGATCACCCCGGTGGTGAGCAGCAGCAGGAAGCAGCCGACGACGTAGGCCATCACGCGGAAGCGGATCAGAGCACCGGGCACTCAGCCAGGGTAGTCGACCGGCCGGGCCCCCGGATTGGCGCTCAGCCAGGCCAGATAGCGGTTGTACGCGGCCAGCTCCGGGTCGTCCGAGTCGTCGTAGGCGGCCTCCGCCGGACCGGCCGCACCGCGGGTCAGCACCGCAGCGCGCACCGATGCCGGGG
The DNA here is from genome assembly GCA_009377645.1 of Micromonosporaceae bacterium. Classification (GTDB taxonomy): domain Bacteria; phylum Actinomycetota; class Actinomycetes; order Mycobacteriales; family Micromonosporaceae; genus Natronosporangium. The sequence goes on along the minus strand of WHTQ01000015.1, from coordinate 45,503 downwards.
CGCTGGCCGCGGTCCGGCCCGGCTCGGGCTCCTCACCCCGCCGGGCCCGCCGCACCTCCCGCGCCCACATGAACACCACGAACCCGGCGAAGACCGGCCACTGAAACGCGTACCCCCAGCTCAGGCCGTTGCCGCCGGTGGCCCGGGTGAGCTGCCACCAGCCCAGCGCCAGCATCGTGGCCACCGCCGCGACCATCAGCGTGTGCCCGGCCAACCACCCCGGCGTGAGCAGCCGTCTCATGCCCAAGCAGGGTAGTCCAGCGCCCTCCGGCCACCACCGCCAGCCCGGCCGCCGGCGCGAGCGTCACAACTCCCTGGAAGAAGGGCTTACCGAGCGGCCAGACACCCCACTTTCCGGGTAGTTGTGACGATCATGAGGGCTCAGGACAGGCCGACCCAGGCCAGCGCGGCCAGCGTGCCGGCGGCCAGGAACGGGCCGAACGGGAGGGTGTCGCGGCGGCTGACCCGGCGGGCGGCCAGCAGGATGGCGGCGGTCAGGCCGCTGCCGAGGAAGGCCAGGAACAGGCCGGCCACCACCGCGCTCCAGCCGAGCCAGCCGAGCAGCGCGCCGGCCCCGAGTGCCAGCTTCGCGTCGCCCAGCCCGAACCCGCGGGCGCCGAAGACCAGGGTCATCAGGGCGAAGGCGAGGCCGCAGGCGAGGGCCGCGAGCGCGGCGCGCAGCCAGGGAGTGGGCGAGCCGTCGGCGACGGCGGCGACCGCCAGCCAGGCCAGCACCCAGCCGGCGGCCGGAAGGGTGAGCCGGTCCGGCAGCCGGTGCACGGCCAGGTCGATGAAGGTGAGCGGCACCGCGGCGGCGGCCCAGCCGGCGAGCGCGACCGCCGCCCAGGGTGACCACCGGCCGCCGAGCACCGTGACCGCCACCAGGCCGGCCGCCAGCACCGTGACCAGCTCCAGCAGGTAGGCGGGGGGGCCGATCGGCTGGCCGCAGCCGGGGCACCGGGCGGTGGGGCGGAGCGCGCCGCGGGCGGCGGTGAACGGGGTGGCGCAGTGCGGGCAACCGGTCCGCCAGGGCTGCTCCGCCGGGACCGAGTGGACCAGCGCGGCCCAGCGCAGCACCGGGGTGACCGGGCCGGCGGTGGCCAGCCACCGCCGGCGGTCAGCCATCCCGCAGGCCGGCCAGGGCGGCCAGCGCGGCCAGCGCGGCGCCGCGCGCGCCGGCCATGTCCAGGTCGGGGACCAGCACCAGCTCGGCCACCCGGGCCTGCTCCTCGCGCAGGGTGGTATGCGCCCGGACGGTGGCCAGGAACCAGTCCCGGAACTCCGGCGCCGCCTCCACCACCCCACCCCCAAGGAAGTACGCGTGCGGGTCGGTGACGTTGGCCAGGATCGTGAACAGCCGGCCGAGCGCCATCGCCTGCTGCTCGAAGATCGCCCGGGCCATCGGGTCACCCCGCTCGCCGTACCCGCGCACCAGTTTGGCCGCTTCCGGCGGCGGGCTGGCGGCCAGGTCGTGGTCGGGGTGCCGGGTCAGCCAGAACGGCAGCAGGTTGCGGGTGATGCCGGTCAGCGACGCGACGCTCTCGGCGTCGCCGGCCAGTCCGCAGTTGCACTGTGGCACCGGCTGCCCGTCGGCGAGCAGCCCGTCCATCGGGACCGGCACGTGACCCAGCTCGCCGGCCTGCCCGGCGGCGCCGATCACCACCCGCCCCTGCTCGACCACCCCACCGCCCAGGCCGGTGCCGACGATCGCGGCCACCGACGAGCGCCGCCCCGCCTGCGGCCCGAAGTGGGCCTGGTGGGCGTAGAGCGCGGCCGCGTTCGCGTCGTTCAGGTAGCTCACCGGCAGGTCGAGCCGCCGCGCCAGGGTGCCCCGAAAGTCGAACCCGTGCCAGGCCGGGGTGGAGAAGTTGGTGGCGCCGGTGGAGGAGAGCACCCCGTCGGCACTGGCCGGCCCGGGGCTGTCCAGCCCGACCGCGGCGACCGCGGAGCGGGCGGTGCCGGTCTGCGCCAGCACCCGCTCCAGCACGCCGGCGAGCACCTCGATCGCCACCGCCGGCCCCTCGGTCACCCGGCTGGGGGTCTCCACCATCCGGTCCACCAGGAACCGGCCGTCCGCGGTCAGCACCGTGGCGTTGCAGGTGCTGCCGCCGACGTCGAGACCGACGACGACCTGGTGGTCGGCGATTCCCATCGGGGCGCTCCTGATCATCCGGGCCGGGGCAAGGGTCGGGCAGCGGGGTGGCTGCGGCCGATCGTACGCGAGAATGGCGGGTGTGACGGTTCCCGCGGTGCTGGCCCCGCTGGTGCGCGGCTCGACCTACCGGCGCGGCGTGCACCTGCTGCTGGGCGGGGTGATCCTGCTCCCGTACCTGCTGCTGGGGGTGGCGTTCGGCTCGCTGCTGCGCTCCGGCAGCTCGCCCGCGGTGACCCTGGTGCTGCTCGCGGTGACGGCGGTGATCGCGGTGGTCCCGGCGTTCCTGTCCGCCACCCGGACCCTGGAGGTGGTGGCCGCGCGTTCGCTGCTGGCGGTGGACCTGCCGGACCCGGCGCCGGGTCCGGTCGCCCGGGAGACCCGGCTGCGCGGGGCGCTGTGGTTCGCCATCCACCTGGTGGTGGGCGGGGCGGTCGGGCTGGCGATCCTGGTGGCGCTGCCGATGGCGCTGGTGTTCATCGTGGCCCGGCTCGGGATCGGCACGGAGCCGCTGGCCGGGTTCCGGATCGGGCCGCTGGACGAGCACGACACCGGCTGGCTCTCGCTGATCGGGGTGGCGCTGCTGGTGGCGCTCGGGTACGCGGTGGCCGGGCTGGGCGCGCTGGCGGCGACCATGGCCCCGGTGCTGCTCGGGCCGTCCCCGGCGGAGCGGATCGCCGCGCTGGAGGCGCAGGCCGGGCAGCTGGCCGAGCGGAACCGGCTGGCCCGCGAGCTGCACGACTCGGTCGGGCACGCGCTGACCGTGACCACCCTGCAGGCGGCGGCCGCCCGGGAGGTGCTCGGCTCCGACCCGGCCTTCGTTGCCCGGGCGTTGCGGGTGGTGGAGGAGACCGGGCGGACCGCGATGGCCGACCTGGACCACGTGCTCGGGCTGCTGCGGGACGGCGAGCGGGCCGGAGTCGCCCCGCCGCGGACCCTGGCCGACCTGGCTCGGCTGGTGGCCGACGCCCGGGCGGCGGACACCGAGGTGGAGCTGGCGGTCACCGTGGAGCCGGAGGAGGTGCCGCCGGTGGTGTCCCGGGAGGCGTACCGGATCGTGCAGGAGTGCCTGACCAACGCGGTCCGGCATGCCGCCGGCGCCCCGGTCACGGTGCGGGTGGCGGCCGACGGCGACCGGCTGGAGATCGTGGCGACCAACCCGCTGCCCGGCGCGGGCGGAGGCACCGGCGGTGGGGGTCGGGGGCTGGCCGGGGTGCGGGAGCGGGTGGCGGCGCTGGGTGGCCGGATGACCGCCGGACCGGACCGGACCGCCGGACCGGACGGGGCGGTCTGGCGGGTCGCGGTCACCCTGCCGGTGGGCACCCGCCGGGTCCGGGGGGCGGTGGCGCCGTGACCGATCGGCCGATCGGGGTGCTGCTGGTCGACGACGAGGAGCTGGTCCGGGCCGGGCTCCGGACGATCATCGAGGCCCAGCCGGACCTGGCGGTGCTCGGCGAGGCCGCCGACGGCGCCGAGGTGCTGCCGCTGGTGCGGCGGCTGCGCCCGGACGTGGTGCTGATGGACGTCCGGATGCCGGCGATCGACGGGATCCAGGCCACCCGGCATCTGGTCTCCACGCTCACCGACCCGCCCCGGGTGCTGGTGGTCACCACGTTCGAGAACGACGACTACGTGTACGCGGCGCTGCAGGCCGGCGCCAGCGGGTTCCTGCTCAAGCGGGCCCGCCCGGCCGAGGTCACCGAGGCGGTCCGGGTGGTGGCGCGGGGCGAGTCGCTGGTGTTCCCGGCCGCGCTGCGCCGGCTGGTCGCCGCCCACGCCGGCCGCGCCGACCCGCGGGCGCTGGCGGCGGCCCGGCTCACCGAACGGGAGGCCGAGGTGCTCCGGCTGGTCGCCGCCGGGCTGTCCAACGGGGAGATCGCGCAGCGGCTGGTGGTCGGGCTGGAGACGGTCAAGACCCACGTCGGCAACGTGCTGGCCAAGCTGGGCGCCCGGGACCGGACCCAGGCGGTGATCGCCGCGTACGAGTCCGGCTTCGTCAGTCCGTCCGGCTGACCTCCCGCCCGCGGGGGAGCCGGACCCCGCGCCGGCGGGAGGTGGCCGCGGCCGGCGGCGGCCACCGTGGAGGCATGACTGGACAGAAGACGACGACCCCGGTACGGCGCGGGTGGCCGGACTGGGTCGGTTACGCAGCGGCCGGCTGGGCGGCCGGGTACGCGGTGCTGGCGCTGGTGTGGACGGTGACCGGCCGGGGCTACCCGTTCGGGCCGGGCGACCCGGACAGCATCGGGCCGCTCCGGAACCTGCCGGCCAGCATCGGTGCCCCGCTGTTCGCCAGCGGCCTGGTCGCCACCGCGGTGGCCGCGCTGGTGATGACCGGTCGGGCCCGCCCGGCGCCGCCGCTGCGGCATGCGCTGGCCGGGTTGGGATGGCTAGTGGCCGGGGTGTTGCTGGTGGTGGTGCCGGAGGTACGGGTGCTGGCGCTGGTCGGCTACGCGCCGATGCTGATCCTGGGGGCGCCGTTCGGCTGGCCGCCCGAGGTGGACTACTCCGAGATCTTCACCTGGCCGCTGCTGAACCAGGCGATCGCGATCGCCGGCGGGTTCCTGGTGGCCGGCACGGTACTCGCCTGGCTGCGCCGCACCCGGGGCGGCTGCGAAGCCTGCGGCCGGCCCGGGAGCGCCCGCCCGGACCGGTGGGCCCGAGCGGCGGTGGCGGTGGCGATGGCGGTCCCGCTGCTGTACGCGGTGACCCGGTTCGCCTGGCTGGTCGGGATCCCGCTCACCATCACCGACGAGTTCCTGGCCGAGCTGCACGACTCCGGGGCGGTCTGGGCCGGCGCCGGGCTGGGCGCGTTCGCGGTGGTCGGCGCGGTGCTCACGCTCGGGCTGGTGCAGCGGTGGGGGGAGCGGTTCCCGCGCTGGATGGTCGGGCTGGCCGGGCGGCGGGTGCCGGTGTCGCTGGCGGTGGTGCCGGCCGCGCTGGTCAGCGTGCTGGTGACCTCGGCCGGGGTCGGGTTCCTGAGCCACCCGGACCTGTTCGAGCGGCTCGCCGTCGGCGAGTGGATCCTGCTGCCGCAGCTGTTCTGGCCGGTCTGGGGAGTCGCGCTGGGCGCCGCCATCATCGCGTACCAGCAGCGCCGCCGGGGCCGGTGCCCGCGCTGCGGGCGCGGCTGAGCGCTACCGTGGCGGGCATGGGGATCGCCGAGCTGGCGCCGCGGCTGGCGGAGATCGCCGGCCCGGATGGGGTGATAACCGACCCGCAGGAGCTGCGCACGTACGAGTGTGACGGGCTCACCTCGCACGCCGCGGTGCCCGGGATCGTGGTGCTGCCGACCACCGCCGCCCAGGTGGCGCAGGTCGTGCGGACCTGCGTCGGGCACGGCGTCCCGTATGTGGCCCGGGGCTCCGGCACCGGGCTGTCCGGCGGCGCGCTGCCGCGTACCGACGGGGTGCTGGTGGTGACCTCCCGGATGCGCCGGGTCGTGGCCGTGGACGTGCCGAACCGGCGGGCGACCGTCGAGCCGGGGGTGGTCAACCTGGCGGTGACCCGGGCCGCCGCGGGCGACGGCTACTACTACGCGCCGGACCCGTCCAGCCAGCAGATCTGCTCGATCGGCGGGAACGTGGCCGAGAACGCGGGCGGGGCGCACTGCCTGAAATACGGCTTCACGGTCAACCACGTGCTCGGGCTGGAGCTGGTCACCCCGGAGGGGGAGATCGCCCGGCTCGACGCCGACCGGCCCGGCTACGACCTGCTCGGTGCGTTCGTCGGGTCGGAGGGCACGCTCGGGATCGCCACCGAGGTGACGGTCCGGCTGCTGCGGGCGCCGGAGACGGTGGTGACCATGCTGGCCGGGTTCGGGACGGTGGACGCCGCCGGCGGCTGCGTCTCGGCGATCATCGCGACCGGGGTGGTGCCGGCCGCGCTGGAGATGATGGACGCGCTGGCGATCGAGGCCGCGGAGGCGGCGGTTGCCTGTGACTACCCGGCCGGCGCGGGCGCGGTGCTGATCGTGGAGGTGGACGGCCCGGCCGCCGAAGTGGCCGAGGAGCTGGCCGCGGTGCGGGAGCTGGCGGTCCAGGCCGGCGCGGGCGAGATCCGGATCGCCACCGACCCGGCGGAGCGGGCGGCGATCTGGAAGGGCCGCAAGTCGGCGTTCGCGGCGGTCGGCCGGATCAGCCCGGCCTACCTGGTGCAGGACGGCGTGGTGCCGCGTACCGCTCTGCCGGCGGTGCTGGCCGAGATCGCCGCCCTGTCGGCGGAGTCCGGCATCCGGGTGGCGAACGTGTTCCATGCCGGCGATGGAAACCTTCACCCGCTGGTGCTCTACGACCGCGCGGTGGCCGGCGAGGCGGAGCGGGCCGAGCAGGTCTCGGCCGAGATCCTTGCCCGGTGCCTGGCGCACGGCGGCTCGATCACCGGCGAGCACGGGGTCGGGGTGGACAAGTCCGCCTACCTGCCGCGGATGTTCACCGACGCGGACCTGGACACCATGCAGCTGCTGCGGTGCGGGTTCGACCCGCGCGGGCTGTGCAACCCGGGCAAGGTGTTTCCGACCCCGCGGCTGTGCGGGGAGGCACCCGGGCACCGCACCGGGGTCCACCCGCTGGTCGAGTCCGGGCAGGCGGAGCTGTTCTGATGACCGTCCACACCGCACTGGCCGGGGCCTGCCAGGCGTGGCCGGCCGGGCCGGACGACGCGGTCGCGTCCGTGCTGCCGACCCACGTCGCGACCCCGACCACTGTGGACGAGGTGGCGGCGGTGCTGCGGGTGGCGGCCGGGCACGGGCTGGCGGTGGTGCCGCGCGGCACCGGTGGCCGGCTGGCCTGGGGCGCCCCGCCCGAGCGCTGCGACCTGCTGCTCGACCTGTCCGGGTTGGACGCGGTGATCGACCACGCGGCCGGCGACATGGTGGTGCAGGTGCAGGCCGGGGTCCAGCTGGACCGGCTGGCCGGGCTGGTGGCCGGCGCCGGGCAGCAGCTCGCGCTGGACCCGCCCGGCTACCACGACGGCCCGGGGACGGTCGGCGGGGCGCTGGCGGTCGGGCTGGCCGGGCCGCGGCGGCTGCGGTACGGCCGGCCGCGGGACCTGCTGCTGGGGTTGCGGATGGTCCGCGCAGACGGGGTGGTCGCGTCGGCCGGCGGCCGGGTGGTGAAGAACGTCGCCGGCTACGACCTCGGCAAGCTGCTCACCGGCTCGTACGGCACGCTCGGCGTGATCGTGGCCGCGACGCTGCGGCTGCATCCGTTGCCGGCGGCCACCGCCTGGGTCACCGTGACCGCGCCGGACCCATCGGCCGGGTACGCGCAGGCCCAGGCGATCCTGGACAGCCAGCTCGCGGCCAGCGCGGTGGAGATCGACCGTCCGGGAGCCGGGGCGCCGGTCGCGGTGGCGGCGCTGTTCGAGGGGACCGGCAGCGGGGTGGCGGCCCGGGCGGCGGCCGCTGCGGAGCTGGTCGGCGGGGTGGCTGGCGGGTCGGCGCCGGAGTGGTTCGGCCGCTGCCCGGGCACCCCGGCCGGCACCCTGGTCGAGCTGTCCTTCCCGCCCGCCCGGCTGAGCGAGGTGCTCGGACTGGTGGACTCGGCGGCGGAGTCGGCCGGGCTGCCCGTACCGGTGCGGGGCAGCGCCGGGCCGGCGGTGCTGCACGCCGCCCTGCCGGCCGGGGCGGAGCCGGAGCCGGCGGCCCGGTTCCTGGCCGCGCTGCGAGGCGGGCTGGGGCGCGACGGCGCCGCGGTGGTGCGGCACGCGCCACCGCCGGTGCGGGCCGTGATCGACCTGTGGGGACCGGTCGATGCCGGTGCCCTGGCGTTGATGCGCCGGGTGAAGGACCAGTTCGACCCGGACCGCCGGCTGGCCCCCGGCCGGTTCGTCGGCGGCATCTGACCGGCGAGCGGGGCGGCTACCCCGCGACCCCAAGAAAGACCAGCAGGGACCGTTCCACCCGCACCATCTCCTCCTGTGACAGCACCCCGAGCCGGTCCTGGACTCTCGCGCGTCGGGTGGTGGTGATCTTGTCGATCATGATGTGACTTGGTTGCTTGAGCCCGTTCGCGGCGTCCGGCTCGACGAGCACGCGGACCAGCGGAGCATCCAGCAACATGGTGGTCATCGGGCACACGGTCACCGAGTCGGTTGCGTCGAACCGGTCATCCTGGATGATGAGCACCGGCCGCGGCTTCGTCGCGTAGACGCCGCCAGTGGCGGTCCAGACCTCACCGCGCCTCACTCGTCGGACCAGTCGGCAATCTCGTCGACGAACGTCTGGTCCTCGTCGGCGGTGGGGCTCTCCGCGAGCAGCCTGGACTGCCGGTGCGCCTCGGCCGCGAACTGCGGCGCGCCCACATCCGGCACCCAGATCTGGATCGGGCGCAGCCCTTGGGCGCGGAGCCGCTGTCGGTGCGACCGGACCCGGTCTCGGCTTCGTGTGGTCATGAACCTACGTTACATGTAACGCGTCAGGGCCGCCACCCGCCGGACGGGTCACCTCATGCGTACCGTGGTTCCATGAGCGCCGTCGATCCGTCCGGTCCCGACCTGCGGGCGCTGGTGGACACCTGCGTGCACTGCGGGTTCTGCCTGCCGACCTGCCCCACCTACCAGCTGTGGGGGCAGGAGATGGACTCGCCGCGGGGGCGGATCCAGCTGATGAAGCTGGGCCTGGAAGGGGAGCCGCTGACCGACCCGACCGTGACCCACCTGGACCGGTGCCTCGGCTGCATGGCCTGCGTGACCTCGTGCCCGTCCGGCGTGCGCTACGACCAGCTGATCACCGCGAAGCGGGCGGAGGTGGAGTCCGGCTACCCGCGGTCGGTGCGGGAGCGGGTGCTGCGTACCGCGATCTTCGGGTTGTTCCCCTACCCACGCCGGCTGCGGGCGCTGCGCGGACCGCTGCGGCTGGGGCAGGCGACCCGGCTGGACCGGCTGCTGGGCGGGGCGTGGTTGGGCCGGATCTCACCCAGCCTGGCCACGATGGCGGCGCTGGCGCCGCGGCTGGGCCGGCGACCGGCGGTGCCGGCCCGGGTGCCCGCACGGGGGCGGCGCCGGGCAGTGGTGGGGATGCTGCTCGGGTGCGTGCAGCGGGAGCTGTTCCCGCAGGTGAACGCGGCGACCGCCCGGGTGCTGGCGGCGGAGGGCTGCGAGCTGGTGGTCCCGCCCCGGCAGGGCTGCTGCGGCGCGCTCTCACTTCACTCCGGGCGGCGGGACGAGGCGGCCCGGTTCGCCCGCCGTACCGCCGCCACCTTCCGGCAGGCCGGGGTGGACGCGGTGGTGGTGAACGCGGCCGGCTGCGGCTCGGCCATGAAGGAGTACGGGCAGCTGGGCGTGGCCGGGATCGCCGGGCGGGTCCGGGACCTGTCCGAGTGGCTGGTCGAGCTGGGACCGGTCGCGCCCCGGCGACCGGTGCCGGTGACCGCCGCGTACCACGACGCCTGCCACCTCAGCCACGCGCAGGGGATCCGGGAGCAGCCGCGCCGGCTGCTGGCGGCGATCCCGGAGCTGTCCCTGCGGGAGATCGCCGACGGGGAGATCTGTTGCGGGTCGGCCGGCGTCTACAACCTGCTCCAGCCGGGTCCGGCGGCGGAGCTCGGGGACCGGAAGGCGGCCCAGGTGGCGGCCACCGGGGCGGACCTGCTGGTGTCGGCGAACCCGGGCTGCGCGATGCAGATCGCGGCCGCCGCCCGCCGGGCCGGCCGCCAGCTGCCGGTGGCCCACCTCGCGGAGTTGCTGGACGCCTCGATTAGCGGCACCGGCCGCCCGGGGACCGTGGTAGGCTAGCCGGGTTGCAGTTGTGGTTCCCAGAACGTCTACGGCGCCTGCGGAGTTCGAAGCGCAGGCGTTTCGTCGTGGCCGAGTCTTCTCTCGGATCGGGGTTAATCATCTCGGCGACGCGGGCCCGCACGGTGCGGGCCGCCTGAGACCCGTCGAAGGAGACAACGATGGCTATTGGAACTGTTAAGTGGTTCAACCCAGACAAGGGCTTCGGCTTCATCACGCCGGATGAGGGTGGCGCGGACGTGTTCGCGCACTTCTCGGCGATTGCGGCCAGTGGCTTTCGCACCCTGGAGGAGAACCAGCGGGTGGAGTTCGAGGTGACGCAGGGCCAGAAGGGCCCGCAGGCCGAGAACATCCGCCCCGCCTGACCAACCCGCGCCGGTTCTCCGGCTGGCGGTCCCGCCAGCCGGAGAACCGGCGTCGCTGCTTCCGACCCCGTCCGATCCGCTGCGCCGACTTGCCAACCGCGGACGGTGCTGCCAGGCTGCCTCCCATAGCTCGACCGGTCCGGCCGCTGCCACCCCCGAGGCCCGGTCGGGATTCGATGCCGGCCGGCCTGGATCGGGCCCGGCCACACCCGAGGAGGAAGCGGATGCGGGTACGCAGATCTGAGCGACGCTGGCAGGCCGGACTGGCCGCTGCCACAGTGGCGGTGCTGGCGCTGGCCGGCTGCGGCGACGACGGCGACTCCGGGGACGACGAGCCGGTGGCGACCGGCGACCCGGCCCTGGCCGACCTGGTGCCGGACTCGATCAAGTCGGACGGGACGATCGCCGTCGGCGTGGACGCCACCTACCCGCCGAACGAGTCGCTCGACGTCGACGGCGAGACCGTGGTCGGCTGGGACGTGGATCTGTTCGACGCGGTCGCCGGCAAGCTGGGCCTCGGCACCGAGTGGGTGCCGGCGCCGTTCGGCAACATCATCCCGGGAATCCAGTCCGGCCAGTACGAGGTCGGCGTCTCCTCGTTCACGATCAACGACGAGCGCAAGGCCGAGACCAACATGGTCAGCTACTTCAACGCCGGCACCCAGTGGGCCGCCCCGGCCGGCGAGCCGGTGGACCCGGACAACGCCTGCGGGCTGCGGGTCGCGGTCCAGCGGGACACGATCCAGGTCGACGACCTCACCGCCCGGTCGGACACGTGCACCGACGCCGGCGAAGACGAGATCACGATCGAGCAGTTCCAGAGCCAGGAGCAGGCCACCGCCTCGGTGGTCTCCGGCCAGAACGACGCGATGCTGGCCGACTCGCCGGTGTGCGCGTACGCGGTCCTGCAGACCGACGGCGAGCTGGAGCTGGCCGGCGACATCTACGACGCGGCGCCCTACGGCTACGTGGTGAACCAGGCCGAGACGCAGTTCGCGGAGGCGCTGCGGGAGGCGGTCGCGGCGGTGATCGCGGACGGCAGCTACACCTCCATCCTCACGGAGTGGGGGGTCGAGGACGGGGCGATCACCGACCCGGCGGTCAACCCGTGATCCGGTGACCGGTCCGCGATGAGCGGCGAGGTCGGCGTCCAGCAGTCGCCACCGCCGGAGGTGATCCGGGCGGTACCGGTCCGCCACCCGGGGCGGTGGGTGGCGGTCGGCGTGGTCACGATCCTGGCCGCGATGTTCGCCCACCTGCTGGTGACCAACGACCGGTTCGAGTGGGCGTTCATCGTCGACAACATGTTCGCGCCGCCGATCCTGCGCGGGGTCTGGACCACCGTGTGGATGACCCTGCTGGCGATGACGATCGGGATCGCGCTGGGCGTGGTGGTGGCGGTGATGCGGCTGTCCGCGAACCCGGTGCTGTCCTGGTCGGCCTGGCTGTTCACCTGGTTCTTCCGGGCGGTGCCGCGGATCGTGCTGCTGGTGCTGTTCGGCAACCTCGGGATCCTGTGGGCGCGGCTGGAGCTCGGGCTGCCGTTCGACCGGCAGCTCGGCGCCCTGTTCGGGATCCAGGACTTCTCGGCCCGGATCTTCGGGTTCGACACGCGAACCTTCCTGACCGGGTACCTGGCCGGGCTGCTCGGGCTGGCGCTGTCGGAGGCGGCCTACATGGCCGAGATCGTCCGGGCCGGCATCCTGTCGGTGGACCGGGGGCAGACCGAGGCGGCGGCCGCGCTGGGCCTGCGGCGCACCCAGATCCTGCGCCGGATCGTGCTGCCGCAGGCGATGCGGGCGATCATCCCACCGACCGGCAACGAGCTGATCGCGCTGCTGAAGGACACCGCGCTGCTGGCGTACGTGCCGGTGACCAGCGAGCTGTGGTTCCAGCTGTCCGCGATCGGGGCCCGTACCTTCAAGCTGTTCCCGATGCTGGTCGCCGCCTGCCTGTGGTATCTGTTCCTGACCAGCCTGCTGATGATCGGGCAGCACTTCGTCGAACGCTACTTCTCGCGCGGCTTCGACGTGTCCCGGCAGGCCCGGGTCCGGCTGCGCGGGTGGGGCGCCGGCCAGGGTGGGAAGTGAGGCTATGACCGGGCAGGCCGAGGACCCGCTGCTGCGGGTGGAGCAGGTGCACAAGCGGTTCGGCCACCTGCCGGTGCTGAACGGGGTGGACCTGCACGTGCGGGCCGGCGAGGTGGCAGTCGTGATCGGACCCTCCGGCTCCGGGAAGTCGACGCTGCTGCGCTGCATCAACCACCTGGAGAAGATCGACGCCGGGCGGATCTGGGTGGCCGGGGAGCTGATCGGATACCGGCAGCGGGGCGACCGGCTGCACGAGCTGCGGGAGCGGGAGGTGGCCGCCCAGCGGCGCGCGATCGGGATGGTGTTCCAGCAGTTCAACCTGTTCCCGCACATGACGGTGCTGGAGAACGTGATGGAGGCGCCGGTGCGGCTGCGCCAGGCGGGCCGGGCGGGGATCCGGGAGCGGGCGCAGGCACTGCTGGAGCGGGTGGGGCTGGCCGACAAGGTCACCGTCTACCCGGCCCGGCTGTCGGGCGGGCAGCAGCAACGGGTGGCGATCGCCCGGGCGCTGGCGATGCAGCCCAAGCTGATGCTGTTCGACGAGCCGACCAGCGCGCTCGATCCGGAGCTGGTGGGGGAGGTGCTGGACGTGATCCGGGACCTGGCCGTCGAGGGAATGACCATGGTCGTGGTGACGCACGAGATGGGGTTCGCACGCGAGGTCGGGGACTCTATGATCTTCATGGACGCCGGATCCGTGGTGGAGGCCGGCGCGCCCCGGGAGATGCTCGCCAACCCGCGGCACGAACGGACCCGGGCGTTCCTGGCCAAGGTCCGCTGACGGAAAGGTTCGACCGAGCGGAGACGGGCGGAAGAGCGAGGATGGGGACGGCAGACGACGCGACGCTGGCCAGGCTCAGCGACGACTACTTCCAGGCGCACTACGCCGCGAACCCGTTCGCGGCGACCACCTCGGGGATCGCCGGGTTCGACGCGGAGGTCCCCGATCCCAGCCGGGAGGCCGACCAGCGGGTGGCCGACCGGCTGGGCGGCATCGCGGCCGAGCTGTCGCGGGTGGCGCCGGAGCCGCTGGGCCGGACCGACCGGGTCACCCACGCCATGCTGACCCGGTTGCTGCGCGACCAGCAGGAGACGCTGCGGCACGGGCTCGGCGAGGTGGCGGCCTCGGCGACCCTGATGGGGGCGCTGGCCGGGGTGCTGGCGGTGGTGCCGACGGTGCGGCTGACCGGTCCACCGGCGGCGGAGGCATACCTGTCCCGGTTGGGCGCGCTCGGCGGCTACTTCGACCGGCTCGCCGAGCGGCACCGGCAGGCGGCCGCCGACGGCCGGTTCCCGACCGCGCTCGGGGTGCGGCAGGCGATCGACCAGCTCGACAGCTACCTGGGTACGCCGCCGGACCGGGACCCGTTGCTGCGCCCCGAGCCGGACCCGGGCATCGGCGGCGCCGCCTGGCGGGCCCGGGCCGGCGAGCTGGTGGCCACGGTGGTCCGGCCGGCGCTGGCCCGCTACCGCCAGACGCTGGCCGACCAGCTGCTGCCGGTGGGGCGACCGGGCGAGGCGGTCGGCGTGTGCCACGTGCCGGGCGGGACGGTGGGCTACCTGGCGCTGGCCCGGGCGCACACCACCACCGACCTGACCCCGGAGGAGATCCACGAGACCGGGCTGGCGCTGGTGGCCGAGCTGCGGGACGAGTTCGGCGAGCGCGGCGGGCGGGTGTTGGGCACCGGGGAGGTGCCCGAGGTGCTGCGCCGGCTGCGCGACGACCAGGCGCTGCGGTTCACCAGCGCAGGTGAGATCGTGGCCACTGTGGAGGGGGCGCTGCGCCGGGCCGAGGAGGCGCTGCCCGGCTGGTTCCAGCGGTACGACATCGCGCCGTGCGTGGTGCGGGAGATGGACCCGGTGGAGGCGGAGGACTCGGTGCTCGGCTACTACCAGCCACCGGCGGCCGACGGGTCCCGCCCGGGCGCGCACGTGGTGAACACCTACCAGCCACCGCTGCGGCCCCGGTTCGAGTACGAGACGCTGGCGTTCCACGAGAGCGTGCCCGGCCATCATCTGCAGTTCGCGATCGGGCAGTCGCTGACCGACCTGCCGGACTTCCGGCGGTTCGCCTACGTCACCGCGTACGGGGAGGGGTGGGGTCTCTACACCGAGCGGCTGTGTGACGAGATGGGGCTCTACACCAGCGACCTGAGTCGGTTGGGGATGGTGTCGTTCGACGCCTGGCGGGCGTGCCGGCTGGTGGTCGACACCGGCATGCACCACTTCGGATGGTCCCGGGACCGGGCGATCGGCTACCTGCGGGAGAACACGGCGCTGTCCGAGCTGAACATCGCCAACGAGGTGGACCGTTACATCGCCGAGCCGGGGCAGGCCCTGGCGTACATGATCGGCCGGCTGCGGATCGGTGCGCTGCGCGACCGGGTGCGCGCCGAGCAGGGCGCCGGGTTCGACTACCGGGACTTCCACCACCGGGTGCTCAGCCAGGGCTCGGTGCCGCTGGACACCCTGGACGACCTGTTTCCATGATCACGCGGGCACCGGGGGTGGCAACACCCGGCGGTGGGAGGGGACCGGGGCGGTGGCGGGCAGCCCGACCCGCGCCACGTGCAGCAACTGCTCCGGCGCCACTCGCAGCTGGGACGCCAGCGCGGCCCGGGTGGCGGGCGCGTCCAGCAGCTGGCTGAGCGGGCGGCAGGCCAGCCCGGCGGCGGTGAAGGTCAGCCAGACCTGCATCAGCACCCGCCCGAACTCCACCTGTCCGGGCTCGTCCAGGGCGGGCGGGCCGGCCAGGGCCAGCACCCGGCCGCCGGGCCGCACCGGGCCGCCGCCGGCCGCGGCCAGCAGCCGGGGCAGGCCGAGCCGGCGCAGCACCGGGTAGCCGGCCAGCGCCGCCCGCAGCCCGGCGGCCTGCGCCCGGGACAGGTGCAGGCACCGGTCGGTCAGCCCGTCCCGCTCGTACCGCGGGTGGTTCGGGGTGAGCCGCAGCCAACCGCGCAGCTCGCGGACGGTGGCCGGGTCCGCGTACAGGTGCCGGTCGGCGGCCGGGAGCAGCCCGGCCAGCGCGGTGTCCGGCACCGGCCGGAGCGCGCCGCCGGCCGACCGGGCGATCGCGTCCGCGGCCGCCAGGGTGCCGGGTTCCGGCCCGGTCAGGTACCCGCCGCGGTGGGTGGCCCGGTCCCGGACCGTGCCGGCGTCGAACGGGGTCCGGTAGCGCTCGGCCGCCGGGCGCAGCCAGCCCACCCGGTGCGCCGCCGCGCAGTGGTCCGGCGTGAACGCCAGCCCCAGCCCGGCCGCGGCGGCGACCACCAGCCAGGTCTCCACATAGGCGCCCAGCGACAGCCGCAGGTCCCGGCCGGTCGGGTCGCCGGCCGGCAGCGTGTCCGCCGGGTCCCAGCCCACCTCCACCCGGTCGGCCCGGTAGGACAGCCGCCACGGCTGGGTGTTGTGGGCGCTCGGTGCCCGGGCGCACAGCGGTTCCAGCGTACGCAGCCTCGCCTGGTCCAGCATCGTCTACAGTGCCTTCTGGTAGAACGTGTAGCCGTGCAGCGGCCGGCCCCCCATGGTCAGATACTGTGCGATCGAGGCCGGGTTGTCCCGCTCCACGAACGTGCTGCGCAGCGCCGTGTACCCGCCGGCGCGCAGGTTCCGGTGCAGCTGGCGGGACAGCAGCCGCTGGTAGCCGCGCCCCTGCGCGTCCGGCACCACCCCCTTGACCACCAGCACTGCCTCCCGCCGGTACAAGTGCCGGGCGGCCAGCAGCCGCATCCGGTTCAGTGGGCCGAGGTCGCCGCCCACCCGCGCCACAAACTCGGAGATGTCGGGCAGGCAGAGCACGAACCCGACCGGCCGGTCGTCGATGGTCAGGTAGAGCAGCAACGACTCGTCGAGCAGGTACGCCAGGCCGTCGGTCTGGGCGCGCAGCTGCGCCGCCGAGATCTCGGTGTAGTAGCCGAGCTGGGCGAACGACGCGTTCAGCAGCTCCCGCACTATCACCAGCTGCGCCTCGAGCGCCTTTGTATCGCCGCGGTGGATCCGCACCCCGGGCGGCAGCGGCGTGTCCGGCCAGGCGTCCGATATGGGCACCGGGCAGATCCAGGTGTCCGCCTCGAACCGCCGGACGAAGCCGGCCCGTTCGTACGCTGCCGGGTAGAAGTCCGGGTTGTACGCGCTGTCGATGAACCCCCGCTCCTCGTACCCGGCGGTGATCACCCCGCCGGACTGGTTCGGCAGCAGCGAGACCGGGCCGAACAGCGCCGGCCGCCTGGCCTGCCGGCCGGCGGACTCGATCGCGTCGAGCAGCGCCTCGGCGGCGGCGAAGCTGGTGAACTCGGTCAGCCCGAACAGCTGGTGCCGCTGCCCGAGCTTGGCGTCGAAGGTGTCGTCGGTGTGCAGGGTGGTCCGGCCGACCGCCCGGCCGTCCCGGTCCAGCAGCAGGAACAGCCGCACCCCCTCCCGCCACCAGCGGCGCACCTGCTGCCGGACCGGCGGCACCCAGCGCGGGTTGCCGGCGTAGATCCGGTCCGCGACCGCGAAGAACTCCCGCAGCCCGCGCCGCCCAGTCACCGGCTCCAGCCTCATCGGTGCACCGTCACCGGAGGGCCGGCGGCTTCCCGGGACAGCGGTGTGAAGTTGTCGATGGCGGCCATCTGGTCGCCCTCGGCGCGCCAGCGCCCGTTCGAGTAGCCGGCCGGATCGGCGGTGTAGAGCCGGATGAAGCCGGCCGTGGCGTTGCGCTGCCCGTCGGTCACCCAGGTCATCAGCGCCCGGTGCTCGCGGGTGCGGGCGAACCGCAGCATCGCGTCCCGGTCGGTGAAGAACGCGATCGTCCCCAGCGTGAACGGCGGCTGCCAGTAGAGGTGGTGCCAGCAGTAACCGCGGACCCGCTTCAGGTCCCGCACCATCCGGAGCCAGCGCGGCAGCAGCCGCAGCAGCGTGACCGGGCCACGGTAGCGGGTGGCACCGACGAACATCGCGCCGCCGCGCGCCGCCGCGGGGGCTCGGGAGAAATCGGTGGTGCGCATCGGCTGCTCACCCTCTCAGGTAGACGTTCTTGAGCTTCGAGTTGTCGAACGGGCCCTCGCCCGGGTCGTGCAGCTGGACCCGCAGGTCGGCCGCCCGCGGGTCCTCGGCCAGGGACTGCGCGAAGTCTCGGGAGACGCTGGTCAGGTGGCGCAGCACGCCGTCCCGGCAAATGGCCGCGAGCGCCGCCCGATCGGCCGGCGGCAGCGGGCCGCGCAGCTCGATGTGGACCACCGGCCGCACCTCCAGATCCGCCTGCTCGGCCAGGTCAAGGCAGAACCGGCTGATCGCGCCCGCCTGCGGGTTGCCCTCGTACAGCCCGTACTCCACGTCCTGCGGGTAGATGTTGGCGCCCAGGTAGGACACGGTGGAGTCGCTGCGTCCGAACAGGAACAGCAGCGGCAGGCTCATCCGCTCGGCGGCCAGCGCGCTCTGGCCCTCCCGCCACCGGTGCGGGTCGGCGCGCAGCACCCGCAGCAGCTGGTGGTACGGGTAGAGCAGCGCCTCGTCGCCGACGTTGTAGCGCAGCCGGGGCTGCAGCCCGCGCACGTTGTTGATGGTGCAGAGCAGCTCCCGGCGCTGGTTCACCTCCAGGTAGGTGGCGAGCGGGTTGTACTGGAACGCCATCGGCAACCGCTGCTCGTCCGGGCCGAGCAGCGCCGCCCGCAGCGGCTGGTCGGTCTGCAGCCGCCGGCGCAGCCACACCGTGAGGGCGGTCTCCGCGCCCATCCCGATGGTCAGGTCGGAGGCGCCGTAGCCGGATCGCACCCGGACGAACCGTTCCTCCAGGTAGGAGCGCAGCGCTTCGGTCAGCGCCTCCCCGCCGCACATCGCCGCGATCCGGAACTCCGCCCACGGGAACCCTTCGGCGTCGAGCCGGTCCCGCAGGTGCTTGAGAAACGGCGGGTACGCGGTGACCAGGTAGTCGAAGTCCGGTCCGAAGTGGTGCAGCGTGTCTACGATCTTGTCGAGGTCGGGGCCGGTGTTCTTCACCACCGCGATCCGGGCCATCGCGGTGCCGGTGGTGGTGCCGGTCGCCCAGGCGCCCATCGAGTAGGCGTTGATGACGAACCGGCGGTGCACCGGGAACACCAGGCTCACGTACCCGGCCACGTTGTACTGCACGGTGGCCAGCTCGGCGGCCCCGCGTGGCCAGTTGAACGGCCGGCCGGAGGAGCCGGCCGACTCGTCCACGATCACGCCACGGTCCGGCCACCGGCCCCGCCAGCTGCGGCTGAGCTGGTCGTAGCCGGCCACGTAGCGATCCTTGTCGGTCTCCGGGAAGTCGGTCAGGGTCCGGTGCCGGCCGGTGCCGTGCCGGCGCAGGAAGTCCCGGTAGGCGGGGACGTCGACGGCGGCCAGCGCGCACATCGCCCGGGCGCTGGCCGCGGCCAGCCGGTCCAGCCCCGGCCGGTAGTGGCGCACCGCGTACCGCCAGAGGGCCGGGTGCAGCTCCAGCAGCCGGCAGACTCCAGCCAGCAGCCGGCAGTACGCGAGCAGCCGCGCCCGCCGCCACCGCTCCCGCGGCGTCCCGCGGCTCCGGTGCGTGGCCTGCTGGTCGCTAGGCGTGGCAGGCAGGTCGGTGGTCGCTTCCATGCCCCACAGCATCGCGCAGGCCGGCAACTGCCACCTGAGCAGCCGCACCCGACCGGCCTGAGTACCGGTGCCTACCGGCTACCGGCGGTCGACGATCGCCGGGTGGTCCGGGTCGTCGGTCCGGATCACGATGCCGGCGACCTGCTCCGGAGCCACCTCCCGCCGGTAGCGGTCGAACGCCGGCAGGGTCCACCGCTGCTCCGGGCTGGTCCGGCGGGACAGGGCAGCCGGCGACAGCGCGAGGTGGACGGTGAGGTCGAACGGCAGCGCGCCGCCGAGCAGCAGCGCGCCACTGACCAGCACCACCCCGCCGGGCGGGACGGACAGGTAGCCCGCCCGGGTCGCCCGGTCGGTGACCGGGTCCCACAGGCTCGGTAGCACCCGGCCGGTGCCGCCCGGCCCGAGCGGGTCCAGCACCTCCCGGCGCAGCCCGGGTTCGTCCAGCCACCGCTGGTAGTAGCTGTCCGGGTCCTGCCGGCCGAGCTCCAGCCGCACCGAGGCGGGCCGCAGGAAGCCGGCTGCCGGGACCAGCTGAGCCGGCCGCCCGCGTACCCGTAGCGGATCCACCAGCCCGGCCGCCAGCGCGTCCGGGGCGGCCGCCGGCGCGCCGTCCACCGCCACCCGCAGCCAGTGCCCGGGCCGGGTGGCGGTGATCCGGTCGGCCAGCTCCTCGACCAGCGCCGACGGGCTGATCGGCCGGACCCGCGCCCGCTGCTGCCGGGTCACGCCCGGAGCAGGGTGACCGGCCGCCCGGATTCGAACACCACCAGCATGTAGTGCCACTCCGGGTGGCACGGACCCGCGGTGTTGAAGTACTTCACCCGCCCGACGCTAGCCGACGACAATGGGCGGATGGGCGACCCACTCGACGCGTACCGGCGCAAACGTGACCCGGACCGCACCTCGGAACCGGTGCCGGCGGCGTCCGCACCACTGCCGGAGGGTCGGGATGACACCTTCGTGATCCAGCAGCACCACGCCCGGCGGCTGCACTGGGACCTGCGGCTGGAGCGGGGTGGGGTGCTGGTCTCGTGGGCGGTGCCGCGCGGAATCCCGCGCGACCCGGCCCGCAACCACCTGGCGGTGCACACCGAGGACCACCCGCTGGAGTACGCCGACTTCCACGGCGAGATCCCGGCCGGGGAGTACGGCGGCGGCCGGATGCTGATCTACGACCGGGGGCGGTACGAGACCGAGAAGTGGCGGGACCGGGAGGTGATCGTGGTGTTCCACGGGAGCCGGGTCACCGGCCGGTACGCGCTGTTCCAAACCTCCGGCAAGGACTGGATGATCCACCGGATGGACCCGCCGGAGCCGGGCTGGACCCCGATGCCGGACCTGGTGCCGCCGATGACCGCCACCGCCTCGACCCGGCTGCCGGCCGACGACGCCGCCTGGGGGTTCGAGATGACCTGGCCGGGGGTACGCGCGGCGGCGCACAGCTCCGGCGGACAGCTGCGGCTGCGGGCCGCCGGCGGGTCGGACATCACCGCCTCGTACCCGGAGCTGCGGCCGCTGGCCGAGGCGCTCGCCCCGACCGAGTGCCTGCTGGACGGGGTGGTCGTGGCGTTCGACCCGCAGGGCCGGGTCAGCCGGGCGGCGCTGCGGCCCCGGGAGGGGGTCACCGACGCCGCGGCGGCCCGCCGGCGCTCCGCCCGGCTGCCGGTGCAGTACCTGGCCTTCGACCTGCTGTGGCTGGACGGGAAGCACACTGTGGACCTCAGCTACGCGCAGCGCCGGGAGCTGCTGGCCGAGCTGGCGGTGGCCGGTCCACACTGGCAGACCCCGCCCTACTTCCCGGGTGGCGGAGCGGATGCCCGGCGGGCCAGCCAGGAGCAGGGCCTGCCCGGGGTGACCGCCAAGCGGCTCGGCTCCGCCTACCATCCGGGTCGGTCCAGCCGGGACTGGCGCGAGATCCCCGCTACCCGTCGCAGATAGCCAGCAGCTTGGTCACTGTGGACCAGTTGCGGGCGGTGCCGGCGACCCGGCCCGGTCCGGCGTTCCCGCTGGTGCGGGCGACCAGCAGCTCGGCGAGCTTGCTGCGTCCGATCCCGTCCGGCGTGTGCAGGAACAGGGTCCGGCCGACCAGCGTGGCGGTGTCCCGGCTGCCCAGCTCCGCGACCCGTTGCTGGGCACCGTCGACCGCCACGGCCAGCTCCGGGTCCGGGTCACCGGTCAGGAACACCGCATGCACGGCCTTCGGGTTCGGCTCGTCCGGGTACGGGTTGTCGCGTACCACCGCCGCCAGCTCGCCCCGGGTGCGCACCACCACCCTGGGCGAGACCCCCAGCCGGTCGGCGATCGCCCGCTCCAGCTCGCTGGCCAGCGCCGCCGGGTCACGCCGGCGCACCGGGGTGAACACCACGTTCCCACTCTGGACATACGTGCTGACCTCGGTATGTCCGAGCGAGGTCAGCAGCTCCCGCAGGTCGGCCATCGCGACCCGGTTGCGGCCACCGACGTTGATCCCGCGCAGCAGCGCGACATGGCTGGGCACCAGGTAAACCTACCCGCGGGCGGCGACGGCGGGCAGCCGGACCACGAACCGGCAGCCGGTGCCGCTGTTCGCCACGTCCACCCGGCCACCCTGCGCCTCCACCAGCCCGCGCACGATCGCCAGCCCGAGCCCGCCGCCGGCGCCACCGTTCCCGCGGCTGCGTGGACTCCGCGCCGGCTCACCTCGGAACGCGACGTCGAACACCCGCGGCAGGTCGGCCTCCGGGATGCCGCCGCAGCCGTCGGCGACCGCCAGCCAGGCGGTGTCCCGGTCCCGCCCGGCCGAGACCACCACCGTCCCGTCGTGCGGGGTGTAGTGGATCGCGTTCCGGAGCAGGTTCGCGATCACCCGGCCGAGCTCCGGCTCGCTGCCGGTGACCGCCGGCCAGCTCGGCTCGGTGGCGACCACCCGTACCCCGTGCGCGGCGGCCACCGGCTCGGCCGAGGCGATCGCGTCCGAGACCAGGTCGCCCAGCGGGACCGCGGACAGCGTCAGGTGCAGCGCGTCCGCGTGGATCCGGGACAGCTCGAACAGGTCGTCGACCAGCTGCGCCATCCGGTCGGCCTCGACCCGGAGCCGGCGGTGGTACTCGTGCACCGTGTCCGGGTCGGCCACCACCCGGTCCTCCAGCGCCTCGGCCATCGCCCGCAGCCCGGCCAGCGGCGTGCGCAGGTCGTGCGAGACCCAGGCGACCAGCTCCCGCCGCCCCGCCTCCACCTGCCGTTCCCGCTCGCGCACCTGGTCGGCCCAGACCGCGTCGCGGGCCAGCCGGCGGCCCGACCACCAGCCGATCGCCAGGCTGACCACCCCGGCGGCGGCCAGCACCGCCAGCAGCACCTGCAGGTCGTGCGGGGAGATGAACATCGCCTGGGCCACCGCCAGCACGCCGGCCAGCGCCGCCGCCACGGTCACCGTCAGCAGCCCGAGCACGTGCACGGTTACCGACCGGCGGCGCAGCAGCCGCAGCACCAGCGCGCCGGGCACCGCCACCGCGAGCGCCCCGGCCAGCGCGAACCCGGCGATCAGCGGGAGGTCACGCATCGGCCGGCTCCGGCTCCTGCTCGTACCGGTAGCCGACCCCCCACACGGTGACGATCCGGCGCGGCACCGCCGGGTCGTCCTCCACCTTCTCCCGCAGCCGGCGCACGTGCACGGTGACCGTCGACTGGTCGCCGAACGTCCAGCCCCACACCCCCTCCAGCAGCTCGGCCCGGCGGAACGCCCGGCCCGGGTGGCGCATCAGGTACGCGAGCAGGTCGAACTCGCGTACCGTCAGGACCAGCTCCCGGCCGCCCCGGTGGACCACCCGGCGGTTCGGGTCGAGCACCAGGTCCCCGTCGGCGAGCACCCGCGGTGGGGCCACCGGGCCGCCGCCCCCGGAGGCCCGGCGCAGCACCGACTGCACCCGCAGCACCAGCTCCCGCGGCGAGAACGGTTTGGTCACGTAGTCGTCCGCGCCCAGCTGCAGCCCGAGCACCCGGTCGGCCTCCTCGCCCAGCGCGGTCAGCATGATCACCGGCACCTGCCCGGAGAGCTGCCGCAGCCGCCGGCACACCTCCAGCCCGTCGATGCCGGGCAGCATCAGGTCGAGCAGGACCAGGTCCGGCCGGTGGCGGCGGAACTCGGCCAGCGCGCCGGCGCCGTCGGCGGCGCGGGTCACCCGGTAGCCGGCCCGCTCCAGGTAGCGGCTCACCACGTCGCTGACGGTCGGGTCGTCGTCGACCACCAGCACGGTTTGCCCGGCGGTGTCCACACCGCCAGGGTACGGCCGCCGGAACGGCCGGCCCCGGGGTGCAGCGGCGCCGGAGCGCCGGGCGTAACCGGACCGTAAGCCGACCGGGATCGACGGCCGGCTGGCGACCGGCTTGACTGTGCCCATGCTGAGGCGACTTCTGCGGACGCCGGTCACCTGGGTGGCGCTGGCGGTGCTGGCCGCCGGCGGGGCGCTCGGGCTCTACTGGTTCCAGCCCTGGAAGCTGGTGGTGGACGAACGGGTGGACGAGGCGCTGACCACCCTGCCGCCGGCCTCACCAGCACCGCCGACCGCGATGGCCACGCCAGCCGCTCCGACCGAGCCGGCCGGGCCGGTGCTGGTGGCGGAGGGGGAGCTGATCAGCCACGAGCACCCGACCGCCGGCACCGCCCGGATCGTCCGGAAGCCGGACGGCGCGCACCTGCTGGAGCTGGTCGACCTGAATACCTCGAACGGTCCCGACCTGTGGATCTGGCTTACCGACCAACCGGTGATCGAGGGCCAGGACGGCTGGCACGTGTTCGACGACGGTGCCTACCTCGAGCTGGGCCGGCTGAAGGGCAACCAAGGCAACCAGCAGTACGAGATCCCGGCCGACGTCGATCTGGCCGAGTACTCGAGCATGTCGATCTGGTGCAAGCGGTTCTCGGTCTCGTTCGGCGCCGCCGAGCTGGACAGCCGGTAGGCCGCCAGGCTGAGACGGCCGGCTGGTGGCTGAGGACAGCCGGTTGGTGGTCGCAGGCGCCTGGTAGAAAGGGCCGGTGGCAGACGGCGGGGCGGTGCGGGAGCGGGCGGAGGCGGTGCTGCGCCAGCTCGCGGGGGAGCAGGCCCGGCTCCGGTCCGACCAGTGGCGGGCGGTCGAGGCGCTGGTGACCGCCGGTCGCCGGGTGCTGTGCGTGCAGCGCACCGGCTGGGGCAAGTCAGCGGTCTACTTCGTGGCCACCGCCCTGCTCCGGGCGGGTGGTGCCGGCCCGACCGTGATCATCTCACCGCTGCTGGCGCTGATGCGCAACCAGGTGGCGGCGGCATCCCGGGCCGGCATCCAGGCCCGGACCATCAACTCAGCCAACCAGGAGGAGTGGGACGAGATCACCGGCGGGATTCGGTCCGGGACGGTGGACGTGCTGCTGATCTCACCGGAGCGGCTGAACAACCCCGACTTCCGGGATCTGATCCTGCCGGAGCTGGCGGCCACTACCGGGTTGCTGGTGGTCGACGAGGCACACTGTGTCTCCGACTGGGGGCATGACTTCCGGCCCGACTACCGGCGGCTCCGGACCTTCCTGGCCGGCCTCGCCCCGGGCACCCCGGTGCTGGCCACCACCGCCACCGCCAACGCCCGGGTGGTGGCCGACGTGGCCGAGCAGCTCGACCCAGCCGGAGAAGCGCTTGTTCTTCGCGGCTCGCTGGACCGGGAGTCGTTGCGGCTGGCGGTGGCGAGCCTGCCCACTCCGGCGCACCGGCTGGCCTGGCTGGCCGACCACCTGGACCAGCTGTCCGGATCCGGGATCATCTACACGCTGACCGTCGCCGCCGCCGCCGAGACCGCCACCTTCCTGCGCAGCCGGGGCTACCCGGTCGCCTCGTACACCGGCCAGGACGAGGACGCCGAACGGCGCGCCGCCGAGGCCGACCTGCTGGACAACAAGCTGAAGGCACTGGTGGCCACGTCCGCGCTGGGGATGGGCTTCGACAAGCCGGATCTCGGGTTCGTGGTGCACCTGGGCGCCCCGCCGTCCCCGATCGCCTACTACCAGCAGGTTGGCCGGGCCGGCCGGGCAGTCAGCTCGGCCGACGTACTGCTGCTGCCGGGCCCTGAGGACGCCGCGATCTGGCGGTACTTCGCCTCGCTCGCGTTCCCGCCGGAGGAGCAGGTACGGGCGGTGCTACGGGTGCTGTCCGATGCCGACCGTCCGCTGTCGACAGCCGCACTGGAGCCAATGGTGGAGCTGCGGCGGACCCGGCTGGAGCTGATGCTCAAGGTGCTGGACGTGGATGGCGCGGTGCGCCGGGTCCGGGGCGGCTGGGCGGCCACCGGCGCGCAGTGGCACTACGACCGGGAACGGCACCGGCGGATCGCGCAGGCGCGCACCGCCGAGCAGGCCGCCATGCGGGAGTACGCGGGCACCGACGGCTGCCGGATGGAGTTCCTGCGCCGGTGCCTGGACGACCCGCAGGCCGGCCGGTGTGGACGGTGCGACCGGTGCACCGGGACGCCGGTCGCCGAGGGGGTGTCGGAGCCGGCGCTGGCCGCCGCCCAGGCGTTTCTGGGCCGGCCGGGAGTGCCGGTCGCGCCCCGGAAGATGTGGCCGACCGGGCTGGCTGCCGCGGGCGTACCGCTGTCCGGGCGGATCCCGGCCGGCGAGCAGGCCGAGGCCGGCCGGGTGGTGGGCCGGCTGTCGGACCTCGGCTGGGGTGCCCGGCTGCGCACGCTGCTCGCCGACGGCGCACCGGATGCCGCCGCCCCGCCCGGGCTGTTGGCCGCGGTGGTGGAGGTGCTGAAGGCGTGGGCGCACAGCAATGACCCGTGGCCGGCCCGACCGGCCGCGGTGGTCGCGGTCGGGTCCCGGCGCCGCCCAGAGCTGGTGGGCAGCGTCGCGGCGCACGCGGCGACGGTGGGCCGGTTGCCGTTGCTCGGCTCGGTCACCGCGACCGGGCCGCCCGCCGGTGCCGGTGGGCGGGCGAACAGTGCCCAGCGGGTACGCGCCCTGCACGGTACGTTCGTGCTGCCGCCGGAGGTGGCGGCCGGGCTGGCCGGCGCCGGCGGCCCGGTGCTGCTGGTCGACGACTATGTGGACTCCGGCTGGACGATGGCGCTGGTCGCTCGGGAGCTGCGGGCCGCCGGCGCCACCGCGGTGCTGCCGCTGGCCCTCGCCCTCTCCAGCTGAGCCGGACAGTCGGCGGTCCCCTCACGCCTCCTCGAAGAATTCCCACTGGATGTTGTCCGGGTCTCGGAATGTGATCATGGCGACCTCGCCGGCCCGGTCCAGATGGATGCCGTCGGTGTCGGCACCGATCTCCCGCAGCGCCACCAGCATCGCCGTCAGCTCGTCCCGGCCGGACACGCCCACCGCCACGTGGTCCAGGCCGATCCGCCGTTCGCTGAACCGGTCCCCGTCCGGAGTCCCGGGCAGTGGCGGGGTCAGCACCAGCCGGTGGGCCGCGGCACCGACCCGGAACCGTACCTTGTAGTCGGGCATGTCCTGGTCGATGACGAACTCCGGCAGTGCCTGGTAGAACCGGCGCGAGCGGGCCAGGTCGCTGACCCGGAGCGTGAGGTGGTGGAAGCCGGTTACCACACGCCGAGGATAGCCAGCCGGGCGTACCCGGGCGGCAGGCTCGGGGAATGCGCCGGGCATCCGCCCCGGCGTTACTGGCCGAGCACGCTGCGGCGTACCTGCGGGTCGTCCCGCAGCTGATCGACCGGACCGGCGGTGACTACCCGCCCCTCGGCCAGCAGGTAGGCGCGGCCGGACACCGCCAGCGCCCGCTCGATGTCCTGCTCGACCAGCAGCACACTCACCCCGCCGGCGTGGATCGCCCGGACCGCGGCGAACACCTCGTCCAGCACCACCGGGGCGAGCCCCAGCGACGGCTCGTCCAGCAGCAGCATCCGGGGCCGGGCCATCAGCGCCCGGCCGATCGCCAGCATCTGCTGCTCCCCGCCGGACAGGTTCCGGGCCGGCTGGGTCGCCCGTTCGGCCAGCCGGGGGAACAGCTCGTGCACCTCGGCCAGGGTGGCCCGGTGGCCGGACCGGGCGCCGCGCCGGTGTGCTCCGAGCAGCAGGTTCTCGTGTACCGTCAGGTGCCCGAAGACCCGCCGTCCCTCTGGCACGATCGCCACCCCACGCTCGCAGACCCGGTGCGCCGCCACCGTAGTGAGGTCGTGACCGTCCACCAGGATCCGGCCGCGGACGGTCCGCAGCAGCCCCGCCACCGCGCAGACCAAAGTGGACTTGCCGGCCCCGTTCGGGCCGATCACGCTGACCACCTCGGCGTCGCCCACGGCCAGGTCCACACCCCACAGCGCCTGGGCGTGGCCGTGGAAGGCGTCCAGCTCGCGGACCTCAAGCACGGCTGCTCCCGAGATAGGCGCGAACCACCGCCGGATCGCTCATCACCTGCCGCGGGTCGCCGTCGGCCAGCAGCGTCCCCCGGTCGAGCACGACCATCCGGGTTGCCAGCTGGTTCACCACCCGCAGCAGGTGTTCGACGACCACGATGGTGACCCCGGAGGAGTGGATCCGCCGCACCACCGTCACCGCGTCGTCGATCTCGGCCGGGTTCAGCCCGGCCAGCGCCTCGTCCAGCAGCAGCACCCGGGGGCTGGTCGCCAGTGCCCGGGCCATCTCCAGCAGCTGCCGCTGGTGCAGGTTCAGATCGGACGGGTACGCGGTGGCCAGGCCGGCCAGCCCGACCATGTCGAGGTGTCCGGCCGCTTCCGAGCGTGCCCGCCCCGGCCGGCGCGGCTGCCGGCCGAACATCAATGCCACCGCCACGTTGTCCCGGACAGTCATCGCCTCGAACGGCCGCGGGATCTGGTAGGTGCGGGCGATCCCGAGGTGAGTCAGCGCGTGCGGAGTGAGCCCGCCGGCCGGCCGGCCCAGCACGTGCAGCTGGCCGCCGGTCGGGCGTACCGCGCCGGAGAGCAGGTTCACCAGGGTGGTCTTACCTGACCCGTTCGGGCCGACCAGCCCGATCAGCTCGCCAGCCCGGATCTGCAGGTCCAGACCGGCCAGCGCCCGCACCCCGCCGAACCGCCGGGCCAGCTCCCGGCACTCGATCAAGACCGCCCCCGGGCCGTCCGCTTCGTTCGGGCCGGCGCCGGTCGGCGGAGCGGGGGGCGGCGGAGCGGGGGGCGGCGGAGCGGGGGGCGGCGGAGCGGGGTCAGGCGGCGGAGCGGGGTCAGGCGGCGGAGCGGGGGGCGGCGGGGCGCCGGCGGTGCCGATCGCGGAGCCGGCGGCGGGGCGCCGGGGCACCGGCCAGAACGCGGCCAGCGCCCCGGCCAGCATCGCCGCCATCAGCCAGTCCAGCGGCTCGCCCCACACCCGCGCGAGGGCGAGCAGGAGCAGGGTGGCGCCGGCGGCGGCCAGCGTGGCCGCCGGGCGGGCCCGCACCCGGGCCCACAGCCCGGCCGGCGCGAACACCACCATCACCGCGAGCAGTCCTCCGAAGATGATCAGCCGCCACTGCTCGACGCTGCCCACCAGGCGTTCCACCGCGTCGCTGGTCAGCCGGTCCTGGAGCAGCACGATCACCGTGGCACCGAGCACCGGCCCGAGCCAGTGGGTCCGCCCGCCCAGCACGCTCATCACGATCACGAACAGCGGGATCTGCAGCACGAACACCGTCTCGACCTGCACGAAGCCGTACTGCAGCGCCCACCCGCCGCCGGCCACCCCGCCGATCAGGCCGGTGACCGCGATCGCCAGCATCTTCCAGCGGAAGGTGGCCACCCCGAGCCCCTCGGCTACGTCCTCGTTGTCCCGGATCGCGGCCAGCGCCCAGCCGGACCGGGAACGCCAGATCGCGTACCCGGTCGCCACCCCGCCCACCGCGATCACCAACATGACCAGGTAGAGGAACTCCTGGAACCGCAGCGACCCCGGCAGCTCCGGCACCGGCACCAGGATGCCCTGTCCACCGTCGACCTGCCGGCTGAGCCGGGCGGCGGCCGCGAGGATGAACGGGACGGCGAGTGTGAGCAGCGCGAAGGTGGCGCCCCGGAACGCGCCGAGCCGGAACGCCACGGCCCCGATCCCCAGCGCCAGCAGGACCGACAGCACCGCCGCCACCGGCAGGGTGGCGTAGAAGCTCCAGCCGTGCCGCCCGGTCAGCACCGCGGTGCTGTAGACGCCCACGCCGACGAACGCGCCCTGCCCGAAGCTGAAGTATCCACTGTACCCGGACAGGATGTTCCAGCTGGTGGTCTGCGCGATCCAGAAGAACAGTGTGGACAGCAGGGTCACGTAGAACAGGGACACCCCGAGCGGCTCGCGGAGCAGCGCCAGGCTGGCCAGCCCGAGCAGCACCAGCGGGAAGCCGACCAGCGCCCGGCGGGTCATCGGGCGGCCCCGCGCACGAACAGCCCGGCCGGCCGCAGCAGCAACGCAATGATGATCACGAGGAAGACCACCAGCAGCGAGGTGGTGCTCTCCCACAGCACCGACGCGACACTGGTCAGCGCGCCGACCAGGACTCCGGCCGCGAGCGTGCCCAGCACCTGCCCGATGCCGCCCAGGATCACCACCGCGAACACGATCCCGATCCACTCGAACGGGGCGTCCGGCACCAGCGTGTTGCCCAGCGCCCACAGCGTCCCGGCGACCGCCGCGGTGGCCCCGGAGGCGCCGGCCAGCAGCATCCCGAGCCGGCGGTGGTCGATCCCGTACGCGGCGGCCATGTCCCGGTCCTCGGCGAACGCCCGCAGTGCCCGGCCCAGGAAGGTGGTCCGCAGCAACAGCCAGCCCCCGCCGATCAGCACCACCCCGGCGCCGAACGCCACCAGCGTGGGCAGCGGGAAGGCGAGCTCACCCACGAACCACGAGCCGGAGCCGTACCGGTTCAGCTCCGGCGCGAGCCGGCGGAAGTCCGCGCTCCAGATGTTGTGCACCAGCTGGATCATGATGATCATCACGCCGAAGCTGACCAGCAGCGAGGTGAACTCGACCAGCCCGGTGCGCTCGTACACCCAGTGCAGCGCGGCACCCAGCGCCGCCAGCAGCGGCACCGTGACCAGCAGCGTAAGGAGCGGGTCGACCTGCCAGGAGGTCGCCAGCGCGAAGCTGAGGTAGCTGCCCAGCAGGATCATTCCGAAGTGGGCGAGGTTGATGACCCGGAGCATTCCCCAGGAGACGGACAGCCCGACCGCCATCATCGCGTACAGGCCGCCGAGCAGGGCGCCGGTGAGAGCCGCCTGCACGGCGCTCATCGGCCGGCCCTAGCGAGGCGGCCGATGAGCGCCGTCGTCCCTTGTGGCCTCACGGCCTCACCCGGCGGCCGGCGGCTGGATCGGGGCCGCAGCCCGCTCCGCGGGCCAGACCATCACCCACTCTCCGTCCTGGATCTGCTTGAGTCCCTGGTTGCTGGGCCAGAAGTTGCTCACCGCCGGGTCGAAGGTCAGGTGTCCGCTGAATGTGGTCTCCACCCCGTTGTCGCGCAGGTGGTCGCACAGCACCTGCTGGTCCAGGCTGTCCGCCCCTTCCACCCCCCCGGCCAGCGTCTCCCACGTGTTCCAGGAGGCGGTCGCCTGGGTCTCGAACGCGGTGTAGGCCACACCGGCGTCCGTGGCCCGCTGCGCGAACTCGTCGACGATCCCGCGGACCTCGTCGCCGTACTGCGCCAGCACCGGCTCGTTCGGCTCGAAGATGGACACCGACAGCGCCCCTTCGGCCGGCTCGCCCAGCCCCAGCAGCGGCCCCGGCGCCGGGAACAGGCTGAAGAACATCGGTGGCCGGTAGTCGAGCTGCTCCATCGCCTCGATCAGCCCGACCGGGTCGACCCCGAGCCCGTTGTTGATGACCAGGTCCGGGTCGGCGTCGCGCAGCTGCGCCGCGATCGAGCCCCACTCCTGGTTGCCCGGCGGGTAGGGCAGGTCGGCGGCGATCTCCAGCCCGTGCTCCGGGGCGATCGCCCGCATCCCGCCGCCGGTGTCGGCCTCGGCCAGCCCGTTGGTCATGAACCCGGCCGACCCGCTCTCGTTGGTCACCAGCGCGAGCCGGGTCGGTGGGTCGGGCAGGCTGGCCAGCGCCTCGAACAGCTGCTCGGGGACGTACACGTCCGGGGTGGGGCCGATCGACCAGCCCGGGAACTGGCACTCGTAGGTCAGCAGCGGCGCCAGCACGGCGGTGTGTTGCGGGATGACGTAGCCGGCCCGTTCCGCCACCGCCACCGCCGCGATGATGTTCGGGGTCGCGTACGGCCCGATGATCAGGTCGACCTCGTCCTGGTTGATCAGCCGCTCGTAGAGCTGGGTCACCTGCGCCTGGTCGGACTCGTCGTCCAGCAGCCGCCACTCGACCGGCCGGCCGAGCAGGCCGCCGTTGGCGTTCAGCTGCTCGACGAACTGCTCGCCGGCGATCTGATGGATCACTCCGGTCGCGGCGAACGCTCCGGTCAGTGGAAGGGTCGAGCCGACCACGATCGGCTCCTCGTCACCGCCAGCCTCGTCCGGGTCGCTGCAGGCGGCGGCGAGAATCAGGACAGCGGCGACAGATGATCTTATGATGATGGTACGGGTCCGCACGGCGCTCACCTCTTCACTCGCGGGTCGGAGCCTCCCGAGCCGGCCGGCGAGGTGTTTCGTGAATGTAAAGTAGGACCGTACAGTGTTCAGTGATGCTTTACAACCCTGCCGCAAAGATCCAGTTCGGCGCGGATGCGTTAACCATTACTGATCGGCCGGCGCCGGCCGCGTGAGCGGCACCGGCACACCCGGTTGCGGCCGCCGTGGCTAGCATGGCCAGAATGTCCAACCACCGGTGGAGCTGGGACGAGACCCTGTACGCGGGCAGCGCCGGCTACTACCGGTCGGGACGGCTGCCCTATCCCGGTGCGGTGGCCGAGACGCTACGGCGGGAACTCGGCCTGGACGGCCGGGGCCGGCTGCTCGACGTCGGGTGCGGGCCGGGCTCGCTCACCCTCCTGCTCGCGCCGCTGTTCGCGCAGGCGGTCGGAGTCGACGCGGACCGGGAGATGATCGCGCAGGCTGGCCTGGCGGCGGACGCCGCGGGGGTCGGGAACGTCTCCTGGCACCGGCTGCGGGCCGAGGACCTGCCGGCCGGGCTGGGCCGGTTCAGGGTGGTCACGTTCGCCCAGTCGTTCCACTGGCTCGACCGTCCCCGGGTCGCCGCTCTGGTGTTGGCGATGCTGGAGCCGGCCGGGCACTGCGTGCTGGTCCAGGCCAGCACGCACCACGGGTCCCCGGCTCGGAGCCGTTGCGGCGCCCGCGCCCGCCGTGGCAGGCGATCGGGGAGCTGGTGACCAGCTACCTCGGCCCGCACCGCCGGGCCGGTCAGGGCTCGCTCCCCGCCGGGCTACCGTCCGACGAGGACGACGTGTTCCGGGCGGCCGGGTTCCATGGCCCCACCCGGGTTTCCACCGGCGGTGGCGACGTGGTCGACCGCACCGAGGACGAGCTGGTCGCCTCGGTCTTCTCCCTGTCCAGCGCAGCGCCCCACCTGTTCGGTGAACGGCTGCCCGGGTTCGAGGCCGAGCTGCGCGAGCTGCTGCGCCGGGCCTCGCCGGACGGGCAGTTC
The DNA here is from genome assembly GCA_009377645.1 of Micromonosporaceae bacterium. Taxonomy (GTDB): domain Bacteria; phylum Actinomycetota; class Actinomycetes; order Mycobacteriales; family Micromonosporaceae; genus Natronosporangium. Next base: position 13,076 of record WHTQ01000015.1, on the reverse strand, counting down.
TCGGAGCGGACCGGCGACGTGGCGCTGGACCTGTGGTGGCCGTAGCCTGGCTCGGTGACTGCGACCGAGACCGCCGTGATCGTCGCCCTGCCCGGCCGCGTACGACTCATCCAGGGCAGCATCGCCGCCGGCTCCTGGCACACCGTGGCCGAGCTGCCGCTCGGCGCGGCCCAGCGGCCCCAGCGGTCTCAGGTGGGCGACTGACCCGCGGGACCGGCCAGCTCGTCAGCGCGGGACTCCAGGTAGTGCCGCTCCGGGAGGCTGAGGGTACGCCGGGCGGCCAGCCGGTACTGGTCGACCGCCGCCCGGTGGTCCCCGGCCAGATCGAGCAGGTGTGCCCGGACCGCGTCGACCCGGTGGTGCCCGGCCAACGCCGGGTCGGCCGCGGCGGCGGCCAGCCGGTCCAGGCCGGCGTGCGGGCCGTGGACCATGGCGACGGCGACCACCCACCCGAGGGTGACCATCGGTCCCGGCGCGAGCGTGCGCAGCAGCTCGTACAGGGTGAGGATCTGCCGCCAGTCGGTGTCCTCGGCGCGGGCCGCCTCGTCGTGGACCGCCGCGATCGCGGCCTGGAGCTGGTAGGGCCCGATCGGCGCGGTGGCGAGGGTCTCGGCGATCAGGGCGGTGCCTTCGGCGATGGCCCGGGCGTCCCACCGGCCCCGGTCCTGCTCGGCGAGCGGGACCAGCGCGCCGTCCGGCCGGGTGCGCGCCGGGCGCCGGGCATCGGTGAGCAGCATCAGCGCGAGCAGCCCGGCGACCTCGCCGTCGCCGGGCAGCCGGTCGCGCAGCTGCCGGGTAAGGCGGATCGCCTCGCCGGTGAGCTCGACCCGGTGCAGCGACGACCCGGAGCTGGCGGTGTACCCCTCGTTGAAGATCAGGTACAGCACCTGGCGCACCGCGGCCAGCCGCTGTGGCCGTTCGGCCGGCGGAGGCATCCGAAGAAGATGTCGCTTCGGCTCGCCAGCGTCGCCGAAGTCGGCACCGCTGGCTCGGATCCGCTGCTTGGCCCGGCTGATCCGCTGGGCCACGGTCGGCTCCGGCACCAGCAGCGCGCGGGCTATCTCGGCGGTGCGCAGGCCACCCACCGCTCGCAGGGTCAGCGCCACCTGGGAGGCCGGGGTCAGCGCCGGATGGCAGCACAGGAACAGCAGGGTGAGCGTGTCGTCCACGGCCGGGGCCGGCTCCGGGGCCGGCGGCGCGAGCCGGGCGGCGGCCTGCTCCCGGCGCCGCCGGGCCACTTCGCTGCGCCACAGCTCTAGCCGCCGCCGGGACGCGACCGTGATCAGCCAACCCTTCGGGTTGGCCGGCACGCCCTCGGCCGGCCACTGGAGCGCGGCCGCCAGCAGCGCCTCCTGCACCGCGTCCTCGCTGGTCTCGAACTCACCGTGGCGGCGGATCAGGATGCCGAGGACCTGCGGCGCCAGCTCCCGCAGCAGGCCCTCGACCTCGGGCGTGGCCAGGCTCACGGCACCTCGCGCGCCGGCAGCTTGTTCGCTCCGCTCACATCTCCAGCCCGCTCAGGTCCAGGACCGGCCGCACCTCTACCAACCCGAGCGGGGCCTCCGGCACCTTCTTGGCGATCTCGGTCGCCCGCTCGGCGGACTCGCACTCGATCAGGAAGAAGCCGGCCAGCTGCTCCTTCAGCTCGGCGAACGGGCCGTCGGTGGTCAACGCCTGGCCTTCCTGCGCCGGGATCCGGGTGGTCAGCGAGGAATCGGCCAACGCCTCCGAGACGATCAGCTCCCCGGAGGCCGCGAGCTCCTCGCCCAGGGCGGCGTACACGGCGAAGCCTGCCGTCTTCTGCTCCCCGGAGAAGCTGTCCCAGATCTCCCGGGATGCCGGGTTGCTGTAGATCAAGATCACGTACTTCATCCCTGCCTCCTGGTCGGACCTCTCTGCCAGCATGTCGAATCGGCCAGCATGTCGAAAGGCGGCCGCCAGCTTCTACCTAACTGGCAAGCGGCGCCCGAACCCGACGCTGGCGCCAACGGATGGAGGAGTATCCCATGCCTGAGCTGCAGACTCTCACCACCGGCCTGGTGTTCGGCGAGTCACCACGGTGGCACGACGACCGCCTCTGGCTGTCCGACATGGGCGCGGACGAGGTGATTGCCGTCGACCGTGCCGGCGAGCGCGAGGTGGTCGCCCGGGTCCCGGGGACGCCGATGGGCCTCGGCTGGCTGCCCGACGGACGGATGCTGATCGTGTCGTCGCGCGACGGGCGGCTGCTGCGCCGGGAGCCCGACGGGTCGCTGGTGACCCACGCCGACCTGACCGGCCTGGCCGGCCACGCCTGGAGCGACATGGTCGTGGACGGTCGGGGCAACGCGTACCTCGGCAACATCGGCTTCGACTTTCCGGACGGCGAGTTCGTGACCGGGATCCTCGCGCTGGTCACGCCGGACGGCTCCGCCCGGCAGGTGGCGGACGGGATCGCGTTCGCGAACGGGATAGCGGTGACCGCCGACAACTCGACCCTGATCCTCGCCGAGTCCTACGGCAACCGGCTGACCGCCTTCGACATCGCAGCCGGCGGCGGCCTGTCGAACCGGCGGGTGTGGGCGGACCTGGCCGGTGGCTACCCCGACGGCATCTGCCTCGACGCCGACCACACGGTCTGGTATGCAGACGTGCCGAACCAGCGGTGCGTCCGGGTCCGGGAGGGCGGCGAGGTGCTGCAGACGATCGACCTCGACCGGGGCTGCTTCGCCTGCGCCCTGGGGGGCGAGGACGGCCGCACCCTGTTCCTCACGGCGGCCGAGTGGTCGGACGCGGCCGGGACGCCCGATCGGACCGGCCAGGTGTTGATGGCGCAGGCGCCCGCGCCGGGCGTGGGCTGGCCGTAGCGGCCGGTGGGGCGGGCGGCGAACCGCCGCCCGCCCCACCGAGCCAGCGCGGTCAGTCGACCATAGTTGCGCCGTCGACCCGCGCCCGGCTGGTCAGCAGCTGCAGCTCGGCGGCCCGCACCTCGTTCGCGCCGGTCGACGTGGTCCGGCAGTCCGTCGACGGTCGGGTCGGGTCGTCGTCCTGCTCGCTCTGGTAGTGCGGGTTACCCGTGCACTGGTTGGCGACCACCACCAGCTTGACGTGGGTCGCGCTGGTGGGCCGGACCGGGAAGGACCGCAGCACCAGGTCCGGCGACGAGGGGCGCTGGTTGGCCCCCGGGAAGGCGTTCTGCTGGCTGCCTAGGAACCGTTGCCAGCCGGCGTCGGTCCCGCCATCACAGGTCGGGTTCGGCCCGCCGCCGGCGGTGCACGCGTACAGCTCGAACTGCCGCAGCGCGGTGAACCGGTTCTGGCCCGGAAGCAGCATCGCGCTCGCCTTCGCGAGCCGGATCTGCTGCGCCCCGTCCAGCGCGATCGTCACCTGGCTCCCGCCCACCGGCTCGGCCGCGAAGGCCGCGACGGTGGCGGTGGCTGGCAGCCCGGCCTGGAGCGTGCCGCCATCGGCCTGCGACACCATCACCGACGGGATCTCGATGCTCGGGTCGGCGCCGCCCATCGTGAACGGGTCACCCGGCTCGCTGTTCGCCACGATCGCCGCACCGGCCCCCGCCGCCTGAGCGTTGGCCACCTTCTGCGTGAACGGGCAGGTTCCCCGGTCGATCAGCGCGATCGCGCCGGCCGGGAGCGGGGCCACCGGCCCGCACCCCTCGGTCGGGTTCGCACTGCCGTCGTCGACCAGCACGACCTGGCCGGCGAAGCCGGCCGCCGTCGGGGCCGGGCCGAAGTCCGCGCCGGCGGCACTGTACGAGCCGGCGGCGGCCGACGGCGGATCCACCGTGACCAGGTTCGGGAAGGTGGGTGCGGTCTGCCAGTTCGTGGCCTCCGTGTCGTCGATCAGGTCGGCCTGCCGGAACCCGTCCCCGGTCGCGGTGGCGCCCTGCGACGCCGAGGCGAGGTTGGTGGGGAAGTGGATCCGGATCGTCCGGTCCTCGCCCGGCTCCAGACCATCCACAAAGAACCTTACGTGACCGTAGCCCTCGGCCTGGGCGACGAAGTTGTAGCCCTCCGGGTGCGGCACGAACTGCTCGACCGACTGCACCGGGGTGGCCCGCGCCTCGTAGTTGCCCACGAACACCTTCGCGTCCACCGGCTGCCCGCCCTCGTCCTTGGCGACCGCCTCGAACCGGAGCGTGGCCTCCTCCTCGTGCGGGGACGCGAAGCTCGGCACCGGGTCGGTGTCCGACGTCCCGCCCACCGACGCCTGCTCGCCGAACCCGCGCCGGGCGAAGCCGCGCCACAGCAGGTCCTGGTTCTCGCCGCCGAAGCGCATCAGGTCCGCGGCGAAGTACGCGTCCCGGGCGTCCAGCATGGTCGGTGCGGTGGGCATCAGCAGCATCGCGTCGAACACGATCTGCATCCACCGCCGGTTGCCCGGGCACTGGTCGGCGGGCAGCAGCCCGTCGGCGCAGGTGCGCTGCTGGTCGGCGCCCTGGCTCGGGTACCGGTCGAGCAGCAGCGACCGGAGGCCGTGGTTGGTGGCGCTCCAGATCTGGCTGTCCGAGTGCACCTGCGGCCCGACGATGTCGTAGCCCATCGAGCCGAAGTTGAGCGTGCCGACCTGGACATCCTTGCCCGGCCGGGGAAGCTCACCGGCGGAAGGGTACGACATGTTGTAGTTCCGGATGCCCCGGGTCGGGTTGCCGGTCACGTACGCGCCGACCGCCCATTCGTCCACTCCGGAGCCGCCCGCCAGCCCGTACTCGTTCTGGTACTCCATGGCGAGGAAGTCTGCCCAGCTCTCGCCCATCGCGCCGGCGTGGAAGCCGGACCGGCCGCCGCCCTTGCCGATCATCCGGTTCTCGATCATGTGGGTGTACTCGTGCCCGATCACCGACATGTCGAAGTCGCCGGTCACGCACGGGACGTAGAACGAGGCGGCCTGTGGCTGCCACACGAACATGCTCATGATCGAGGAGGTCCCGTCGGGCCGGGTGGCCATACTGGCGTTGTTGCGGGACCCGGGCGAGATCGCCCCAGACTGGGCCCGGGCGGTCACCGGGTCGCCCTCGCCGTCCGGGTTGATCCCGAAGTTGAAGTCCTGGGAGTTCCAGGTCTCCTCAGTGAAGCCGAGATGGTAGGCCCAGTCGTGCATCCGCCAGTTGCCCGCGAACAGGTTGGTCACGGCGGCGTCGACGTTGTTGCCGCCCTCGACCAGGTTGTCGGGGTGGCACCGGGTCTGGTGCCAGACGTTGGTCCACGGGAACTGGTAGTCCCGGTCCTGGCTGACTGGCCGCTGGCCGGGGCCGCCGCCGCCACCGAGCCACCACTCGGCCGCGTCCACCGCGTTGCCGATGGTGGTGAAGGTCGGCTCACCGGTGCGCGGGTCGACATCCCACGGTACGCGGGCGGCGTCGTTCTCCAGCTCCATCTCGCACCGCGACGTCGACGTCCAGCACCACAGCTCCCGCAGGTCGGCCCGCGGGAAGTTCCATGGTGGACGGGAGATCGGGGTCATTGGCGGGGCGGACGGGAAGACGTCCCAGGTCGGGTCGTCCTGGGCCTGGTCGACGATGCTCTCGCGGAACCGGACCTGGCCGGTCTCGGCGTCGACGAAGCTCCGGTAGCCGGCCTCGGCCCCATCGAAGTAGATCGTCTCGTACGCCAGCCGGACGCCCTGGTCGGGAGTGGGGAACGCCACCCGCCGCACCAGCTGCTCCGCTTCGATGCCCGCGACGTCCAGGACCCGCCAGCCGGCCTGGAACCCGCCGGCCGTCACGTCGGCGAGGTCGACATCGGACTCGACGTCCTCGGCGGCGTCGACGAACGCCTCCGGCATCGTGAGGCCGGCCGAGGCGGTGAGCGCGTCGACCTGGGGGACCAGGGTGGAGGAGGCATAAGCGACCGACCAGCCGTCCGCGGCGGATCCGACCACGCCGATCGATGCCATCCCGTCCGGAGCGACCGGCAGCCCACCGATCCGCTGCTGCAGGACGACCACGTACGCGTCGTCGGTGAGCGGGATCTCCGCGTGCACCTGCAGACCCTCGGTCGAGTCGTGCCGGTAGAGCGCCCGGTGGTCGTCGAGCCAGGTGCGAGCGGCGGCCGCCGGAGTGGCTCCCGCCACGCCGGTGGTGAGGAACTCGCCGTGCCGGACCACCGACTGGGCGGTTCCGAACGGGGTCCAGCGGACCGTCGCGCCGAGCGCGTCGGCCAGCGCCAGCTGCTCGGCCGCGGGTGCCACCGCGCTGGCCGTGGCCCGGGTGTCGACGTCGTCGAGGGACTCGAGCCCGCTGCCGGGAGCGGGGTCGAGCTGCGCCTGAGGCTGCGCCTGCGCCTGCGCCCCGGCCGGCGTGAGGATCAGCGTGACAGACGTGAACAATGCGATGAGGACGGCTACGCGACGCCGGGTTCGCCGGCCTGCGGAAACCTTGAAGTAAGCCATCTGGCCCTTCCTTAGGGGGGTCGGATCCTGGGCCGCGGCCGGCCCGCACGGCGGCGGCTGGCTGCTGATAGTCCAGACTAACGGGGGTGCGGTAATCGGCGGACTAGCATTCCGGAAATCGTCGCAGAAGGGTTCCACGGCCGTCAAGTGTTACGATTTCGGCTATTCTGACTGCAATTATGATATGCGCTGACAAGTCAGTTCTACAGTATTCAGGGATTTCCTATACTTGCCGCAATCCCGATAAATCGACCCCGGCTTCCCTCGGCCTGCGGGGACGGCACGCCGGCCCGCACCCACCCGGCCGTGCGATGATGCCCGGGTGCGTCCGTTCCGGTTCCTCGGCCTCCCGGGCCGCGACATCGTCGACCGCCCGCAGCTGACCGACCTCACCCGCCGGGCCGAGTCGATCGGCTACAGCGCCCTGGTTCTGCCCGACCACCTGCTCGCCCAGCACGCGCCGATCCCGTTGCTGGCAACGGTTGCGGCGCTCACCGATCGGATCCGGGTCGGCACGTTCGTGCTCAACGTGGGGTTGCGCCACCCGGCGGTGCTCGCGCAGGATCTGGCCAGCCTGGACGTGCTCTCGGGGGGCCGGCTCGAGGTCGGGATCGGCGCCGGCTGGAACCGGGCCGAGCACGCCGCGATCGGGCTGCCGTTCCCGCCGGCCGGGACCCGGATCTCGCGGTTGGCCGAGGCGACGGCGGTGCTCAAAGGCTGCTTCGGCGAGGGGCCGTTCTCGTTCGCCGGCGAGCACTACACCATCACCAGCTACGACGGCCAGCCGAAGCCGGTCCAGCGGCCGCACCCGCCGCTGTTCATCGGCGGCGGCGGCCGGCGGGTGCTGACTCTGGCCGGGCAGCAGGCCGACATCGTGGGGCTGGCGCCGCGGCTGCAGACCGATGGGCTGGGCGCGCCGCGGCTGGACCCGCAGAGCCTGACCGCCGAGGCCACCGAGCAGAAGATCGGCTGGATCCGGACGGCGGCCGGAGCGCGGTTCGACCAGCTTGAGCTGAACACGTACCCGACCGCCGGTCCGGTGGTGGTCACCGACCGAGCCCGGGCGGTGACACAGGAGCGGGCCGACCAGCTGACCGCCCGGACCGGCATCGAGGTCACCGCCGACCAGCTGCTCGGCTCGCCGCACGCGTTCATCGGCTCGGTCGAGGGCCTGACCCAGAAGTTCCAGGAGCTCCGGGAGCGGTTCGGGATCAGCTCCATCATGGTCGGTGAGGTCGACGAGCTGGCGCCGGTGGTCGAGCGGCTCGCCGGTACCTGACCCCGCCGTGCCGGTTACTATGCAGTGTGGGCCTCGTAGCTCAGGGGATAGAGCAGCGGTCTTCTAAACCGCGTGTCGCAGGTTCGAATCCTGCCGGGGCCGCGAACAACCGGGTCAATGCGCGCCCCTTCACCACCGCTGATCTGCAACAACGCGCGGACATGTAGAGACCCCCGGCGGGTTCTTCCGGCCACCGCCAAGGCTGTGAGCTGCGGTTACAGGTTCGTGCACTGTCGAGGCAACCTTCTCGGGCCAGCCCGCTCCCGGCGCTGCTGCCATGCCACAGCGCCAGCGCCCGGCGCAGCGTCAGCCGCGCCGCCGCTGGCTGGTGGTCGGCCAGCGCCGCCCGCCCACGCTGGCCAGCCGGGCGAACCGGTCCGCGTCCAGCTCCGCGTCCCACACCCGCAGCTCGTACCCGCCGGCCCGGGCCGCCAGGCGGCCGTCCAGCAGCCGCCGCAGCGCACAGGCGTGGCTGCGCAGGTTCGCCGGGATTGGACCCTGTAGTCCCGATCAACGTTCGGTGCGGACTGAGGTCAACCGAGGGCTTTCCGGTGCCGTCTGCGGCTCCACTCGGATCGGTTCGGCCGGGAGGTGGCAGGGGTCCCGCCGAGCAGCCGCACCTAACCTGCAGGTCTAACGGATGTGCCCGTGCCGTGTCCGTCGTCGAGGGCAGTGCGGGATCACGGCGTGTTCCTCGGCTGTTCTACGTGAAGTAGGTTCGGAACTCGTCCAGATCAAGTACCCGCTTGATCTCAAGAGTGGACTTGACAGACCAGTTCTGCCGAGACTAGGTTCGGGTCGTCCGGCCGTGTCCCTCCGCTAGCGACGAACTGTCTGACGTGGACCGACCGGCGCCGAGTTCCACGGACGTCGCGCCACTCCCGGGGAACCGGGTTCTGCCAACCCAAATCGCGATTCGGTGGGGAAGGAACAACTATCATGAGTGAGAGCTTCGAGGGCCGTAAGGTCGTGGTCGTCGGCGGCAGCAGCGGCATGGGCCTGGCCACGGCCCACCAAGTCGTCGCCGGGGGCGGCACCGCCGTGATCACGGGCCGAGACCAGGACAGGGTCCGGTCCGCGGTCGAAACGTTGTCGCAGAACGGAAAGGCGTGGGGCATCACGGCCGAGCTGACCGACCGCGACCAGGTGCCCGAGGTCCGAAAGCAGCTCGCCGCCGAGCACGCCGACGCGACCCTGCTCGTCAACGCCGCGGGTTTCTTCATCCCGAAGGCGTTCAGCGAGTACGACGAAGCCTTCTACGACTCGTACAACGAACTGAACCGCGCGCTGTTCTTCATCACGCAGACCGTCGTCGCGGGCATGGTCGCCGGGGGCCAGGGCGGCGCCATCGTTAACGTCGGCTCGATGTGGGCGCACCAGGGCATCGCGGCGACGCCGCACTCCGGCTACTCCGTGCAGAAGGGCGGCATGCACTCGTTCACTAAGGCCCTCGCGATCGAGCTGGCGCCGCACGGCATCCGGGTCAACGCGGTCGCGCCTGCGGTCGTGAAGACACCCCTGTACCTGCGCTTCCTCCCAGCGGACAAGCTCGATGAAACCGTCGACAGCTTCGCCAGCTTCCACCCGCTGGGACGCGTCGGCAGTCCGGAGGACATCGCGAACGCGGTGTCGTTCCTGCTGTCGGACAAGTCGAGCTGGATGACCGGCGCCATCGTCGACGTCGACGGCGGCATCATGGCCGGGCGCAACTGACCTCGAAACGTAACGCCCCGCGCCCGCGGGGAAATCAATGCTGGTGAACCGAAAATGCCGTGTAGGCGAGGGCTGGATTTAGGGAGGCGCCGGATGAAGGCGATTGTGGTGACGGATGAGGCTGCGGGAACGGCCGGGATGATGCTGGTGGAGCGTCCGGAGCCGGACGCGGCGGGGAACGATGTCGTTGTTCAGGTTCATGCGTCGGGATTTACCCCTGGCGAGCTGACGTGGCCCGGGACTTGGACCGATCGGCTTGGCCGTGACCGGACGCCGTCGATCCCTGGGCACGAGGTGGCCGGGGTGGTCAGCGCTCTCGGCTATGGCACGAGGGGGCTGTCGGTGGGACAGCGGGTGTTCGGGCTCGCGGATTGGACTCGTGACGGCACGCTGGCGGAGTATGTGGCCGTCGAGGCGCGTAACCTCGCGCCGCTGCCGGGTGATGTCGACTTCACGGTGGGCGCGAGCCTGCCGATCTCGGGCCTGACCGCGTGGCAGGGACTGTTCGTGCACGGCCGCTTCCAGGTGGGGCAGAGCGTTCTCGTGCACGGTGCGGCTGGTGGAGTCGGCTCGATGGTGACGCAGCTCGCCCGCGGGGCGGGCGCCTATGTCATCGGCACTGGACGTGCCGCCGACCGGCAGACCGCGCTCGACTTCGGCGCGCGGGAGTTCGTCGACCTCGACAACGACGCGCTGGAAGACGTCGGCGGAGTCGGTCTGGTTTTCGATGTCATCGGCGGCGACGTCGGGAGGCGGTCCGCGGGCCTGGTTCGGGCCGGAGGAATGCTGGTGAGCATCGCTGGGCCTCCGGAGGCCCGGCCGGCCGGCGGCCTGGCGGTCGACTTCGTCGTTGAGGCCGATCGCGCGCAACTGAGTGAGGTCGTCCGGCGGGTGCGGGACGGGCGGCTGCGGACGAACATCGGCAACGTGGCGACCTTCGACGATGCCGTCGCCGCCTTCAATCCGACCGAGCGGATCAAGGGGAAGACGATCATCCGCGTTCGTCCGTGAGGACTCAGGGGACAGCGAGCGGTCCTGCCCTCCTTGTGGATCAGCGTCGGCCGCGTGGCCAGGTCGGGCGACTCGTACCGGAAGACGTCATCGGACTGGTCCGCTACCTGGGTGGCACCCGGCGTAACCAGCTCCCGGCAGCCCGCAGGACATCGCGCACGCGGTGTCGTTCCTGCTGTCGGACAGGTCGAGCCGGATGACCGGCGCCATCGTCGACGTCGACGGCGGTGTCATGGCCGGACGCAACCGACCCTCGAAACGTAACGCCGGGATCGCGCCGGCGGGGCTGCGGACATCCCCGGGTCCCCAGCCCCGCCGAGCCTGAGTCCGAAGTCGCAGCTAGTCCCCAGCGACCCGGGACCAAAACACACACGGGGAGTGTTCTTCTAAGTGGCGCCGCAGCCAGCGACGCCTGAAGAGGAGGATCGTGCCACACGACTACAGCAAGACTCCGGAGGCGCTGAGCGGCCTCACTGACAGCCAGTACCGCGTCACCCAGGAGGACCGGACCGAGCCGGCGTTCGGCAACGAGTACTGGAACAACCATGAGCCCGGTATCTACGTGGACGTGGTCTCCGGCCAGCCGCTGTTCTCGTCGACCGACAAGTACGACAGCGGCACGGGATGGCCGAGCTTCACGAAGCCGATTGTGGCCGACGCCGTTCGCACGAAGACTGATGGGTCGCTTTGGATGACCCGCACGGAGGTGCGGTCCGCGGCCGCCGACAGTCACCTCGGACACGTGTTCGATGACGGGCCCGCCGATGCCGGGGGCCAGCGGTACTGCATGAACTCGGCCGCGCTGCGTTTCGTTCCGGTCGCCGAGCTCGAGGCGCAGGGTTACGGCGAGTATCGCGCGCTGTTCGACACGGCCGAGACCACCAGCGCGGAGGAGGATGCACCATGACCAGTGGGATCAACGACACCGGACAGATCACGCGCATCCCGGGCACCGAGACGGCTGTTCTGGCCGGTGGGTGCTTCTGGGGTGCGGAGGGCCTCATCCGCCGCCAGCCCGGTGTGCTGGATACCCGCGTGGGTTACACCGGCGGCGAGAACGACCATGCGACGTATCGCCACCATCCGGGCCACGCCGAGGCTGTGGAGATCGTCTTCGATCCCACGAAGACGACCTATCGCGACATCCTGGCGTTCTTCTTCCAGATCCACGACCCGTCGACGCTGAACCGTCAGGGCAACGACATCGGGACGAGTTACCGCTCGGCCATCTTCCCGCTTTCCCCGGAGCAGGAGCAGATTGCCCGTGACACGATCGCGGACGTGGACGCCTCGGGCCTGTGGCCCGGCAAGGCGGTGACGACCGTCGAGCCCGCTGGTCCGTTCTGGGAGGCCGAGCCGGAGCACCAGGACTACCTGGAGAGGTATCCGAACGGGTACACCTGCCACTTCCCGCGCGTAGGCTGGGTGCTGCCCAGGCGCGCCGCCACCTCCGGCTGACCGCGGGGTGTGCTCACTCCGACCGCGCGTCGACTCCGGCTGGTTCAGGTGAGCCAGGCGGAGTCAGCCGCGACGCGTGTCCGGGCCACACGATCTTGGCTCGGGTGAGCGGCGGATTCTTGGCGCTCAGGCAGTCGGTGCCGGGAGGCTGAGGACCAGCGATCCACGCAGGTCGACCAGGACGTGGCTGCTGGTGCGTACCACGCGCATGACGACGTCCTGGCAGCCGGGGCATCGGGCGACGAGGCCGGGCGCTCGGTCGAACACGCGCATCGCGGCCAGCGGGCGGGTCGTCCGGCAGCTGGCGCAGGTGAGTTCGGCAACGGTGAGGTCGGTCCCGATGATCTCGCCGAGTGGTCCGGCGAGGGCGTTACCGTCCACCCAGGGTGTGTCGTCGGCTCCGACGTTGGTGGTCGTCATGATCATCCTCCGGTGGGTCCGAAGCGTTCGGTGCGGATGTTCGCGGGATCGTGGCCGATGTCGACGAGCAGGTCGGCAGCGGTCTCGACGAATCCGGTGGGCCCGCAGACGAACGCCACAGCGTCGGCATCGCGGGGCCAGACGACGCGGGCGAGGGCGTCTGTGTCCAGTCGTCGGGGCGGGTCCGGCCAGCCGGCGGGCGCGACCCTGGTATAGACGTGTGTGACGGCAACGCGCCCGTCAGCTGCGGCTGCTGTAGTTGCAAGTTCCGCGGTGAACAGCGCATCGGACGGGGATCGGACGGAGTAGAGCAGCCTGGAGGGATTCGTCGCCGCACGCACCATCGACATCAGGGGCGCCACGCCGGACCCGCCGCCGATCAGCAGGGCCGGGCGCGGATCGTCGGGCCGGCGTACGAACCAGCCGCCGAGCGGTCCACGGATCTCGAATTGGTCACCCGGTTCTGCCACGTCGACGAGGTAGGGCGAGACCTCACCGTCGGCCACCGCCTGGACGGTCACCTCGAGCCGGCCGGGCACCGGAGCGGATGAGATCGAGTAGCTGCGGTACGCCGTGTAGCCGTCGGGAGCCGTCAACCGGACGTCGACGTGCTGGCCCGGCACGTGACCTGTCCAGCCGTCGACGTCGAGGACCAGGGTCCGCGCCGTCGCAGCCTCCACCCGGGCGGCGGCGACCGTCGCCGGCTGCCAGGTCAGTCTGCCCAGTGCCGCTGCTCGCGCCATGGGTCGCCGTAGTTGTGGTATCCGGCTGTCTCCCAGAATCCGGGCTGATCGTCGAGGCGCAGTTC
>WHTQ01000029.1 GCA_009377645.1 Micromonosporaceae bacterium | reverse complement strand
GACCCGCCCGTTCTCGGCTTACGACGCGGTGTTGAGTTGGCGGACCAGGTCGAGCACGTCGGCCTCGTACTCGCGCCACTCCCGGTCCGGGTGGAACCCGAGCTCGGCGTTGACCTCGGCCATCGGGTCGTTGGCCAGCGCTGCCTGCTCGGCCGGGGAGAGATCCAGACCGGGCGTTGTCTGGTTAGCCGCGCTGGGGGGCGGGGCCGGCGGCGGAAGATCACTCGCATCCTCATCGCCACACGCCGCAGCGCCACTGATGAGCAGGACGGCGAGCGTTGCCAGTCCCGCGTAGCAGGGTCTAACACGGGCAGACACCGGAGCCTCCCTTGCGTTCGCTGGTTCCGCACCGTTATCCGGTGGATGATTAGGCGGTGGGAGTCTATGTCTGCCGCGCAATCGTGCAACAGATGAAGGTGTGGCAGTTGACCGCCGCATGATCGGGTCAAGGCGCACCGATGCATGCAGACTGGTCACGACCGGCACCTGTTGCACGCTGCCGAACGGCAGTATCGTTGCCGGCAAGTATCGGTGAGCGGCCGGTCCAGTTTGTGGGGAGGCATAGATGGATCCGCTCGACAAGCACCCTGCCGCTCCCGCATCCCTGGCCTGGCGAGAGAGCACATCGCACACCCACGTCTGCGGTCAGTCCTGGTGCGCCCTGAACTCGTGCACAAGCTCGATCCGCCCGATGATGTGCCGGTTGAACTCGTCCAGCTCCTCGGCGGGCACCCACAGCTCAAGGATCTCCCGTCCGCCCACCTGCCGTACCGGATACCGCTGGGCGAACGCGCGATCAACCTCAAACCGCGTCACGTAGCCAACTCCCGAGGCCGGCACGTTCCAGTCCCGGGCGATCATGATCGCGTACTGCTCGGTGAGGACCGGGTAGAAGTACGGCTGGTCAGCGCGACGCGAGGGCCAGGACCGCCAGCCCGTGGCCCTGACCAGGTCCAGCTCCTCGGGCCCGGTTGGACGCCACAGCGTCGTCGTCTCGGTCACCGTTGTCTCCTCCGTCCTGCCGACGGTACCGAAAACGAGGATGCGGATGGCAGTCAGGACCTGAGGGCATCGGTCGCGACGTGTCCATCTGGGACACCGTCGACGAGGACCACCCAGCCCTCGGCGTGCCGGAGCCGCAACGGCAGGATCTCCTGGTAGGCGGCGGAGGCGTACCACGCCGCGGCGTTCTCCCGGGTCGGGAACTCGACGACGATCAGGGAACCCGACCACCGTCCCTCGACCGCCTGCGGCTTTCCCCCGTGGACGATGAACCGGCCCTGGTACGGCTCGAGGGTGGCGTCGATCCTCTCCAGGTAGGTCACGAGGTCCGGGCCCATCCGGACGTTGCGCAGGTGAGCCACCGCGTACCCGCGGACCGGCTGCGGATCGCTCCCGGCTGCGCTGCTCATCGCGGTACCGCCTCCCTCGTTCCCGCCGGCACCGGATGCGCCGGGTCGGTCTCCAGGGTGGAGCCGCCCGAGCCCCTAGTCCATTACCTCTGAGGTCATCCGGCCAGTACCGGTCGGCCCTAGGGTGAGGGGGTGCGGACAGTGGGGGCGGCTGCAGCGGGGGCGGCGGCGGAGCCGGTCGGTGCGCTGCTGAGCAGCTGGCGCCGGCGCCGCCGCCTGACACAGCTGGAGCTCTCACTGCGGGCTGGCGTGTCGACCCGGCACCTGAGCTTCATCGAGACCGGACGCTCCCTCCCGACCAGCGACATGATCCTGCTCCTGTCCGAACAGCTGGACATCCCGTTGCGGGAGCGCAACGCGCTGCTGCTGGCGGGTGGTTACGCACCCGCCTACCCGCAGCACCGGTTGTCGGACCCGCCGCTGGCGGCCGTCAACGACGCCATCAACCGGATTCTGGCGGCTCACGCGCCCTACCCGGCCCTCGTGATCGACCGGCACTGGGATCTCGTCGCCGCCAACGCCGCCGTCGACCTCCTCACCGCCGGCTCCGCTCCGCACCTGCTGGAACCGCCGGTCAACGTGCTTCGGCTGAGCCTGCACCCGGACGGGATGGCATCGCGGATCGTGAACCTCGGGCAGTGGTGTGCGCACGTGCTGGAACGCCTGGCACGCGAGATCTCCGGCACCGCCGACGCCGAGCTGGTCCGGCTCCGTGACGAGCTGACCGGGTATCCAGCCCATGACCTCGTCGCGGGATCGGACCCGACCGGGCTGGTCGTTCCACTCCGGATCCGTACCCCGGCCGGCGAGCTGTCGGTGCTGAGCACGACGACCGTGTTCGGGACGCCGCGCGACGTCACCGTCGCGGAGCTGGCGATCGAGTCGTTCTACCCGACTGACCGGAGCAGCGCCGAGATCCTCCGGCGTCGATGATCTCCACTGGCGCCGCGGTGCCAGTGCTGGACGGTTCGCGGGGGCCACTGCGCATAGTGCGGGTGAAGGCACCGGGCGTGCCGGACGGTGCGTCGGGTGTGCAGGCGGCGGACTAATCGGGGAGAGGCCGCATGGCGGGCTGCTGCAGTCGTGGACGCGGCGGGGTACGCCGCGGCCTGGCCGGGCTGGCGGCCGCGGCCGGCCTGGCTGGCCTGACCGGCGTGGCCGGCTGCTCGGCCGAGCCGGACCCCGGGTTCGTGTGGCCGGGCGACCCGACCAGCGCCGCCGCCCCGACCTCGACTCTCGACCCGGCCGAGACGGCCGCGGTCGAGGAGATCCTGGCCGCCTTCGACGGGTTCCGGCGGGCCGAGGTGGCGGTCCAGGCCGACCCGGCACCCGCGTACCTCGCCCAGGAGCAACTCGGCGACTACCTGGCCGATCCGCTCCTCGGGCTGATCCTGTTCGACGTGGAGACCATGCATACCCGCGGGGTGGTACGCGAGGGCGAGCCGACCTGGCAGCCGGCCGTCACCGACCTGTGGTTGCACCGCTCCCCGCCGGCCGCGACGGTCCGGGACTGCCTGGACGCCAGCGGCTGGCAGCTGGCCGACCGGGACGGCGGCGGCCCGACCACCGCCGAGTCCGAGGGCCTGCCGGCCCGGTACGCGCCGGACCGGTACGTGATGGTCTTCACCGCCCGGCTGGTCGACGACCAGTGGCTGTTCGACGACGCGCGCGTGGAGAGGGACGAGCGGTGCTGACCCGGCGGAGCATGGCCGCGGTCGTCGTCGCGGCCGCCGTCCTGCTGGCGCTCGTCCCGGTGACCGGTGCGCAGGCCCAGCCGGACTGTGGGTTCCGGCATCACACGGACGCCAACGGCGACGAGCATCTGGTATGGACCTGCGGCGAAGGCTGGTCCGGCGGTGGTGGCGGAGACGGGGAGTGGGTCTGTACCACCAACCTGCGTGGTCGCGAGGTCCGGGTGCCGTGCATCGACCCGGTGATGGGCTGGTTCACCACCTCCCACGGCGGCTGCTACATCCGGCCGGCGGTGCCGCAGCCGCCGGCCGACGACCCGGCCTGGCAGGGCAACGACCCGAGCGACGGGCTGGTCTACACCGCCTGGTGCTTCGTGGTCGACGGGGTGGACGGGATGCCGTACGTCCAGCTCTCGACGATGCTGTTCTTCCCGGCCGGCGAGGGGGTGGTCGGTGACCTGGTGGAGCAGGCGATCGCGCTGCTGCCGCTGCGCGGACCGGACATCCACCTGGCGCCGGACCCGGACGGGGCCGGGCTGGTCGGGCTGCCGGTGTGGATGTGGACCCCGGCCACCGAGTCGACCTGGGGGCCGGCGACCGCGTCGCTGTCCGCGCTCGGGGTGACCGTGTCGGTGGCGGCGAACGCGGAGCACATCACGTGGGCGATGGGTGACGGCACGCAGGTCCAGTGCGACGAGCCCGGCACCCCGTACCAGCCCGAGTTCGGCGCCGAACCCGCCAGCTGCGGGCACGTGTACGAGCGGCCGTCCCGCACCGAACCGGACGGGCGGTTCCCGGTCACCGCCACCACCCAGTGGCGGATCGAATGGCGGATCGAGGAGACGGTGATCGCCGGCACGGTGCCGACCAGCCGCGAGTCGTCGGCCTCGGTGCGGATCAACGAGCTGCAGGTGGTGACGTCATGAGTAGCAGTGGCGGCAGCGGCACGGTCGCCCCGCCGGAGGGGTACGCGGCGATCGGGCCGGCCGACGCGCCCCGGCTGGTCCGGCAGCGGCACGTCCGCCGTGGCTGGGTCGGGATCGGCGTGCTGGCGATCGTGCTGGCGGCGCTCGGCGCGGCGACCCTGTTCCGGGCGGTCGGCCCGTCCCAGGAGTACCTGGCGGTGGCCCGGGACGTGCCGGTCGGCGCCCAGGTGGTCTCGGACGACCTGCGGATCGTCCGGCTGAACAGCTCCCCCGGCCTGTCCCCGGTGCCGATCGACCAGGTCGACCGGGTGGTCGGCCGGTACGCGGCGGTGTCGTTGACGGCCGGCACGCTGCTGTCGATGGAGCAGCTGACCGACCAGCAGGTGCCCGGCCCGGGCGAGCAGCTGGTGGCGATCGGGGTGTCCCGGGACCGGCTGCCAGGCCGCACCTTACGCGCCGGTGACCCGGTGCTGCTGGTGGCCACCAGCGCCCAGGGGGCGGCGCCGGACGAGCAGCCGCGCACCTTCGACGCCCGGGTGCACGACCTGCAGGACGCCGACGGCCGCGGCGCCGACCTGGTGGTGGTCAGCCTGCTGGTGGCCGAGCGGGACGGTGCGGTGGTGGCGTCGCTGGCTGCCGCCGGCCAGCTCACCGTGGTGCTAGTGCCGGAGGCCGGCCCGTGATCGCGTTGGTGTCGGCCAAGGGCAGCCCGGGGGTGACCGCCAGCGCGCTGGCGTTCACGCTGACCTGGCCCGGCCGGTGCCTGCTGGCCGAGTGCGACCCGGCCGGCGGGGACGTGCTGGCCGGCTACCTGCGCGGCGGGCTGGATGCGCAGCGCGGGCTGGCCCAGCTGGCGGTGGCCGAGCTGCGGGGGCGGCTGGCCGAGGAGTTCGAGCGGCAGCTGGTGGACCTGGACCCGCCACACCGCCGGCGGCTGTTGCTGCCGGGGGTCCGCGACCCGGCGCAGTCGGCGACCGTCGGGCCGGTCTGGGGCGCGATCGCCGAGCACCTGCGGCGGCTGGAGCCCACCGCTGGCACCGTGATCGCCGACTGTGGACGGCTGGGTGCTGGCGCGCCGGTCGGGTGGCCGGTGCTGCAGGCGGCCGACCGGGTGCTGCTGGTGCTGCGGGGCAGCCTGCCGTCGGTGTCGCACGCGGTGCCGGCGATCCAGCTGCTGCACCGGGAGCTGGCCGAGCGCGCCGACCGGCTGGGCCTGCTGGTGGTGGAGGCTGGCCCGTACCCGGCCGGCGAGGTGGCCGAGCGGCTGCAGGTGCCGCTGGCGGCCAGCCTGCCCGCCGACCCGCGGACCGCCCGGGCGCTGAGCTTCGGCGGCCCGGTGCACCGGCGCCGCCCGCTGGCCCGGGCCGCCGCCGCGGCCCACGCCACGCTGGCCCGGCAGCCGGAGGTGGCCGGTGCGGTATGAGTCGAGACCGGTGCCGGTAGTGCCGCAGCGCATCAACGGCCACGACCTGACGCGACCAACGCCCGGGACACCGCCACCGGCCTGGGAGCCGCCGCCGGTGGTGGACTACGCCACGGTCCGGCGGCTGCACCGGGCGGTCGCCGACGAGCTGGCCGAGCGGCTCCGGGAGGCCGGTCCCGGCGCCGACCCGGCCGCGCTCGGGGAGGAGCTGGTCGCCGCCCATGTCAAAGCCTATGTGGACGGCGAACGGCTGCGCGGTAACCCAGTCACCGACGGCGACGAGCGGGCGCTGGCCGACGCGGTCGCCGGGGAGCTGGTCGGGCTCGGCCGGCTGCAGATCCTGCTGGCCGACCCGCAGGTGGAGAACGTGCACGTGCTCGGCTGCGACCAGGTGCGGGTGGAGCGCAGCGACGGATCGATCGTGGCGGCCCCGCCGGTCGCCGACTCGGACGAGGAGCTGCTGCAGATGCTGCAGACCCTGGCCCGGCAGGGTCCCGGCACCGAGCGGGCGCTGACCACCGCCCGGCCGCTGCTGGACCGGCAGCTGGTCGACGGCAGCCGGCTGGCCGCGGTCGACCAGATCACCCCCCGGCCGTACGCGGCGATCCGCCGGCACCGGCACGTGGACATCAGCCTGGAGAAGCTGATGGAGCTGGGCACATTGGACGAGCTGACCTGCCGGTTCCTGGCGGCGGCGGTGGACGCGAAGGCGAACATCATGGTGGCCGGGCCGGCCGATGCCGGCAAGACCACCCTGCTGCGGGCGCTGGCCGACCGGATCCCGCCGCACGAGGCGTTCGTGGTGCTGGAGGAGTCCCGGGAGCTCGGCCTGCACACGACCGGCAAGCACCCGTGGGCGATGAGCTTCGAGGCCCGGGAGGGGCACGGGGAACGGGGACCGGACGGCCGCCCGGAAGGGCAGATCACACTGGACGACCTGATCGCGTTCGCGCTGCGGATGTCGGCGCCCCGGATCATCGTCGGGGAGGTCCGCAGCCACGAGATCGTGGCGATGCTCAAGGCGATGCGGTCCAGTCTCGGTTCGATGTGCACAGTCCACACCCGCTCCGCGTACGCGGTGATGGACCGGATCGTGGAGCTGGCGCTCTCCCACGGCCGGGGAATGTCCGCCGAGCTCGCCCAGCGGATGGCGGCCGGTTCGCTGGACCTGATCGTCTACCTGACGCTGCGGGACGAGCGGGCGCGGGGCGGCGCCAAGCTGCGCTACGTGTCGAACATTGTCGAGGTGCACGACAGCTTCGAGTCGGGGCACGTGGTCACCACCGAGGTGTTCGCCCCCGGGCCGGATGGCCGGGCGGTCCCGCGGCACCTGCCGGAGCGGCTGCGCGACCCGCTGCTGCTGGCCGGCTACGACGCCCGGGTGCTAGTCCCCTACATCGAGGCCAAGCGCGGTGCCTGGCCGGGCCGGAGGCGGGCATGATCCTGGATGCGTATGTGGCGGTGCTGGCGGCGCTCGCGGTCGGCGGCGTGATCCTGGTGGTGGCCGGCCTGCGCGGCACCCGCACCCCGCCGCCGCCACAACGGACCGAGTCCGGGGTGGCGGCCCGAGTCCGTCGCTGGTGGCGGGGCTCCGGTGTGACCGCGGCCGAGCGGCGGGCCCGGCAGGGGCTGCTGGTCACGGCGGCGGTGCTGGCGGTGGCCGGGTACCTGCTGACCGGCGTGCCGGCGATGGCGCTGCTGGCCGGGGTGGCGGTGCCCGGGGTGCCGTGGCTGTGGAGCGTCGGGAAGCGGGAGGAGCGGGCGATCGGCCGGGCCGAGGCGCTCGCGGACTGGACCCGGCGGCTGAAGGACCAGCTGTCCACCGGCGCCGGGCTGACCTCCGCGATCGTCGGCAGTGCCGAGGTGGCGCCGGCCGCGATCGCCGAGCCGGTGCGGACGCTGGCGGCCCGGTTGCAGGCCGGCGCCGACCCGAAGCTGGCGCTGCACCGGTTCGCCGCGGAGCTGGACGATCCGGTGGCCGAGCACGTGGTGGCCGCGCTGCTGCTGCACGTGGCCGACCGGGGGGAGCACCTGACCGAGGTGCTGGCCGCGATCGCCGGGGACGCCGCCAAGCAGGTCTCGATGCGTCGGGAGGTGCACGCCAAGCGCACCCAGCCGCGCACCACGGTGCGGTTCATGACCGTGTTCGGGCTGATCGTGGTGGCGATCCTGGCCCGCGGGGACCTGATCTCCGCATACACGACCGGCCAGGGCCAGCTGGTGCTGCTCGCGCTGGCCGGGGCGTTCATCGGCACGCTGATGTGGGTGCGCTCGCTGAGCCGGCCGCCGCCCCAGCCCCGGTTCCTGCGACCGCCGGGGGTGGCCTGATGGACTTCGTACTGGTCGGCTCGCTTGTGGTCGGTGCGCTGGCCGCCGCCGGGGCGGTGATCCTGGTCGGGGAGCTGCTGCCGGCCACCCCGGCGCTGGGTCCGGCGCTGCAGCGGCTGCACCCGGAGCTGCGCCGGCAGGGGCGGCTGGCCGGTGCCGACCGGCTGCTGCGGCGGTTCCCGGTGCCGTACGAGAGCCTGGCCCTGCTCGGCCGTACCGCCGGCTACTACTATGCGTCGCTGCTGACGGCGGCGCTGGCCGGGATGGCGCTGCCGGTGCTGCTCAGCGTGATGCTGGCCGCCGCCGGTCGGCACCTGCCGGCGCCCGCGATCGCGGCCAGCGCCACGCTCAGCCTCGCCACGGCCGCCGTGTTCGCGGTGATCGCCCACAGTGACCTGCAGTTCCGGGCGCGCCGGGTGCGGCGGGAGTTCCGGTCGGTGGTGGCGGTCTACCTGTCGTTGGTGGCGATGGAGCGGGGAGCCGGCCACGGCTCGGTGGAGTCGCTGGAGCGGGCGGCCGAGGTCGGGGACGGCTGGGTGATCCGGCAGATCCGGCAGGCGCTGCTGCGCGCCCGGGCCCACCACCGTCCACCATGGGAGGAGCTGACCGCGCTGGGGCGGGAGCTCGGGGTGGCCGAGCTGGGGGACGTCGGCCAGATCATGCAGAGCTCGGGCCAGTCCGGTGCGCAGGTGAACCGGACCCTGCTGGAGCGGGCGGACTCGTTGCGGGACCAAATCCGCGCCGATGCGCTGTCCCGGGCCGAGGCGACCACCGGGAAGCTGGAGATCCCGGGGGCGATCCTGCTGTTCATCCTCGCCGCGTTCGTCATCTATCCGATCACCCAACAGGTCTACATAGGGATTACTTAGGCAGTGAGGGACCGTCATGTATCGCTTGACTATCGCACTCGCCCACAAGCTCCGGGCGGACCGTGGCGAGTTCGGGCCGATGGCGTACGCCGTCATGGTCTCCGCCATGGTCATCCTCGCGCTCGCCGTGGCGGCGTGGGGGGACAACCTCGCCAACCTGTTCATGGACCAGGTGGAGGGCCCGGCCGGCGACGGCGGCGGCGGTGCCGAGGGCGGAGAGTAGCCGTGCGGCCCGGGGACCGTGGCCGGGATCGGGGCGGCGGCGGGATCGAGATGGCGATCATCCTGCCGCTGCTGCTGCTGTGCGTGTTCGGGGTGGCTCACCTGGGCATGTACTACCTGGCCCAGCAGGCGGCGCTGTCGGTCGCGCAGGTCGCGGCCGAGGGGGAACGGGCCTGGCAGGCCGAGCCGGGGGCCGGGCTTACCCGGGCCGAGGGCTTCCACGCCCGGCTCCCACACGTGCTGTGGGACCCGGACATCCGGGTCAGCAACGACGGCGAGCACGTGGTCGCCACGGTCCGCGGGGAGGCGATCAGCGTGCTCCCGTGGGTCACCGTGACAGTTACCCAGACCGCGTCGGCGCCGGTGGAGCGGCTGACATGACCGCCCGGGGCGCCCGCGGGTCGGCGGCGATCGAGATGGCGGTCCTGATGCCGATGTTCCTGGCGCTGTTCACCGCCGCGGTGGTGCTCGGCCGGACCGGGAACGCGATCAGCGAGGTCGAGATGGCCGCCTACGACGGTGCCCGTACCGCGTCGCTGGCCCGGGATGCCGGCACCGCCCGCGTCCTGGCCACCACCACTGTGGAGCAGAGCCTGTCCGAGCAGGGGCTGGCGTGTGTCGGTGGCCCGGCGGTGGCGGTGGACACCGCCGGGTTCGGCCAGCCGGTCGGGACGCCGGCCTCGGTGACGGTACGGGTGACGTGTGCGGTCACCTACGGCGATGTCGACCTGGTCGGGGTGCCGGCCGGCCGGCCGATCTCGGCCAGCTTCGTCTCCCCGCTCGACCAGTACCGGGTGCGGCGATGACCGGCGACCGGGGACGGGTGAGCGTGTTCGTGGCCGCCACGATGCCGATGATGCTGCTGTTCATGGCGCTGATGTGGGACGCGTCGGGCTACCTGCGGGCGATGCACCGGGCCGACAACGTCGCCAACGAGGCGGCCCGGGCGGCCGGGCAGGCGATCGACATCCCGCTGGCGGTCACCGGCGAGCAGATCGTGGTCGATCCGGCCGCGGCCAGCGCCGCCGCGGACGCCTACCTGGCCGCCGCCGGAGTGACCGGGCAGGCGCAGGTCAGCGAGGACGGGCGGCGGGTGTCGGTGGCCGTGGCGGTGCCCTACCCGCCGCTGTTCCTGGGGGCGTTCGGGTTCGGACCGTACACGGCGCGCGGGCGGGCCGACGCGCACCTGGTCGACGAGTAGCAGGCGGGAGGCACACCATGACGCGGTACGGGCGGCTGGGCCGGCTGGTCCGGTGGCTGCTGGTCGGGCCGGCGGCGGTGGCCGGGTTGGTGGCGGTGCTGGCGGGTGGTCCGGCGCTGCTGCTCGCGCTGGGTGGCAACCCGGTGCCGGACCGGCTCCCGACCCCGGGCCAGGTCGCCGACCTGCTGACCCGCCCGGACGACGGTCAGCTGCTGCTGTGGACGCTGTCGGTGGTCGGGTGGGTGGCCTGGGCGGTGGTGGCCGGCTCGCTGCTGCTGGAGCTGGGGGCCCAGCTGACCGGGCGCCGCACCCCGCGGGTGCCCGGGCTGGCCGGACCACAGCGGCTGGCCAACGTGCTGGTGGCCGGGGTGCTGGCCGCGCTGACCACGCCCGGCATCAGCCACGCCCACGCCGCCTACCTCGACCACCCGGCGCCGGTGGCGGCCGCCCCGGTACCGGCTGCCGGCCTGGCACAGGACGCGCCGGACCCGGCCTCCGAACAGCTCGTGCACGAGGTCGACCGGGGCGACTGGATGTGGCACATCGCCGGCCGGTACCTGGGGGACGAGCGGCGCTACCCGGAGATCGCGGCGCTCAACCCCGGATACGCCGAGCGGTATCCGGAGTATCCGGACCACATCCAGCCCGGTGACCGGCTGGTGCTGCCGGCGGACGCCGAGGACCAGGGTGAGCGCCGGCACGCCACCGGCGAGCTGGCCGCCCCGCCCACCGAGCCCACCGAGCCGGAACCGCCCCCGACCCCGCCCCCGTCCCCGGGCGGTGCGGCCGACGGCGGCGGGGCGGCCCAGCCGCCGCTGGGCTATCCAGGCACCGCCCCCACGCCCGGCGCCGCTCCCTCACCCCCCGGGATCGGCGCCGGGCCCCCGCCGGAGGCGGCCCAACCGCCGGTGCAGCCGCAGCCGCCGGCGGACCCGCAGCCGGCGTCCGGACCGCTGCTGGCGGCGGGTGTGCTGGCCTCGGTGCTGGTCGGTGCGCTCGGGCTGTACCGGTGGCGGAAGGCGGCCCGCCGCCGGGCCGGCCGGGTCATCACCCACCCGGGCGACGCCGCGGCCGAGGCGACCCTGCGGGCCGCCGCGACCGCCGACGTCGCCCGGCTCGACCGTGCGTTGCGGTTCCTGGCGGCCTCGCACGCCGGCCCGCCGGACGCCGCGGACGCCGCCGGCGCCGCGGGCGCCGCCCCCGCCCCCGGCGCCGGACCGGCCCGCCTGCCGGATGTCGGAGCGGTCTGGATCGGTGACGGCGAGATCCACCTGATCCTCTCCTCGCCGGCCGACCGGGAACCGCCGCCGCCGTTCCACGCCAGCGGCCCGAGCAGCTGGTTCCTGCCCGTCACCGCCGCCCTGCCGGAGGTGGCCGGGGTGCTCGCACCGCTGCCGGCGCTGGTCACGATCGGTTCCCAGCCCGGCCAGCATCTGCTGATCGACCTGGAACGGATGGGGATGCTCACGGTCACCGGCAACCCCGACCGGACCGGCGACCTGCTGCGTTACCTGGTCGCGGAGCTCGCCCACAACCCGTGGTCGGACCAGGTGCGGGTGGTGCTCGCGGGGTTCCCGCCGGAGGTCGCCGGGGTGCTGGCCGCCCTCAACCCGGACCGGGTCGCGGTCGCGGACTCGCTGCCCGAAGCGGCCGGTGAGCTGCGCCAGCGGTTGTCCCACACCGTCTCGGCGCTGGACGGGCACGGGCTGGCCGACTCGGTGCACGGCCGCACCAGTGACACCGCGACCGACACCTGGGCGCCGCACCTGCTGGTGGTCAACCGTCCCCGCCCCGAGCACGACGAGCTGCTCGCGTACCTGGAAGGTGCGCTGGTCGACGCCGGGCGGCGATGCGCGGTGGCGGTGGCCACCACCGCCCCGGCCGGGGGCGGCTACGGCCGCCGGTCCATCGCGATCACCGACGAGGGGCTGCTCAAGGCCGGGTTCCTGGACGACTCCCACCCGCTGCCGGCGGCCGCCCTACCCGAGCACCTGCTCGGCCCGCTCGCCGACCTGCTCCAGCACGCGGCCGCCGCCGACGACCACCCCGCCCCGCCGGCCGCCGACCCGTGGACGGCGGGCACCAAGGCCACCGGCCGGCCCGCCACCCCGGAGCCGCCCGCCCCGGAGCCGCCGCCCCCGGAGCGCCCCCCGCCGGAGCAGTCCAGCCCGGATCCCGACCCGGAGCTGGACGCCGACCTGGCGCAGTGGTGGCGGGACGCCGCCCAGCCGCCCCGGGTGGCGGTGCTCGGGCCGGTCCGCCTCACCGCACCCGGCCCACCCCCCAGCCACCGGGTGAGAGTGTGCCAGGAGATGGTGGTCTACCTCGCCGTCTGCGGAGACCCGGGGGCCAGCGCCGACGAGATCTCCCGCCAGCTGTGGCCGACCCAGCCGGCGCGCCCCACCCTCCGTACCGCTGTGATCATGAACGTACGCCGGTGGCTGGGCACCGGCCCGGACGGCCAGCCGTGGCTGTCCGAGGCCACTACCGACGGCCGCTACCGGGTGCGGCCGGGGCTGCTGGTCGACTGGCACCTGTTCCGCCGGCTGCGCGCCCGCGGCGAGCGGCGGGGCCCGGCCGGGGCGGCGGACCTGCGGGCGGCCCTGAGCCTGGTCGAGGGCGCGCCGTTGCAGGACGCCGGCGAGCTGGCCGGGGCCAGCCCCCGGGTGCCGTACAGCTGGCTGCCGGGCTCGGCGGTCCAGCCGGAGCTGATCCTTGCCGGGGTGGTCGACACCGCCCACCAGCTTGTCGAGCTCGGCCTCGCCACCGGCGACTTCGACACCGCCCGGTGGGCGGTCCGGCAGGCCTGGCTGGCCGACGCCCGGCGCAGCGACGACCACCCCTGGCGGGATCTGCTGCGGACCGCCCATGCCCAGGGCGATCAGGCGGAGGTACGCGAGATCGTGGCGGACCTGCTCCGGTGGCGGGACACAGAGCACCCGGACGAGCTGACCCCCGCCACCCGGCAGCTGATCCGGACCCTGCTGGCCGACCAGCCGTTGGTCGAGCCGTCCGGCGCCCCCGGCGGTCGGCCATGACCGCGCCGCCACCGGCACCGCCGCCCGCCGACCCGGCCGGCACCGCGGACCCGGCCGGCTCCGCGGACACCGCGTACCTCGGGATTGCGCCGGTCCCCGGCCCGCGGGTCCCGGAGTCGCTGCCGCCGATCGATCCGTCCGAGCTGGCCGGGCTACAGCCGCTCGACGCGCCGGCGGCCGCCGTACGCCGGGTGTCTCCGCTGCAGGAGCCGCCGAGCGACCTGATCGCCCGCTACCTGTTCCCGACCGAGCGGTTCCGCGGCGAGTGGCGGCGGCACCTGATCCACCTGTCCACCCCGATCACGGTCGGCGTGCTCGCGACGGTCGGGTTCGGCCTGCTGGCCGGCTACGTCGAGGCGTGGTCGGGGCGGGGTCCGCGGGACCTGGCCTGGGTGCCGCCGCTGACCGTACTGGCCTGGCTGGTGGTTTTGGCCTGGGTCGGCTGGCGGGTCGCGGAGTGGCACTTCGACCGGTTCATCCTCACCAACAAGCGGGTGATGGTGGTCAGCGGCATCGTCACCCGGCACGTGGCGATGATGCCGCTGGCCCGGGTGACCGACATGAAGTACGAGCAGACGCCGACCGCCCGGCTGCTCAACTACGGCACGTTCGTGCTCGAGTCGGCCGGGCAGGACCAGGCGCTGCGGGAGATCCCGCACCTGCCCAACCCGAACGAGCTCTACCTGCGGGTGGTGGAGGAGATGTACGAGCCGCACGCGGTGGAGCAGCGGCTGGACGGCGGCGAGGACCGGGAGGACCAGCTGGGCGACGCCTGAGCCGGGTGGCCGTCCCGCCGGTGTTACCGTCCGGCCATGAACCAGCTGGACCGGTGTGACGAGGCGGCCCGGGCCTGGGTGACCGACGCGGTGGCGCGGGTGGAGGCGGACGCGAACCGGTCGGCCGACACCCACCTGCTGCCGTTCCCGCTGCCGCCGGAGTGGGGGATCGACCTCTATCTCAAGGACGAGTCGGTGCACCCGACCGGCTCGCTCAAGCATCGGCTGGCCCGGTCGCTGTTCCTCTATGCACTGTGCAACGGCTGGGTCGGACCGGACACCACGATCGTGGAGGCGTCCTCCGGCTCGACCGCGGTCTCCGAGGCCTACTTCGCCCGGATGCTCGGGCTGCCGTTCGTGGCGGTGATGCCCGCGTCCACCTCGCCGGAGAAGATCGAGCTGATCGAGTTCTACGGCGCCAGGTGCCATCTGGTGCAGGACCCGGCCGCGGCGGTGGTGGAGGCCCGGTGGCTCGCCGACGACCTGGGTGGGCACTTCATGGACCAGTTCACGTACGCCGAGCGGGCCACCGACTGGCGGGGCAACAACAACATCGCCGAGTCCATATTCGAGCAGCTGGCACTGGAGCGGCACCCGGTGCCGGCGTGGGTGGTGGTCGGCGCCGGCACCGGCGGCACCAGCGCCACGATCGGGCGGTACGTGCGCTACCGGCGGCACCGCACCAAGGTGTGCGTGGTCGACCCGGAGAACTCGGCGTTCTTCCCGGCCTGGGAGTGTGGCGACTGGTCGGTACGCAGCCCGCACGGCTCCCGGATCGAGGGGATCGGCCGGCCCGGCGTGGAGGCGTCGTTCCTGCCTTCGGTGGTCGACCGGATGGTCCGGGTGCCCGACGCCGCCTCGGTGGCCGCCACCCGGACCGCGTCCGGGCTGCTCGGCCGGCGGGTCGGCGGCTCGACCGGCACCAACCTGTGGGGGGCGTTCGGGCTGATCGCCCAGCTCCGCGCGGCCGGCGAGGCCGGCTCGGTGGTCACCCTGCTGTGCGACTCCGGCGAGCGCTACCGGCACACCTACTTCGCCGACGACTGGGTACGCGGGCAGGGGCTCGACCTGGCACCGTATCTGTCCACCATCGACGGTTTCCTCACCACCGGCACCTGGCGGGAGCACCAGTGAGTGGGCGGATTGCGGAGTCGGTGGCGGTGCTGTCGGACATCCACGGGGTGTTGCCGGCGCTGGAGGCGGTGCTGGCCGAGCCGGACGTACAGGCGGCGGACCGGATCGTGCTCACCGGGGACATCGCCGCCGGGCCGCAGCCGGTGGAGACGCTGGACCTGCTGAGCTCGCTCGGCGACCGGGCGGTGTGGGTGCGAGGCAACGCCGACCGGGAGCTGGTCACGCTGGCTCGCGGCGGGACCGGCGACATCCCGGACCAGGTCGCGCCGTGGGCGGCCGGCCAGCTGCGCCCGGACCAGCGGGAGCTGCTGGCGGGGCTGCCGCTGGCGGCGGAGCTGGACGTGGCCGGGCTGGGCCGGACCGTCTTCTGCCACGCCACCCCGCGCGACGACCAGGAGGTGGTGCTGGTCGACAGTTCGCTGGAGCGCTGGGCGGAGGTGCTGTCCACGCTGGAGGATGGTGTGTCGGCGGTGGTGTGCGGGCACAGCCACATGCCGTTCCTGCGACTGGCGCACCGGCGCACGGTGGTCAACCCGGGCAGTGTCGGGATGCCGTACGGGGGCGCGGGCGCGCACTGGGCGCTGCTGGGTGGGGCGGTCCGGGTGTCTCTGCGCCGCACCGAGCTGGACCTGGACGCCGCCTGCGCCCGGATCGTGGCCGAGTCCGGCTACCCGAACGCGGCCGAGTTCGCCGACACCTTCGTGCGGTCCCGGTACTCCGATGCCGATGCGCTGACCACGTTCGGTCCTAGGGACGGTCGACCAGGCCCGGGTAGCGGATGACGTAGCCGGTGTCCGCGGTGTGTCGCGGCTGGCCGGCGGGTGGTGTCCATGGACGCTGCCGGTCTGCTCCGGATGCGCCAGCGGCCGCCGCGCTGCTCCATCTGTGCGAGCAGAGTGGCAGCAACTCTAGACATACCCGTTGGGTGGCCGGGGTGCTGGTGCGGCGGAGGGGCGGAATGCCGGTTACGCGCCGGGTGGCGGCGGTGGGAACGGCGGCACCGGGGACGGACCAGGCGGCGGGGCGGGTGGTCCGGGCGGTGGGGTGGGCGGCTCCGGTGGCGGGACTGGCGGCCCGGGCGGCGGATTCGGTGGCCCGGGATTCGGTGGCCCGGGAGACGGGGGGCCGGGAGACGGGGGGCCGGGCGGGTCAGGTCCGGACACGTCACGCATACGTCAACGGTGCCACACCCGCGGTCGCCGGGTCAGGAGGACAGCGCATCCTCGGCGAGCGCGAGCAGCGTGTCGTTCTCCTCCGGGGTGCCGATCGTCACCCGTACCCCTTCGTCCGGGAACGGCCGCACCAGCACGCCCCCGGCCGCGCACGCGGTGGCGAACGGCACCGACCGCTCGCCCAACGGCAGCCAGACGAAGTTGGACTGCGCGGCCGGCACGTCCGGCACCAGCTTGCGGATCGCCTCGAACACCCGCCCCCGCTCGGCGATCACCAGGTCGCACCGGCGCCGCATCTCCTCCGGGGCGGCCAGCGCCGCCAGCGCCGCCGCCTGCGCCGCGGCGCTGGTGGAGAACGGGGTGACCACCTTGCGCACCGTCCCGGCCACCTCCGGGGCGGCGATCAGGAACCCGACCCGCAGCCCGGCCAGCCCCCACGCCTTGGACAGGGTGCGCAGGATCACCACGTTCGGCCGGTCGCCGTAGGCCGCCAGCCCGTCCGGCACGTCCGGGTCGGTGACGAACTCGCGGTACGCCTCGTCCAGCACCACCAGCACGCCCTCCCCGACCGCCGCCAGAAACTCGTCCAGCTCGGCCCGGCGGGCCGCGGTGCCGGTGGGGTTGTTCGGGTTGCAGACCAGGATCATCCGGGTCCGGTCGGTCACGGCGGCCGCCATCGCCGCCAGGTCGTGCCGGTGGCCGGCGTCGTTGGGAACCTTCACGCTGGTCGCACCGGTTGCCGCCGCGATGATCGGGTACGCCTCGAACGCTCGCCACGAGTAGAGGATCTCGTCGCCGGGCAGGCAGGTCACCCGCGCCAGGTGCTCGGTCAGCGCCACCGAACCGCAGCCGGTGGCGATCCGGTCCACCCCCACCCCGTACCGCTCGGCCAGGGTCTCCCGCAGCGCCACCACACCCATGTCCGGATACCGGTGGGCGTTCGCCGCGGCCTGGGTGATCGCCTCCACCACCCCGGGCAGCGGCCCGTACGGCACCTCGTTGCTGGCCAGCTTGATCGCACCGGGGGCGCTGCGCCCGGGCACGTAGCTGGGGAGCTGGTCCAGGTCGGGACGGGTCAGCTGGCTACTGCTCATCCGGGGACTCCTTCGCAGGTCGCGGCGGCGCCGCGACCGAGATCACGGCGGTGTGGGCCGACTTGTCGTGCAGCGCCTGCTGCAGCGGACGGTCGAACACGGCGAACAGCGCGTCGACCAGCTGGAGCAGGAAGCCGATGCCGAAGCACCACCACAGCAGGGTCGGCAGGCCCATCGTGTTCCAGCGCCGGAAGGAGCGGCCGAACCCGAGCGGCTCGGTGGCCTCCAGCCGCACCACCCGGATCCGCAGCAGCCGCTTGCCCGGGGTCTGGCCGGTGTTGGCGATCGCCGGCACCTCGTACGCGAACCAGAGCGCCGTGGCCAGCACCAGGATCACCAGCTGCAGGTTGCCGGCGTCGCCGGTCTCCGGCAGGTCGGACATGGTCTCCCCGGCCAGGCTGCGCCGCCACGCCTCCTGGACCACCGGCGAGACCTCCAGCCAGAACTGGTAGACGAACCAGCCGTTCACCACGACGTTGAGGGCGAGCACGATCCCGATGTCGACCAGCCG
Organism: Micromonosporaceae bacterium; assembly: GCA_009377645.1. Classification (GTDB taxonomy): domain Bacteria; phylum Actinomycetota; class Actinomycetes; order Mycobacteriales; family Micromonosporaceae; genus Natronosporangium. Next base: position 30,488 of record WHTQ01000029.1, on the reverse strand, counting down.
CGCGACCAGCCGGGACCCGAGCGTGGCCAGCGGGTAACCCTGGGGGCGGGGCGGGGTCAGGTCGGGCACCGCCCGGCCGGTCGACCAGCCGGGCGGGACCGGTTCGACGGCTCCGGGTGGCGAGGCCGCCGGCTCGGTGGCGCCGGGCACGCCGGGCACCGCTGGCACCATCGGCACCGGCACCGGCACCGGTGGCTCCTGGGCCGGGGGGCCCGGCGGCGGCGTGGCGTCCGCCGGCAGCGGGTCACCGACCCAGCCCTCGCCGTCCCACCACCGCTGGACGGTCGGCTCGGCCGGGTCGCGATACCACCCCGGAGGGACGCTCACGATTGCTCCACGGTCACCCGGGCAGTGTACGGGGCAGCCGAGCGCCGCTCAGAGGTTGCCGCGGCGCTCCTGCTCCCGCTCGATCGCCTCGAACAGGGCCTTGAAGTTCCCCTTGCCGAACCCCATCGAGCCGTGTCGCTCGATAAGCTCGAAGAACACGGTCGGCCGGTCCTGCAGCGGCTTGGTGAAGATCTGCAGCAGGTAGCCGTCCTCGTCCCGGTCCACCAGGATCCGCCGGGCCTGCAGCTCCTCGATCGGCACCCGCACCTGCCCGATCCGGTCCCGCAGCTGCCGGTCCTGGTAGTAGGAGTCCGGAGTCGGCAGGAACTCCACCCCGGCCGCCCGCATCTCGTCCACACTGGCCAGGATGTCGCCGGTGGCCAGCGCCACGTGCTGCGGGCCGGGGCCACCGTAGAACTGCAGGTACTCGTCGATCTGCGACTTCCTGCGGCCCAGCGCCGGCTCGTTGAGCGGGAACTTCACCCTCCGGGTGCCGTTGGCGACCACCTTGCTCATCAGCGCCGAGTAGTCGGTGGCGATGTCGTCGCCGACGAACTCGGCCATGTTGGTGAAACCCATCACTCGCTGGTAGAAGCCGACCCACTCGTCCATTTTGCCCAGCTCGACGTTCCCGACCACATGGTCGACGGCCTGGAACCGTGGTTGGGGCGCCACGATCGGCGGCCGGGCCACGAAGTGGGGCAGGAACGGGCCGGTGTAGCCGGACCGGTCGATCAGCGTGTGGACGGTGTCGCCGTAGGTCCGGATCGCGGCCACCCGCACCTCGCCGTGCTCGTCGCGCTCGGTCGCCGGCTCCCGGGCGCCGGTGGCGCCCTGGGCGGTGGCGTGCGCGTACGCGGCGTCCACGTCCGGGACGGTCAGCGCGATGTCGCAGATCCCGTCGCCGTGCCGGGCGTGGTGGGCGGCGGCCGGTGCCCCGGCGTGGACCGCCCCGGTGAGCACGAACCGGGCCTGTCCGGACGTCAGCAGATACTCGGCGTGGTCCGGATGGCCCTGCTCCGGGCCGCGGTACGCCACGCAGGCCATCCCGAGCGCGGCCGAGTAGAAGTGCGCGGCCTGCTTCGCGTTGCCGACCATGAACCGCAGGTGGTCGATGCCGAGCACCGGGAACGGGTCGGCCGAGAGGTCGTGCGGCACCGCGCCGACGAGCTGGTCGATGGTGAGGTCTTCGGCTGCCTGGGTCATGGTCAACAGCATCCGACGACGAGATGATCTGTGCAACCAGTACGCGATCGGCTGGTCAACCTGCGCAGCCAGCCACCCGAGATAGGGTGGCAGCTGTGCATCCTGCCCAGGTTGGCGGCGAGCCGGTCTCAGCCCCGGTGGACGAGCTGGACGCCCGGCTGATCGCGCTGTTCGCCGCCGAGCCCCGGATCGGGGTGCTCGAGTGTTCCCGCCGGCTGCGGGTGGCCCGCGGCACGGTCCAGGCGCGGCTGGACAAGCTGCTCGCCCGCGGGGTGATCCGCGGCTTCGGGCCGGAGATCGACCCGGCGGCGGTCGGGTTCACGGTCACCGCGTTCGTGACCCTCCAGATCCGCCAGAGCGGCGGCCACGACCCGGTCGCCGCGCACCTGGCGACCATCCCGGAGGTGCTGGAGGCGTACACGATCACCGGCTCCGGCGACCTGCTGTGCCGGATCGTGGCCCGCTCCAACGCCGACCTGCAGCGGGTGATCGACCACGTCGTCGCGTACCAGGGGATCGAGCGGGCCTCCACTCAGATCGCGCTCGCCGAGCAGATCCGCTACCGGGTCCTGCCGCTGGTGACCACCGCGGCAACCGGCACGCGGCCGCCGGAATAGCGGACAATCCACAGCGACACGGACGGATCGGGACCGACGTGACGTAGCCCCTGCCGCCGCGTACCCGTGGCTAGCGTGGACCGATGGCCAAGCGGAGGGGTAGGCGCCAGCTGTGGCTGCTCCTCGCCGTGTTCGTGTACGCGCTGCTGGTGGGCTCCGGGATCGCCCCGAACCCGTTGCCGGCGGTGTGGGGGTGGCTCACCCAGGAACGGCCGCTGGCGCCGGACCTGACCTGGCAGGACCGGCTCGGCTCCCGGCCGGCCGCGGCGGCCGCCGCCGGGGACGCGCTGGCGGTCGATGCCGGCACCAGCACCCAGCTGCGGCGGCGCAGCTCGGGTGTCGTGATCGCCCCGGGCTCGGAGGAGGAGGAGCTGCCGGCCAGCTGGGTGGTGGTGGCCGGTGGTCCGGACGACGCCCTCGTGATCATCAGTCCGCGGGACGGCGAGGGGTACGAGGTGCGGGATCCCGGCACCGGAGCGGTGCTGCACACCGAGGAGCGGGCGGTGGCGGTCTGGGGCTACCGGGACGCCTGGCTCGACCTGCAGTGCGGGGACGGCCGTGCCTGCCAGTTGCGCTACCACCGGCTCGGGCAGGCCGGCGTCGGGCAGCCAGTCTGGACCACCGACCTGCCCGGCGAGCGGTCCGGGATGCTGGGCGCCCACCCGGAGCTGGCCGGGCCCCGCGGCGCCGCCCCGAACCGGATCCACTCCCGGGTCTCCGGCCCGGAGCCGGTGCCGCCACTGCTCGGGCTGACCACCACCCGGCGCGGCGCGGACCTCGTGGTGGTGGTGCGGACCTCGGACGGGAAGATCCTGCAGGAGCTGGAGCAGGCCCGCGGCGAGCGGATCATGGTGGTCGGGGACCGGGTGGTGCGGTCGACGATGCAGCGGCACGGCGGGGTCTGCGTGAGCTCGGTGACCGGCTACGAGGCGATCAGCGGCGCCCCGGTGTGGGGGCCGCAGCCCTACCACCTCTGGACCACCGACGACGTCGGGTGCGAGCAGCGGGAGCCACCGCTGAGCGACGGTACCGCGATGGCGGCGGTCCGCCCGGACGGCCTGCCGATCGTGGTCGACGGCTATGACGGGCGGGTGCTGTGGACCGGTGAGCTGGACGAGCGGGTGGAGGACCTGTCGCCGGAGCTGGCGGTGATCCGGGCCGCCGACCGGACCACCCGGTACGCGGTGCGGCTCGGCGGCGACGGCGAGCGGGAGTGGGAGCGGACCGCCGACCCGGATGCCGGGGTGGCGCTGGCCGGGTGCGGGGTGGTGGTGGCCGACCGGAACCCGGACCGGGTGTACGTGTGGGACCCGGCCACCGGCGACACTCGGCTGACCCGGGCCACGTCGGCCCGGGTGCTGGCGTGCGCCCCGGACGGAGTGGTGATCGCCGACGGGCGCTCGATCGGCTTCGCCCCCTTCGACGGCGCGCCTGCCCCGCCTGGTCAGATCCCCGAACCCAAGTAGTCTGGCGGGCATGAGTGGCCCCGATTTCTCGTACTCTCCCCTGCTGCCGCGGGGGTCGGACACCACCGACTACCGGCTGGTCACCGACGCCGGGCTGGCGGTGGTTCCCGGCCCGGGCGGCCGCAGCTTCCTGACCGTGGCGCCCGAGGTGCTGACCGAGCTGACCGCGGCGGCGATGCACGACATCGCGCACTACCTGCGCCCGGCCCACCTCGCCCAGCTGCGGTCGATCGTGGACGACCCGGCGGCGTCGGCCAACGACCGGTTCGTGGCGCTGGATCTGCTGCGCAACGCGAACATCTCGGCCGGCGGGGTGCTGCCGATGTGCCAGGACACCGGGACCGCGATCGTGGTCGGCAACCGGGGGCGGCACGTGCTCACCGACGGCCGGGACGCCGAGGCGATCTCCCGCGGGGTGTGGCAGGCGTACACCACATTGAACCTGCGCTACTCGCAGCTCGCCCCGCTGACCATGTGGGAAGAGCGCAACACCGGCACCAACCTGCCGGCACAGGTGGAGATCTACGCCGAGGACCCGGACGGCGCGCCGGATGCGTACAAGTTCCTGTTTATGGCCAAGGGTGGCGGCTCGGCCAACAAGTCCTACCTGTTCCAGGAGACCAAGGCGCTGCTCAACCCGACCCGGATGCTGCAGTTCCTGGAGGAGAAGCTGCGGGCGATCGGCACCGCCGCCTGCCCGCCGTACCACTTGGCCATAGTGGTCGGTGGTACGTCGGCCGAGTACGCGCTGAAGACCGCCAAGTACGCCTCCGCCAAGTACCTGGACTCGCTGCCCGCCGCCGGAACGCCGGCCGGGCACGGGTTCCGGGACCTGGAGCTGGAGCAGCAGGTGCTGGAGCTGACCCGCCAGTTCGGGATCGGGGCGCAGTTCGGCGGGCGATACTTCTGTCACGACGTGCGGGTGGTGCGGCTGCCCCGGCACGGCGCGTCCTGCCCGGTGGCGATCGCGGTGTCCTGCTCGGCGGACCGGCAGGCGCTCGCGAAGATCACCCCGAGCGGCGTGTGGCTGGAGCAGCTGGAGACCGACCCGGTCCGGTTCCTGCCGGACGTGGATGTGTCCGATCTGGAGGACGAGTCGGAGGTGGTCCGGATCGACCTGAACCGGCCGATGGCCGAGATCCGGGCCGAGCTGTCCCGCTACCCGGTGCAGACCCGGCTGTCGCTGACCGGCCCGATGGTGGTGGCCCGGGACATCGCCCACGCGAAGCTCGCCGACCGGCTGGACGCGGGCGAGCAGCTGCCGTCGTACCTGCGCGACCACGCCGTCTACTACGCCGGCCCGGCCAAGACCCCGGACGGGTACGCGTCGGGCTCGTTCGGTCCTACCACCGCCGGCCGGATGGACTCGTACGTGGCGAAGTTCCAAGCCGCCGGGGGGTCGTTCGTGATGCTGGCCAAGGGCAACCGGTCGGCCCAGGTGACCCGGTCCTGCCAGGAGCACGGCGGGTTCTACCTTGGCTCGGTCGGCGGCCCGGCGGCCCGGCTGGCCGCCGACTGCATCCGGCAGGTGAAGGTTCTCGAGTACCCGGAGCTGGGGATGGAAGCGGTCTGGAAGATCGATGTCGAGGACTTCCCGGCGTTCATCGTGGTCGACGACAAGGGCAACGACTTCTACGCCGAGACCGCCCAGCCCGTGCTCACCATCTCCCGCCGCTGACCGGACCAGCTGGCCGAGCCGGCCCGGCATCCCGCCGGGCGAGAACTACCTCCACTACACCGCCGAGCGGGGACACGCACAGCCACAGTTCCGGTGGCGGAGCCGGTACTGGTCGTTCCTTCTCAAGCTCAGCCCGGACCGTCCGGCGCCGACCATCCAGGCGCAGCCGGGTCCGAACGTCGGTCCGTTCCACTGGGAAAACCGGCGACTGAGGGTGGGCGAGGTGAAGCGGCTGTTCACGTTCGACGACGACTTCGACCTGGTGGGTACTCGCGCCAGCGTCCAGGCACAGCTTGGGAACGCCGTGCCGCCGCTGCTCGCCGAGAAGGTTGCCCGCACGGTCTACGAGGCCCTAGCGCGGTAGCTGGCTCAGTCGGCGGGTCTCGACGAATCGAGCAATGATCTTGCGACGAATCTGACAATGACGGGATGAAACCGGGACATACCGGTGTCGCAGGCGACGGCGTCGGCCGGGATGATGGTGGCATGGCGGAGTTCCGGATCGAGCGCGACACGATGGGCGAGGTACGGGTGCCGGCGGACGCGCTCTGGGGGGCGCAGACCCAGCGGGCGGTGGAGAACTTCCCGGTCTCCGGCGGTCGGCTGGAGCCGGGGCTGGTGCACGCGCTGGGCCGGATCAAGGCGGCGGCTGCCCGGGTGAACGGGGCGCTCGGCGTGCTCGACCCCGACCTGGCGGAGGCGATCGCGGCCGCCGCCGGCGAGGTCTCCGGCGGCGCGCACGACGGCCAGTTCCCGATCGACGTGTTCCAGACCGGGTCCGGCACCTCGTCGAACATGAACGCCAACGAGGTGGTGGCGACGCTGGCCGGCCGGTCCGGCCGGGCGGTCCACCCGAACGACCACGTCAACGCGTCCCAGTCCTCCAATGACGTGTTCCCGTCTGCCATCCACCTGGCCGCCACCGAAGCCGTCGTGGCCGAGCTACGGCCGGCGCTGCAGCACCTGGCCGCGGCGCTGGACGGCAAGGCCGGCGAGTTCGCGACCGTGGTCAAGGCCGGCCGTACCCATCTGATGGACGCCACCCCGGTCACCCTCGGGCAGGAGTTCTCCGGATACGCCGCGCAGGTGCGCAACGGTGTCGAGCGGCTGGACGCCTCGCTGCCCCGGCTGGCCGAGCTGCCGCTGGGCGGCACCGCCGTCGGCACCGGCATCAACGCCCCGCCCGGCTTCGCCGCCGCCGTGATCGAAGCGCTGCGGGACGAGACCGGGTTGCCGCTGACCGAGGCGCGTAACCACTTCGAGGCGCAGGGCGCCCGGGACGGGCTGGTCGAGACCTCCGGCCAGCTCCGCACCATCGCGGTCGGCCTGTTCAAGATCGCCAACGACGTCCGCTGGCTCGGGTCCGGACCCCGGGCCGGGCTGCGGGAGCTGAACCTGCCCGACCTGCAGCCCGGGTCCTCGATCATGCCGGGCAAGGTGAACCCGGTGGTCTGCGAGTCGGTCCGGCAGGTCTGCGCCCAGGTGATCGGCAACGACGCCACGGTCGGGTTCGCCGGCAGCGCCGGCGACTTCGAGCTGAACGTGATGCTCCCGGTGATGGCCCGCAACCTGCTGGAGTCGGTGCGGCTGCTGGCCGCCGCCGCCCGGCTGCTGGCCGACCGGTGCGTGGCCGGCCTGACCGCCAACGAGGACATCTGCCGGGCGTACGCGGAAGGTTCGCCGGCGATCGTCACCCCGCTCAACCGCTACCTCGGGTACGAGGAGGCCGCGGCGGTCGCCAAGCAGGCGCTCGCCACCGGCCGGCCGATCCGGGAGGTGGTGGTGGACCGGGGTCACGTGGCTGGCGGCCGGATCACCGAGGCCGAGCTCGACCGGGTGCTGGACGTGCTCCGGATGACCCGCCCCGACCCCGACGACCCACCCGGAGAGGTCTCCGCATGACTCAGACCCGAGAGTCCTACCTCGCCGCCGCGACCGCGGCGGCCGAGCTGCTGGCGGCTCCCGAGGTCGCGAGGCCTGGGGAGACTGGTCGATCAGCTTCGACGACTTCGTGACCACCCGGCTGCTGGAGCTGGTCGTCCACACCGACAACCTCGCGTACAGCGTCGGCGTACCGACGCCCGAGCTGCCCGCCCCGGCGGTCGAGACGGTGGTCGACCTGCTCACCGCGTGCCTAGCCAGGGCGAGGTCTACCGGCGGGCGGACACCGACGCACCGCTGCTGGTCGCGGTGGCCTCCGGTGCGATCTTCAACGGCGCGGTTACCGGCATGACGTTCGTGTGCCCGGTGCTGACGACGATCACCGACCACGCGGACTACGCGGCGTGGCTGCCGTTCGACCTGCCGTCGCTGGGGTCGGACGAGCGGGTCCGGGGGGTGATCGTCCCGGAGCGGCTGTACTTCATGCCGACCGTGGGACTGGCCGACCGGCCGGCCGCGCGGTTGCCTGACCCGCTGGTCCGGCGGATGCGTTCCACAATCATGAGCATCTTCGACTGAGCCGCGACCCTGGGGCGACCGGGCGCCGGCTCAGCGGGCCAGCCGCTGCTGCAACCAGGCGAGCCCCGCCTCACCCTGGGCACGCTGGAAGGCGCGGACCCGGGCCAGGTTCACCGGTGGCGGTTGGGCCGCCGCCCAGAGGAAGTACCCGGTCACCGCGGTGAGCAGGGCGGTCACCGCGGCCGGGTCGGCGGCCCGGCCGGGCCCGCGCCGCCACAGCCGCTCCGGTCGCCGCCGCCGTGCATGACGATGCTGGGGATGGCAAACAGCAGGTCGAGCCAGCCGGCGCCGGTGCAGGCGTGCGGCCAGTCCACCACCACCGCCGCCCCGTCGCCGGTGAGCAGCACGTTATCCGCCCGCAGGTCCGCGTGCAGCAGGGTGTCGCCGTCGGCCGCCTCCGGCCAAGTGGCTTCGATCTCCGCGAGCGTAGCCAGCCGCCGCCGGGCCCACTGCCCGAGCTGGACGGCGCCGCCCGGCCCGCCGGCCATCCGCCGCCACCCGGTGAACGTGGTCGCGAATTCCTCCTGGATGGACGGTGCCGGGATGGGCGCGGGGGTCAGCCGCTCGACCAGCTCGGCGACGGTGGCCAGGAAGGTCTCCAACTCCTCCGGCCGACACGGCTGGGCCGGCGGGACCCCGTCGACCGCCTCGGTCATCAGCGCCACCCAGTCGCCGTCGTCGTGGCTCCACAGCAGCCGCGGTGCCGGCACGGTGGTGGGCAGCGCCGCCAGCGTCCGCGCCTCGCGCCGGTGCAGGTCCGGCGAGTCCGGGTTGCGGGCGCCGTTGACCGCCTTCACAAACACCGACCGGCCGTCGGCCAGTCGCAGCACCGACGCGAACCCGGGCGAGAAGCCTCCCGGCTGGCTGGTCGCCGACCGGACCGGCGCACCGGCCGCGGCCTCGACCGCCGACCGCAGGTCGGGCGGCAGCTCGGTCCAGGCCAGCCGGTTCCCGCCGACCGCGAGTGGCGCGTTCATGCCGGAATTGTCGCGATGCCGGCCCGTACCCGCACCTGCTTTTCGGCGCCGCACCGACCGGGTAGGTTGGCCGCATGAACCGCTGGCTTGCCCTGGCGCTGGGGATCGTCGCCGTCGCCGTCGGCGCGGTGTGGACGCTGCAGGGACTCGGCTACGTCGGGGGCAGCGCGATGACCGACCAGCGGATCTGGGCATTCATCGGCCCGGCCGTGGCGCTGGTGGGGCTGGTTCTCCTGGTCGTGGCCGCGCGGTCCCGCCACCGGGGCTAGCCGGGGCTAGCGGCCGGAGCTGGTGTCCAGATGGCGCCATGTCGCCGTCCGGGCGGGCGGCGGGTGCTGACAACCCGGCTCCGGGCACGCAGACTGCGGGCAAGGTTGATCACCGAGCCCGAGGAGACACCCCCATGGTCCGCCCCGCCCGATGGCTACCCACCCTGCTGGCGGCCACCCTCACCGCCACCCTGGCCGCGGCCGCTCCGGCCGCCGCCGCTTCGTCCGACCAAGCCAGCCCGGCCGCGTCCGGCGCCGGGCCGGCCCGGGTCACGCTGATCACCGGCGACGTGGTGGAGCTGGCCGAGGCCGCTCCTGGCCGCTACGCCGGACAGGTCGAGCCGGCCCCGGGCCGGGAGCGGATCAGCTTCCACACCCTGCAGGCCGACGGCCAGACCCTGGTAGTGCCCAGCGACGCCCTGCCGTACCTGGCCGCGGGGATCCTGGACGACCGGCTGTTCGACGTGCCGACGCTGGTCGCCGACGGCTACGCCGCGCGGGAGACGCTGCCGCTGATCGTCCGGTACGAGGACCGGCCGGCAGCCGGCGCGCTGACCGCCGCCGCCCAGCCGCTGGCCAGCATCGGCGGTGCTGCGCTGGCGCCGGAGCGGGATCAGCTGGCTGAGCTGTGGACCCAGCTGGCCGGCGGGCCGGTGGCCGCCGCGGCCGGGGCGGAACCGGCGCTGGCCGGCGGCGTCGCCGAGATCTGGCTGGACGCGCCGGTGACGGCGACCCTCGACCGCAGCGTCGGGCAGGTCGGCGCCCCGGACGCCTGGGCGGCCGGATCCGACGGCACCGGTACGACCGTGGCGGTGCTCGACACCGGGATCGACGGCACCCACCCGGACCTGGCAGGCAAGGTACGGGCGGCGGCGAACTTCAGCACCAGCCCTACCACTGAGGACAGGTTCGGCCACGGCACCCACGTGGCCGGGATCGTGGCCAGCACCGGCGCCGCCTCGGGTGGTGCCCGGGCCGGCGTGGCGCCCGGCGCCGAGCTGCTGAACGGTAAGGTGCTCAACGACTCTGGGCAGGGCTTCACCTCCGACATCATCGAGGGGATGGAGTGGGCCGCCAGCCAGGGCGCCGACGTGGTCAACATGAGCCTGGGCGGCGGAGCCACCGACGGGACCGACCCGCTGAGCCAGGCGGTGGACCGGATCACGGCCGAGTCCGGCACGCTGTTCGTGATCTCCGCCGGGAACAGCGGCGGGGAGTACAGCGTCGGCTCCCCAGGCGCGGCCACCGCCGCCCTGACCGTCGGCGCGGTGGACCGGGACGAGAGCCTGGCCCCGTTCTCCAGCCGCGGTCCCCGGCTGTCGGACGACGCGATCAAGCCGGAGATCACCGCGCCCGGGGTCGGGATCGTGTCCGCCCGGGCGGCCGGAGTCGATCTCGGCCGTCCGGTCGACGAGCACTACCTGAGCGCCTCCGGCACCTCGATGTCGGCCCCGCACGTGGCCGGGGCGGCGGCGCTGCTCGCCCAGGCGCATCCGGAGTGGGACGGGCCGGCGGTCAAGGATGCGCTGGTGAGCACCGCCGCGCCGAACCCCGAGCTGTCCCTGTACGAGCAGGGCGCGGGCCGGCTGGACGCGGCCCGGGCGGTCACTGGGTCGGTGCACGCCACCGGGGTGGTGAACTTCGGCTACCACGCGGCGGGCCAGGGTCCGACGCCGGTGGTGGACGGGCTCACGTACACGAACCGCACCGCCGACCCGGTGACGCTGGAGCTGGCGGTGGAGTTCACCAACCTGGAGGGCGGGGCCGACGCCTCGGCGGCGGTGTCGCTCGACGCGGCGACGGTGACCGTGCCGGCCGGAACGACCGCGTCGGTGCCGGTGCGGCTCGACCTGGCCGCGCTGGACCGGGGCCGGCACGGCGGGGTGGTCACCGCCACCGGGCCGGACGGGACGGTGGCCCGGACCGTGCTGGGGGCGACCCTGGCCGGAGCCACCTATCCGGTGACCCTCCGGGGCGAGCACGCCGACGGGAGCGCGGCCCACGCGGTGGTGTACGTGCTGTACGGCGAGACCAAGCGCGGCGACCGGCGCGGCTTCCTGCTGCCCGGCCCGCGTACCGAGCTGCTGGAAGAGGGCACCTACCAGCTGACCGCGGTGTTCAACGACCACAACCCGCAGTTCGAGCAGACCACCCTGGTGGTGGAGCCGGAGCTGGAGGTCACCGGCCCGGCGGAGGTGGTGCTGCGCCCGGACACCGCGGTGCCGGTGCGGGTCGAGACCCCGAAGCCGGCCGAGCAGCGGACGGTGCTCAGCTTCGCCACCTACCGGGAGCTGCCGAACGGCCGGGCAGTAGCCCACGGCGTCCGGGAGTTCAGCAACGTCCAGCAGGTGAACGTGACCCCGACCGCCCCGGTGGCCGCCGGTGAGCTGGAGTTCTACTCCCGGTGGCAGCTGCAGGCGCCGATGGTGGACGCCATGGTGCCGGGCGGGCCGGGCGAGGTCAGCCTGCGGCTGACGAACACGTCGCCGGACCCCGGCCCCGAACCGCAGCGGCTCCCGCTGGTGTACGCCGGGACCGGTTCCCCGAAGGAGCTGGCCGCCGCCGGGGTGGCCGGCGCGGCGGCCCTGGTCCGTCCCGACCCGAACCTGGTGTGGGACGCCGACGTGATAGCGGCGGCCGCTGAGGCGGGCGCCACGGCGGTGGTGCTGGCCCGGCCGGAGCACTGGACACCGTGGACCAGCTGGTCCCCGGCCGGGCCCCGGGACGCGCTGCCGGCCCTGGTCGCCGGCTACCAGGAGGGCCAGGAGATGATCGAGCACGCGCGGAGCCGGTCGGCCGGCCAGGCGACGATCCGGTTCACCGTCACCACCTCCAGCCCGTACCTGTACGACGTGCTGCACGTCGAGCGGGACCGGATCCCGGACCAGGTCGTGCACCGGGTGACCGGCGGCAACTCGGCCCGGGTGCCGGTGCGCTACACCGACACCGGCAACGACCTCGGCTGGGCCAAGGAGCAGCGGTTCGGATGGCGGCCGTGGATGACGCTGGACATGAGCAACGACCACCAGCGGATCGTCCGGGCGGGCACCACCCGGGACGAGTGGGTGAGCACCGGGGACTCGCTGTGGCAGCACCGGGTGGCGCACTACTTCCCGCCGGAGTCGTTCCTGCCGCTGCAGGCCGGCGCGGTCGGCCCGGTGCAGTCCTATCCGGACAACGGGCGGCCGGCGCCGGAGATCTGGTTCGCCCCGGTGGTACGCCCGGCGGTGCCGGCCGGATGGCCGGAGCCGTCCATCCGGGAGGTGGATCGGCTGGCGCTGCGGATCCCGGAGTTCGTCGACCCGGACGGCCACTACGGGTTCGCCGAAGCCGACTTCTTCAGCGGCATCCAGGACCGGGTGCAGGCCCGGCTGTGGCGGGACGGCACGCTGGTCGAGGAACTGCCGGACGCGCGGCGGGACGTGTTCGTGGACCCGGAGCCGGCGACCTACCGGCTGGAGCTGACCACCGAGCGGGACCACGCTTGGCAGTGGGCGACCCGGACCGACACCGCATGGGAGTTTGAGTCCGGGCGCCCGGACGGGCCGGACCCGGCCGTCCTGCCGCTGCTGCAGGTCGACTACGACGTCCCGGCCGACCGCACCGGCCGGGTGGACGGCGCTCGCCCGCACCTGCTCGGGCTGGCGCTGCGGCACCAGGACGGCCTGCCGGCCCCCCGGGCGGCGCACGCCACGGTGGAGGTGTCGTTCGACGACGGCGCCAGCTGGCGGCAGGTGCCGGTCTTCGGGATCGGCCGGGGCGAGCTGTCGGCGGTGGTGCCGGCCGGCGACGAGGCCGTGTCGCTGCGGGTGCACGCGACGGACACGCACGGCAACGCGGTCACCCAGACGGTGCTCCGGGCGTACGGCTTGCGGTAAGCCCGGGGCTCAGACCCAACCGCGGCGGGCGGCCTGGTACGCCAGCCCGGGCCGGGTGTCCACCCCGGCCCGGGCCATCAGCTCGGCGAACCGGCGCTGGACGGTCCGGCGGCTGACCGCCAGCTGGGACGCGATCGCCTTGTCCGGCACCCCGGCGACGAACAGCGACAGCAGCAGCCGCTCCTCGGCGGCCGGCGGCGTCGGACCGCCAGCCGGCTCGGCGACCACCGGCGAGGCCCGGTCCCAGTAGCTGTCGAACAGCGCCAGCAGCGCGTCCAGCAGCTGGCTGCGCCCGACCACCGCGGCGGTCGGCTCGCCGCTGCGCCCGTCCGGCACCAGCGGGCAGACCGCCACCGACCGGTCCACGATCGCCAGCCGTACCGGCAGGGTCGGCAGCGAGCGGGCCTGTTCCCCGGACCGGATCCCGGCCGCGACGTTCTCGATCATGCCGGGCTCCTCCAGCAGCGCCCGCTCGTAGATCACCCGGTACCGGACGCCCCGCTGCAGCGCCTGGAACTCCTCGGCGTTCTCGGTGCTGGCCATCGCCACGTGGTTGGCCCGGCAGAACCAGAGCAGTTCGGTGTGGGCGGTCTCCTGCAGATGGCGCAGCCGCTGGCGCAGGTCCTCCCGACCGGTCACGATGTCGACCAGCCGGTCCGGCTCGTGCCGGCGGGCGGTGGCACGGTACTCCTCGGTGAGCTGGGCGATCATCCGGCGGGCCGCCTCCAGCGACTCCTGCCGCCGTAGCAGCGCGGTGCCCAGCGCCACGTCCGGCGGCAGTGGCCGGAACACCTCCCGGTGCTCGGGGGCGGTCGCCGCCAGCCCGGCGCCGGCCAGCGTCTCCAGCAGCCGGCGCGCCTCCGGCTCCGAAACCCCGAGCCGGTCGGCCAGGTCGGTGGCCCGGGCTCGGGACAGTTGCACCAGTGTCCGATATGCGTGTTCCGCTTCGGGCCGTAGCCCCACGTCATCCAGCATCCTCGTTCCCATCTCCAGATCGCGCGCCCCCGCCTGCGAAGAAGATTAGGTGGTTTACACCATTGCAAGCGCACCGTGACAGATCGATGCTCAGTGTGAGCAACCAAACCTGATCCGGGGGAGGAGTACTGGTGGCTGCAGCGACCGACGCCTGGCCAGACCACCCAGTGGACTGGCCGGACCAGCCCCCGGACCCTGACCCGGACGACGACCAAGCGTCCGAACCGGAGCCACCGCCGCCCGACGGCTACGAGCCGATCTAGGACGGCCAACGCTCCCTGGGACGTCCGAGCCCTCGACACCACCCCCGCTGTCGAGGGCTCGGACTATTCCGGGTACTTCAGGCCGGCCCCGGTGTTGATGACCACCACCTGCTCATCCCCGTCGATCCAGCCGGTCTCCCGCAGCCGGCGGGCGGCGGTCAGGCAGGCCGCCCCCTCCGGGCACAGCAGCAGGCCCTCCGACCGGGCGAACTCTTGCCGGTCGGCCAGCAAGTCCGGATCGGAGACGGCGACCGCGGTGCCGCCGGTCGCGGACAGCGCAGCCAGGATCAGCTCGTCGCCGAGCGGCGCCGGAACCGTGATCCCGAACGCGACCGAGCCGGTCGGGTCCGGCCACGGCTCGGCCCGCCGGGCACCGGCCTGGAAAGCCCGCACCACCGGCGCGCAGCCGGTGGCCTGCACCGCCACCAGCCGCGGCTGCCGCGCTTCGATCCAGCCCAGGGTACGCAGCTCGCCGAGTGCCTTGTGGATGCCGATCAGCCCCACTCCGCCGCCGGTCGGATACACGATCACGTCGGGCACTCGCCAGCCGAGCTGCTCCGCGACCTCGTACCCCATGGTCTTCTTGCCCTCCAGCCGGTACGGCTCCTTGAGGGTGGAGACGTCGAACGTTCCGGTGCCGGCGGTCCGCTCGGCGAGCAGCCGGCCGGCGTCGCCGATCAGCCCGTCGACCAGGTACAGCTCGGCGCCGGCGGCCCGGACCTCCTGGCGGGTGATCGCCGGCGCCGCGGCCGGCATCGCGATCGTCGCCCGCAGACCGGCCCGCGCCGCGTAGGTCGCCCACGCCGCACCCGCGTTCCCGTTGGTGGGCATCGCCACGCTCCTCGCCCCGAGCTCGGCCGCCCGGGACACCCCGACCGCCGCCCCGCGGGCCTTGAACGACCCGGTCGGCAGCAGCCCTTCGTCCTTGACGAGCAGCCGGGGCACCCCGATCCGGGCCCCGAACCGGGGCGCCGGGAACAGCGGCGTGAACCCCTCCCCGAGGCTGGTGCGGTGGGCCGGGTCGGCGACCGGGAGCAGCTCCTGGTAGCGCCACAGGTCGGGCGCCCGGCCGGCCAGCCGCGGTGGGTCGACGGCCCGCCCGACCGCCGCGAGGTCGTAGCGCGCCAGCAGCGGGGATCCGCACGGGCACAGGTTCTGCAGCCGGTCGGCGTCCTGGGTGGTGCCGCAGCGCGGGCACTCCAGATGGGTCAGGTGCATACCAGCAGTCTGCCTTGGATCAGGAGCCTGTCGCCCGGGCCCGGTTCCGCGTCGACAAGTAGATGTAGTAATCGAGCGTACGGCCCGGGTGCTCGACGAAGTAGACGACCTGCTCGGTCGGACCGACCTGGGCGGTGAGGGCGGCGTGTAGGTCCGGCGCCGGCGCCGCGGACCAGACCGCTAGCAGCCCACCCGGCCGCAGTGCCCGGGCGGCGGACGCCAGCGAGTCGCCACTATAGACCTCCGCGTTCCGGTCGTGGACCAGGAAGCCGGGTCCATTGTCTACATCGAGCACGACGGCATCGTACGCCTCCGGCGGGGCGGCCGGCAGGACGTCCCGGATATCGGCGATCTGGACCTGCACGCGCGGGTCGGCGAGCGGCTGGTCGGCACCCGGCACCATTCCCGCCCGCAGCCACTCCACCAGCAGCGGCTCGATCTCGACCACGTCCACCTGCGCCAGTTGCGAGTCGGCCAGCAGCGCGGCCAGCGTGCAACCCAACCCCAGCCCGGCGACCAGAACCCGCCGTGGCTGGCCGGCCAGCAGGATGTCGGCCAGCAGCCGCTCGGTGCTGGTCTCGGAGGTGTCCATCAGGAACACTCCGTTGATGATGAGCTCGTGCACCGGCCCCGGCCGGCGGCGCAGCGCCACCTCGCCGAGTACGCCGTCGGCGCGGGCGATCACCTCGGGCCGGTCGGTCACGGCTCCCCATAGAGGAACGACAGCAGCACGAACCGGCGCCCGGCGGTCACCTCGCACACCTCGTGCAGATGCGCGCAGGAGAACACCAGCGCCGCCCCGGCATCCGGACGGTAGAGCTGGTTTCCGTACTCCGGGAACCGGAGCTGCCCACCCTCGTACTCCTGGTTGAGGTTCAGGGTCAGCGCGAACACCCGGTGCGCGGTGGCCGGGGTCAGGTTGTCCCGGTGTGGCCGGAAGAAACCACCGGCGGCCGCGTCGTAGCAGGCTATCTTGAACCCCTCGAACCGGCTGGCCCGGTAGGCGAACGCCTTCCGCACCTCCGGGATCACCCGTCGGCCGACCACCCTGGACAGTTCAGTCAGCAGCTCCGGGTCGCGGACCGTGTGGTCGCGGCGGCGCTTGTAGGCGTCGTCGCGCACCTCGCCGGCGTCGCCGCGGGCTACCCCGGTCTCGACCGTCTGGCCGGACTGCCAGACGCCGATCAGCCGCTCGCACCAGCCGGCCGGCAGCGCGCCCGGCAGCAGCAGCACCGGCGCCTGCCCGGTCACCGGTACCGCTGGTCCACGGTGGACCGCCCGGTCGAGCAGCTCGACCACCCGGTCGGCCAGCCGGTCACCGGAGACCACCTCGAGCACCCGCAGGTTCGGGTCCAGCACCACCACGGTGGTCTGGTCGGTCACCCCGTACGCCGCCGCCACCCGGCCCTCCGGGTCGTCTGTGACCGGCCACAGGGCGACGTCGTCCCGGCCGGCCAGCCGGTCCGCCAGGTCGTCCGCGCCGTGGAACAGCAGCGCGGTCGGGCGGCCGCCGGCGTGGGCGTAGAACCGGGCCGGCTGCCCGGACGGGCCGGGCCCGACGAAGTCCGGCGCGCGCTCGCCGGAACCCAGCGGGCCGCTCACGGCGCCTTCGGGGTGGCCCGGAGACCGTGGTGCAGGTACGGCGTGCCGTCCGGCAGCCGGTAGAAGGAGAGCCGCTCCCAGGTCTCGGCGCCGTCGGGCCGCAGCACGAACCCGCCCTCCGGCACCGGCACCAGCTCGAACTCCCGCGGCGGCTGGTCCAGACCCGCCACCTCCTGGAGGCTGGTGGCGCGCACCCGGGGGCGGTCGGCCTGCCAGACCTCGTACCGCAGCCCGGAGCGCTGGTACGCGCCCGCGTGCGGCGCGATGTCTACCGGCGGCGGCTCCGGCGGCGGCGCCACCGGCTCGGACATCTCCACCCCGGTGAGCTCCCGGACCACCTCCCGCACCAGGGTCTGGTACAGGTCGGGGGCGAACCCGCCGTTGGTGAGCAGGGCGACCGCGAGATCGTGGTCCGGCAGCACCCGCAGGAACGCGCGCTGGCCGATGGTGCCACCGTCGTGGCCGAACAGCCGGGTGCCGTTCCAGCCCCACCGGCACCAGCCGAGCCCCCACGAGTCGGCGGGCGCGGCCCGGTCCGGCAGCCGCACCTGCTCGGCCTGCATCGCGGCGACCGAGTCGGCGGACAACAGCTCGGTGCCGTCGGCGGTGCGGCCACCGGCCAGGTGCAGCCGGGCGAGCGTGAGCAGGTCACCGGCGCTGGCGCAGGGGGTTCCCCCGGCCGGGCCGCCGGAGCGCGGCAACCCCCAGACCGGGGTACGCCGGGGTGGCTCGTCCGCCTCGTGTACGTGCCCGACCGCGGTCCGGTGCAGCATCGCCTCCTCGGGCAGGGTGGCGGTGCGGGTGAGCCCGAGCGGGCCGAACAGCAGCTTCCACATCGCCTGGTCCCACACCTGGCCGGTGAGCACCTCGATCACCCGGCCGGCGATCGAGAACCCGGAGTTGCAGTACGAGAAGGTCGCCCCGAGCGGATGGTTCTGCGGCACCCCGGCCAGCTCCGCGACGTAGCGCTGCAGGCAGTCGTCGCCGCGCCCGGTGTCCCGGAACACGTCGCCGTCGATCCCGCTGGTGTGGGTCAACAGGTGCCGCATGGTCACCCGCTCGCGTACCTCCGGATCGGACAGTGCCAGCTCCGGCAGGTAGCTCGCCACCGGCCGGTCGAGGTCGAGCCGGCCCGCCTCGACCAGCCGCATCACCGCCGTGGCGGTCCAGACCTTCGTGATCGACCCGATCTGGAACAGCGTCTCCGGCGTGACCGGCACCGCGGTGTCCACGTTGGTCACACCGGTCGCCAGCAGCTCGACCCGCTCGCCGCCCTGGTCGATCCCGAGCACCGCGCCCGGCACCCGGTACCGCTCCGCCAGCTCGGCCAGCCGGTGCCGCCAGCGGTCCCGGTCGACTGACCGGGTCCGGGTGTGCCGGGTAACCCAGTCCACCAGCCGGCGGGAGTAGTCGGTCCGGTGAGACGGCCGCCCGCCGGACAGGAACAGGTGCGAGGCGTCCGGGTAGAGCACCAGCCGGGCCGGCACCCCGCGGCCCCGGAGGGCGGCGAACCACTGCTCGGCCTGCCCGGCCGGGCACCGGTCGTCGGCGGCGCCCTGCAGGATCAGGGTGGGGGTGCGGACCCGGCCGACCCGGGGGTACGGAGACTGGGCAGCGAGCCGCTCGGGGTCCTGGTACGGCAGCGCCCCGGTCTCCTTGCTAACGAGCCGGTGCCCGGCGTCGGAGGTGCCGGCCAGGCTGGTCAGGTCGGTGACCGGGCCGCCCGGGACGGCGGCCGCGAACCGGTCGGTGCGGCCGGTCAGCCAGCAGGTCATGTAGCCGCCGTAGCTGTAGCCGGTCACCGCCAGCCGGTCCGGGTCGGCGATCCCCTCGGCGACCAGCGCGTCGATCGGCTCCAGGAAGTCCCGCTCGTCGGAGTTTCCCCAGGCGCCGACCGAGGCGGTGTAGAACGCCTCCCCGTACCCGTCGCTGGCGCGCGGGTTGAGCAGCAGCACCGCCCAGCCACGCGCGGCCAGCAGCTGGCGGTAGTGCCGGCCCGGGGTGGGCACCGGGTTCGAGGCGTTGTGCGGCCCGCCGTGGATCTCGAGCAGCAGCGGGGCCGGGGTCCGGGCCGCCGGGTCGCGCAGCAGCCAGCCATGCACCCGGGTGCCGTCGGCGATCGAGAACTCCCGCTCCTCGGGCCGGAACAGCTCCACATCGGGCAGTGCGTGGTCGGTCACCGTGGTCTCGCCGCCATCGGTAAGGTCGACCACCACCACTTCGCCGTACGAGCCGGCGGTGGCGACGATGACCGCGGCCCGGGGCGCCGCGGCCGCGACCGACAGGGCCGACACCACCCGGTCCGCCCCGCCGAGCACCTTCTGGACGGTGCCGTCGTGTAGCGCGTAGAGGTGGGTGCAGCCCCGGTCCCGGGCGCAGAACAGCAGGGTCTGGTGGTGGAACTGCGGCAGCCCGCCCGGATAGCTGGGCCGGCCCGGCATCACGTTGCGGTCCAGGTCGGCCGCGAGCGGCTCGGCCGGGCCGCCGTCCAGCGGCACCCGCAGCAGCTGCTCGTGGCCGGGGCGCACATCCGGGCGGCCGACCACCACCAGCCAGGCCCCGTCCGGTGCCCAGCTGACCGGGCCGGCCATCCCGCGCCACACCAGGCGAGTGGTGCCGGCCAGGTCGACCACGTACGCGACCGACTCGCCGGTCAGGTCGGAGTCGGGGGCGGTGGCCGCCGGGAAGCCGAGCCGGGTCCCGTCCGGGGACCAGGCGGGCGCTCCGGCGTGCCAGTCGCCGTGGGTCACCTGCTGGGTCGACCCGGCCGCCACATCGACCACGAACAGATGCCGTCGCTTTCCGCGCCAGAGCCCGACCCCGTCAGCCTTGTACGCGAGCCGGTCGGCCACGACCGGGGCGGTGTCGTCCGTACCGCTGTCGACCGGGGCGGTGAACGCGATCCGGGTGCCGTCCGGCGACCAGACCGGCGGACCGGCGCCGTCCGGCAGCGTGGTCAGCTGGGCCGGCTCGCCCAGGTCGGCCGGCAGCAGCCACACCTGCGCCGAGCCGTCGCCGCCGCGCAGGAAGGCGATCTGGGAGCCGTCCGGCGACCAGGCCGGCGCCGAGTCGGCGGTGCCTCGGGTGAGCTGGGACGCCGGGCCGCCGCCGGCCGGCACTCGCCACAACGCGGACTGGTTCTGGTCCGCGTTGGAGTCGACCGTGGTCAACGCGTACACCACGGTGGCGCCATCGGGCGAGATCGTCGGCTGGGACGGCACCGCCAGCCGCGCAAGGTCGTCGAGCTGCGGTCTGCGTACCACGAGCCGAGGTTAGCCGGTGTCCGGGGTGACTGTCACCATGTCGAGATGAGCTAGCGGACGAACGTGAACATCCGGACGCCGGCGGGCAGCGGATCCGGGGAGCCGGCGAACCGGTGCGCCCCGACCCCGTACCCCTGATCTTTCTCGCTGAGCCAGACCAGCTCGAAGCCGCACTCGCCGAACCAGGCGCAGATCTGTGGTACGAGGTCCGGTGGCTGGCGGTGCCGGGTCCACACCTGCGTGCACCGGCTCGCTGACCTTCCGGCCGCCGGCCGCCGCACCGTCGTGGTGCTCGGGCATGAGCAGTACGGAGTCCCGCCGGACGCGCTCGACCTGCTGGACGATGTCGTGGAGATCCCGATGGTGCTCTACCGGCTCGCCGGTCTGTCCTGACAGGCGGCGAGCAGCGGGCGGTGGGGTTTGGTGACGTACTGCATCCCGCGGGGTGTGGTCCAGCCGAACACGCCCGGACTGAGTTGGATCAGGTCGGCCCCGCCGGTGTGTTTGAACCGGTGGTGTAGCCGGCACAGGGAGCCCAGGTTGGATGGTCCGCTGTGTCCTCCGAGCTGTTTGTCCACGGTGTGGTCCAGGTCGCAGGTAACGGCGGGTCGTCGGCAGCCGGGCGCCACGCAGGTGTGGTCCCGCGCCCGCACGAACGCGGCGATCCCGGCCGTGGGGCGTTTCCGGGTGATGCCGTGGAAGGCGAGCTCACCGAGCTGGTCGTAGACGCTGAACCGCCAGGTGCCGTCGGTCTGCTTCGCGACGATCTGCCGGGCGATGTCGGCGATCACCGGCCCCCAGCCGCCAAGCTCCCCGGGCAGCTCGGCCAACCGGAGCAGCGTAACCAGCGGCACCTGCAGATCGACCACCCCACGCCGCGGCGGCGGCGCCGGGTGCGCCGTAGTGCCCGCCGGGTCCGTCAGCCGGGGGCCGGGCCAATCGACCGGCCACGGGTCGCCTCTGTCGAACGCGCGGCCCGCCTCGTCCCACCTGTCGACCGGCTCGTCTACCGGGCCCGGGTGCACATCGTGCGGGCCGAGCTGGTCCGGCGGCTGGCTGGGCCACTGCGGGTCCCACCCCGGGCCGGCAGGGGTCTCGCCAGTGGCCGGGGGCTTCTGCTCATGCTCCGGCGGCTCGTCCGCGCCCGGGAGGTCGGCGGTGTGGCGCGTCAGCGGCCCACCGACCGCGACACCCTCCCCCACCAGCAGGTCCAGCAGCGCATCGGCCCGCAGCTGGTCCACACTGCGCGGGTCACCAGCCGTCTTAGCGGACCGGGCAATCGCGGTCAGCCGCTCCCACACCGCCGCGGAGTCCTGTGGCGGCAGGCTGCGCCCCCACAGCTCCCCGGTGCCGTCCGGGTTGTCGAACGACTCCACCCGCCGGGTCTTCACCGCCGCCGCACACCGCCGCCGCGCCGCATCCGGGTCGATCGCCAGCACCAGCCGGCGAAGCCGCGCCCGCAGCTGCCCAGTGGTCAGCTGCGGCGCCTGGTCGATGACCCGGTCCACCACCCGCCGGGCGGTCTCCGGGTCATCCAGCCAACCGGCCAGCTCCGCGATGACCAACGCTTTCGGCATGTCGATCTCCCCCGCCGACAACGCCGCCTGCACCGCGGGCAGGTCCTCGACAAGCTGCCGGGCCTGCTCCAGCCGCCCACCAGCAGCCATCCGGGTCCACCGCAGCGCGAACGCCAGCTCCACCTCCGCCCACGGGAACCGGCTGGCCTGACCCGGTTCGTCCTCGGGCGGCTCGTCCACGCTCACCGCATACACATCGGCAAGCAGCTGCGCCTGCTGATGCGACACCAACCGGTTACGCGCCTGCACCAACCGGATCCGGTCCTGATCGGACAACCGCCGCCGATCCACCGACGCCAGCAGCACCGCCAGCTCCGGACCCGGAGCCACCAGCTCCAGATCCTCCGGCAACACCTGGCGTTCGCTCATACGTACGAGTCTATCACGCCACACGTGCCAGCCTCCGGTGTGGACACGGCAAGCTCGGCCGCTCGAATCTCCACACAGACATACGTTGCCTGACGTATGCGCGCCCTCCCACCCGCGCCGATGCTCGGGGTAACGGGCAAGGAAGCGAGGCGTTCAGCATGCAGGAACCGGTGGTGGTCACCGAGCGGTTGACCAAACGGTACGGGCACCAGGTCGCCGTGGACGCGGTGAGCCTGACCGTCCGCCGGGGGGAGATCTACGGGTTCCTCGGCCCGAACGGGGCGGGCAAGACGACGACGCTGCGGATGCTGCTCGGGCTGGTCCGCCCCACCCGGGGCCGGGCGCGGGTGCTCGGAGGCCGGCCCGGGGAGCGGTCGGTGCTGCGCCGGGTGGGGGCGCTGGTCGAGGATCCCGGCTTCTACCCCTACCTGTCCGGCCGGGACAACCTGCGGGTGCTGGCCCGCTACCGGCGGCTGCCCGACACCGTCGCCGACCAGGCCCTGGAGCAGGTGGACCTGGGCGGCCGGGGCCGGGACCGGTTCCGCTCCTACTCGCTGGGCATGAAGCAGCGGCTGGGCGTCGCCGCCGCGCTGCTGGGCGAGCCGGACCTGCTGATCCTGGACGAGCCCACCAACGGGCTGGACCCGGCCGGGATGGCCGACATGCGGCGGCTGGTACGCCGGCTCACCGACCAGGGCCAGACCGTGCTGCTGTCCAGCCACCTGCTCGGCGAGGTGCAGCAGATCTGCGACCGGGTGGGGGTGATCGCCGCGGGTCGCCTGCTCACCGAGAGCACCGTCGCCGACCTGCGCGGCACCCGCACGCTGGTGGTACGGGCCGAGCCGGTGGCCCGCGCCGGCGAGGTGATCGAGATCGGCCTCGGCCTGCCGGTGCGGCCGTTCGACGGCGGCGGGCTGCAGGTCGACGCCGATCCGGACCGGACCCCGGAGGTGGTCCGGACGCTGGTGACGGCCGGCGTGGACGTCCACGAAGTCCGACCCAGCGAACGCACGCTGGAGGAGGCGTTCTTCGCGATGACCGAGGACAACGGACCCGAGGAGACGACATGATCGGCAGTGTCCGGGCCGAGCTGCTGCGGCTGACCAGGTGGCCGGTGACCTGGGTGGTGACCGGGGTGTGGTTGGCGCTGAACGTGATGTTCGGCTACGTGTTCGACCTTCTCGGCTACCGCGACGCGGTCAGCAGCGGGGACCGCCGGTTGGCCGCCGAGCTGCTCGCGCAGATCTCGCCGGCCGGGGTCCCGGCCACGATGACCCAGGGGCTGCCGCTGTTCGGTGGCGCGCTGGTGCTGGTCCTGGCCGCCGTGTCGACGGGCAACGGCTACGGCTGGAACACCTGGAAGACAGTGTTCACCCAGGGGCCACCCCGGTTGGCCGCGTTCGGCGGCACGATGGCGGCGCTCGCCGTAGTCCTAGTGGGCATCGTCGTGCTCTCGCTCGTCGTCGACCTGGCGGCGAGCGCGGTCGTGATGACCGCCGAGTCGCAGGCGCTGACCTGGCCCACGATCGGGGAGCTGGCCGAGGGCGTCGGCGGCGCACTGCTGATCGCCGGGATGTGGGCGGCGGCCGGCGCCATGCTCGGGATCGTGGCCAAGGGCCCGGCGCTGTCGGCCGGGCTCGGGCTGATCTGGGTCCTGGTGGTGGAGAACCTGCTCCGCGGCGTGTCCGGCCTGCTCGGCGCGCTGGAGCCGGTGACCGACTACCTTCCCGGCACCGCTGCCGGCTCGCTCGCGGCAGCCATCGGCGGGGTGACCGGTTCCGAGTCCGGCGGCGCCCCGGGAGTGGTCACCATCCTCACTGGACCGTCGGCCGCCACGCTGCTGACCGGCTACGCCGTCGTGTTCATGCTGGTGGCCGGGTTCCTCATGGCGCGACGCGACGCGTAGGACACGGGCGAGCGCAATGCCGCGGGCGGGCGTAGGGTGTCCCGGTGGCGCCGACGCGAATGCTCACTCACGCGAAGCGACTGCTCAAGCGGGTGCTGTACGGCCGGCGGTACGACCACGTGCCATGGCCTCAGCAGCTCTACCTGCGGCCCGGCGAGCGACAGATCCGGCGGCTGCGGGGAGCGTGGCGGGACCGCGGTGCCCCGACCGTGTCGCTGGCCGACTTCCGCGCCGCCACGCCGCTCGGCGAGATCGAGGAGTTCATCAGCTGTCCGCTGTGCAGCGAGAGCCGGCAGCAACTGCTCTACCAGCCACGCAACCGCCGGAGGAACTGGACCTACCGGGTCGTGCGATGCCCCGGCTGCGGCTTCCTCTACCGCAACCCGAACATCCGGCCCGAACACCTAGGCGACCTGTACGCCACCGGTTACAGCAGCTTCCTGACCGGCCGGTACGCGCGTCACCGGCAACGCCGGTACCGCGTCGTCATGGATGCCCTGTCGCCGATCTTCGACGACGGCCGCGGGCGGCGACTGCTCGACTTCGGCTGTGGCGCGGCGCTGTTCTTGGAGCTGGCCGAACAGCGCGGCTTCGAGGCGTACGGCGTGGACCTGTCACCGGACTCGCTGGAGCAGGCCAGGAAGCGGCTGTCCAGCGCGCGGGTGTTCCACGGGTCACCGGACGAGGCCGAAGAGATCGCCGCCGGCGGCTTCCACGTGATTACCATGTGGTCCGTAATGGCGCACCTACCGCGTCCGCATGACGACCTGTCGATGCTGCGCCGCCTGCTCGCCGACGACGGGGTGCTGGTGATCTTCACGGTCAACGCGGGTTCGCTGCACCTGCCCGCGCAAGGCAACGGCTGGTTCGGCTTCACCCGCAACCACCTCATGTTCTACAGCCGCGACACGCTTCCGACGTTGCTGGCCGACACCGGCTTCGCTGGGGTTGGGTTCGCCCCGTTCTACGGCGCCAAGGTGGTGGCGGTCGACCGTGCGCTGACCCCGCGTCAGCTTGGGCGGCTCAAGCGCCGCGTCGACTCCACTGACTTCGGCAGCATGCTGGTGGCGGTCGGTTTCGCCACCGAGACCGCTGCCGAGCGCTGGGGTGCCCAGCTGCCGGACGTACGGAGACTCGCCATCATGCCGCCTCGCTGCGCCGAACCTGGGCCTGGGCGGCCGGCTGGTCACGGCGCGGGAGCTGGTGCACGTTCTCCGCGGACGGGGCCGACCCGGCCCACGCCACCCGGCCGCGCCCGGCCTGACCCGGCCCGGTGAGGTCGAGCTGGGTCCGGGACAGCGCCAGCACCACCAGATAGCCGACCAGCACGAACCCGTGGCTGACCAGCCGGGCGGCCGCCACCTCGCCGGTGATCAGGTCGGCGGCGCTGAGCAGCATCAGCGCCGCGATGAACACGGACAGGATCGGCACGATCCCGACCGGCCGGCCGCGCCGGGCCGCCACCCACAGGAAGGCAGCGCCGATCGCGATGTTCCAGGCCGCCGACTCGTGCCACAGGTGGCCCGGGGCGGCTCCGTCGATGGTGGTGCCGTGCAGGTCACTCGTCTGGGCGGAGCGCAGCGCGGTCACCTGCACCAGGCCCAGCACTAGCTGGGCGAGCCCGAACCCGGCCAGCACCATCCGCAACGCCAGCACCACCCGTCCCCGCCAGCGACCGGGGGCCGAGGCCAGCACCGCCCCGGTCACGTCGACGCCGGTCGGCGCCGGGCCGGTCCGGACCAGCCGGGTGACCGCCGCGGCATCGTCCAGCCAGCGCCGGCAGTCGGCACACCCGGCCAGGTGTGCGTCGAGGTCGGCCGGCTGCGCCGGCCAGTCCTCGGCGTCCAGCTGCGCCGACAGCGCCTCGCGATAACCGTCACAGCCCACACCTGGATAGTCGGACGGCCGGCCACCGAGGTTCCCCCTAGGGGGTACGTGTCCGGCGCCGGGTCGGGATAGCCTGCAGCTATGGCAGAACCGGACGATTCGACCATCACCGGCTGGGCGCTGGCCGCCAAGGCCGGCGACCGGGCCGCCGCCGCGGCCTTCATCCGGGCCACCCAGCAGCAGGTCCACCGCTTCCTCGCCCACCTGGTGCACGTACGGGAGGCGGAGGACCTGACCCAGGAGACCTACCTGCGGGCGATGCGGGCGCTGCCCCGGTTCGCCGCCCGATCCTCGGCCCGCACCTGGCTGTACGCGATCGCCCGGCGGGTGGCCGCCGACCACCTGCGGTCGGCCGGTGCCCGGCCCCGCCTGGCCACTCTCGACGACTGGCAGGCCGCCGCCGACACCGCCCGACCCGGCCACCGGTTCGAGGAGCAGGTGGTGCTGCGGGACCTGCTGGACGGTCTGGCACCGGACCGGCGGCTGGCGTTCCTCGCCACCCAGCTGCTGGGGCTGTCGTACGCGGAGGCGGCGGAGGTCTGTGACTGCCCGATCGGCACTGTCCGTTCCCGGGTCGCCCGGGCCCGCGACGACCTCGTACGGGCGCTGCGCGAGCTGCCCGGACGGCCGAGTCGGCGGCGGGTGACGGGCGAAGGGGGGTAGGCTGTCCCATTTCCGGACCACGAGCGATCCTCACGTAAAGGAGCGGCGCATGGATCGGCCGGACTGGGCACCCGAGCGGGTCGACATCGACCGACCGAGTGCCGCCCGTGGCTACGACTACCTGCTGGGCGGTAGCCACAACTTCGCGGTCGACCGGGAGGCGGCGCACCAGGCGATGGCGATGATGCCGGACCTGGTGATGCAGGCGCAGGCGAACCGGGCGTTCCTCTACCGGGCGGTCGGCTACCTGGTCGAGGCCGGGGTGCGCCAGTTCCTCGACATCGGCTCCGGCGTCCCGACCGTCGGCAACGTGCACGAGGTGGCGCAGCGGGTGGATCCGCAGGCCCGGGTGGTGTATGTGGACATCGACCCGGTGGCGGTGGCCCACAGCCAGGCGATGCTTGCCGGCAACCCGCTGGCCACCGTCGTCCAGGAGGACCTGCGCTCACCGGCGGGCATCCTCGGCCACCCCGAGGTACGCCGCCTGCTGGATCTCGAAGCGCCGGTGGGGCTGCTGATGCTGGCGATGCTGCACGCGATCCCGGACTCCGACCAGCCACACCGGATCGTCGGGCAGCTGCGGGACGCGCTCGCACCCGGCAGCCACCTGGCGATCAGCCACGCCACGCCGGACGGCCGGCCGGACGTGTGGGAACGGGTGGTCCAGCTGTCGGGCCAGTCGTCCTACCCGCTCACCCCGCGCAGCCGCTCCGATGTGGAGCGCTTCTTCTCCGGCCTCGAGCTGGTCGATCCCGGCCTGGTCTGGGTGCCGCAGTGGCGTCCAGAGCATCCGGACGATGTGGACGGCGCGCCGGAGCACTCCAGTATCTATGCCGGAGTGGGGCGCCTGACATGACATTGCCGGAGCGGCCCGGTGTCCCGTACGAGTTCGTCCAGGGTTGGGCGGGCGCGATCCACCGCGCCTGCTTCGTGCCGATGAGCCGGGCGCAACGGTGCCGGCTGCTGTCCGGGCTGGCCGGCCAGCTGGCAGCCGCGCTACGGACCGAGCCTGGCGTTGTGGCTACCGTCGGCCGGCGGGTCGGCGTCGCGCTGGTGGAGGCCGGCTTCACCGCGCCGGAGGTGCTGTCCCGGACCATCACCATCCTGCACGGCCGGCTGCTGCCCGACCTCGGCCTGACCGGCGAGCCGGCCGCGACCCGGCTGGCCGGCCTGGTCGAAGGGGTGGCGGAGGGCTTCACCCGGGCACTGCGGGACCGCACCCTCGACGACCAGGAGGCGATCCGGCTGGCGGCCACCGCCGCCCAGGCGGCCAGCGACCGGGCGTTGCGGGCCAGCGAGGCCCGGTTCCGGTACGCGGCGACCCACGACCCGCTGACCGGCCTGCCCAACCACAACCAGCTGACCGGGCAGCTGCACCGGCTGCTGGCCGACCCGCCGCCGGGGGCCCGGCTGGGGCTGTGCTGCGTCGACCTGGACCAGTTCGCGGCGATCAACGACCGGCTCGGGTCGCCGGTCGGGGACCGGCTGCTGGTGGCGGTCGCCGAACGGCTGCGCAGCCTGGCCACCGAGCCCGGGCAGCTGGTCGCCCGGCACCACGGCGACCGGTTCGTGCTGCTGGTCCCGGACTCCACCGGTGCCGAGGACGCGACCAAGCTGGCCGACCGGGCGCTGGCGGCACTCGCCGCGCCGTTCCAGGTGGACGGGCACGAACTGTCGATCTCGGCCAGTGCCGGGGTGGTGGAGCGGCCGGCCGCCGGGGCCAGCGCGGTCGAGCTGGTCCGCGCCGCGGATGTGGCGCTGCACTGGGCGAAGGCCGACGGCAGGAGCTGCTGGGCGCTGTTCGAGGAGCAGCGCAGCGCCGCCGACGTGGCCCGCTACCGGCTCTCGGCGGCGCTGCCGGCGGCGCTGCGCCGGGGCGAGTTCTCGCTGGCGTACCAGCCGCTGGTCGACCTGCGCACCGGCGGCGTGCTCGGCTACGAGGCACTGGCCCGCTGGCAGCATCCGGAGCACGGGCTGCTCGGCGCCGACCAGTTCGTGGAGCAGGCCGAGGACACCGGACTTATCGTCCAGCTCGGCATCCGGTTGCTGGAGCAGGGCTGCCGGCAGGCCGCCCAGTGGTACGCGCACCAGGGGGACCGGACGCCGTACGTCAGCGTCAACATCTCCGCCCGGCAGCTCCGGCAGCCGGGGCTGGTGGGCGAGATCGCCGAGGTGTTGGACCGGACCGGGCTGCCGCCCATCCGGCTCCAGCTGGAGATCACCGAGAGCGCGCTGGTGGTGACCGACGACGATACGATCGGGCGGCTGGTGGCGCTGTCCCAGCTCGGTATCCGGATCGTGATCGACGACTTCGGCACCGGCTACTCCAACTTCGCGTACCTCTACGACCTGCCGGTGCACGGGATCAAGCTGGCCGGCCAGCTGTTGCGGGACGTGGGCCGGCGGCCGGTTCCGGCCGGCGGCGCCACCCGGGCCGGGCGGGCCGGGCACGCGGTGCTGGCGGCGCTGGTCTCGCTCGGCCGCACGCTCGGCCTCACCGTCACCGCCGAAGGGGTGGAGACCGCCCGGCAGGCGAAGCTGCTGCGGGTGCTGGGCTGCCACGTCGGTCAGGGCTTCCACTTCGGCCGGCCGGCCGCCCCCGACCAGCTCAGCTGAGCCAGCCACTGGGGACTGGTGCGACACTACTGGGTCTTCACGAAGCCGCTCCTGCCGCTGGCGGTTATCCTCTGCGGGATGATCCTGTTCCAGCCCGCGCCGATCGGTTGGTGGCCCCGCCGGTGAGCCCGCTCGAGGCGCTAGCCGCGGTCGGCTTCGTCATCTTCTGGATCTTCGTGATGGCGATCGTCGCCCGACGGATGCTGGAGCTGCGCACCGGCCCGCTGCGGCTGATCCTGGCCGGGGTGGTCGGGGTGGCGGCGGCCGTGTTCGCGGTCAGCCAGCGGGTGCAGGGCCAGGGGGGCCCGTTCGTCGTCCTGTGGATCGGGGTCGGGGTGCTCGCGGCGATGGGCCTGCTGGCGGCCGGTGAGGTGGTCGCCTCGATCGGGGTGCGGCCACGCCCCGTGCAGTGGTATCGCGCGTACCGGCACTGGCGCGCCCGGACCCGGCGGTACGCCCAGCTCAGCCGGATCGCGGTCCGGCACGGCCTGGGCGCCTACTTCTTCGGGCGGCGCGGCGCCACCAACCGGGCCCGCGGCGAGCTGGCCCGGCGGCTGCGGCTGGCGCTGGAGGAGGGGGGCGTCGCGTTCGTCAAGTTCGGCCAGATCCTGTCCACCCGGTACGATCTCCTGCCGCCCGAGTTCATCGACGAGCTCACCCGGCTGCAGACCCAGGTGCCGCCGGTGGAGTGGGCCGAGATCGAGCCGCTGCTCCGGGACGAGCTCGGCGCGCCGGTCGGCGAGGTGTTCGCCTGGTTCGACCCGGAACCACTGGCCGCCGCCTCGATCGGCCAGGTCCACCGGGCCCGGCTGCGCACCGGCGAGCAGGTCGTCGTCAAGCTGCAGCGGCCGGGGATCCGGCCGGTCGTCGAGGGCGACCTCGACATCACGCTGCGGATGGCGCGGATGCTGCACCGGCGCGCCGGCTGGGCCCGGGCGATCGGGATTCGCGAGCTGGCCGACGGGTTCGCGGAGGCGCTGCGGGAGGAGCTCGACTTCACGGTGGAGGCCCGCAACATGGCCGTCGTCGCCGCGGCCCGCAGCTACGACCAGGTCACCATGGCCGGCACGTACCCGCACCTGTGCACCAGCCGGGTCCTGGTGATGGACTTCCTGGACGGGCTGCGGCTCGACCAGGCGGCGCCGATCATCGACGAGCACGGCCTGGACCGCACCGAGCTGGCGCGGACGCTGCTGCACACCCTGCTGACCCAGATCATGCTGGACGGGGTGTTCCTGGCCGACCCGCACCCGGGCAACCTGCTGCTGCTG
>WHTQ01000031.1 GCA_009377645.1 Micromonosporaceae bacterium | reverse complement strand
CGGTGGCCTCCTGACCTCGGATGCGTTGTGTGGTAACTCGCATCCTTCCAGGCAGGAGGCCACCCTCAGCACCCGGTCAGGGACACCTAGGACAGTCCAGCGACGACAGGCCGAAGATCAACTAACTTTGCAATCGGGCTGAGGTACGGCGGGCCGGACCGCAACGGTTCAGCGAGCGAATGTCGCGTACCATGCCGGTGTGCAGACGGGGGCCGGCGGGTGAGCGCACGGTTCGAGGAGCTCGACTGGCGGTCCACCCCGCTGGGCGAGCTCAGCCTGCGGCGCCGGTGGGACCCGCTGTTCGGCAAGGACGTCTATGAGATCAAGCTTGACGACGACTTCCTGATGTCGAGCCAGTTCACGGTGGCCGAGGAAGAGATGGCTCGGCTGGCCCTGGCGAAGGTGCCCGGAGACGCCGGCCCGCTCGATGTGGTGGTGGCCGGGCTGGGCCTCGGCTACACCGCGCAGGCGGCGCTGGCCGACCCGCGGGTCCGGTCGCTGCTGGTGGTGGAGGCGCTCGGTGAGGTGATCGAGTGGCACGACCAGGGCCTGATCCCGGCCCCGGTGACCCCCGGGGCCGACCCCCGGTGCCGGGTGGTCCAGGGAGACTTCTTCCGGATGGTCGCCACCGGGCCCGGGTTCGACCCGGCCGAGGCCGGCCGCCGGTTCCACGCGGTGGTCGTGGACATCGACCACTCGCCGCAGCACCTGTTGCACCCGGACCACGCCGGGTTCTACCGGCCGGCCGGCCTGCGCAGCCTGGCGGCTGCGCTGCACCCGGGTGGGGTGTTCGCGCTCTGGTCCAACGACCCGCCGGAGGAGGCCTTCCTCGCCACCCTGGCGAGCGTCTTCGCGGAGGCCGAGGCGGAGACGGTCCGGTTCCCCAACCCGATCCAGGGTGGCTCCTCGGCCAACACGGTCTATCTCGCCACGACCGGAGCGGACGCCACCCGGAAATAACGTTGACCGGTCCACCGTTGCGGGTATCGTGGGAGTAGTACATCCGATCCAAGGGAGACCAGAAGCGATGTTGTGGCACGCCTCATCCGAACCGCAGCGGCCCATGCCGCGCGGCGGTAGGTCATGCCCGACGCCCGGGATTTCCTACCGGCGAGCGATCGATGAGCAGCTGAACAAGCAGGGGCGGTGGCGCTGGTAGCGCAGCCAAGACGACGCGCAGACGCCGCCCACCCGAGACCGGGACCGGGCGGCGTTTCTCGTACCAAGACATCGACAACTGGACATAGGGGTGTAGCTCAGCACGGTCAGAGCAGCGGCCTCCAAACCCGCGCGCCGCAGGTTCGAATCCTGTCGCCCCTGCTTCTCCCGGCCACGGCCGGCGGGATCGGCAGTTGATACCTCCACAGCGGATGGCATGAGCCCGGCGTTGACCATGCGCCGGGCGATCGGGCACGAGGGAGACGGCAACCCGTCTGCTTTGGGAGCAGGAGACACCCCGTTCGACTCGGGGGTGCCCGACAATGGGCCTGTGGCGCAGCAGGTAGCGCGTCTGTTCGGCAGACAGAAGGCCGCCGGTTCGAACCCGGCCAGGTCCACTCCATGCCCTCTTAGCTCAAGAGGTAGAGCACGCGGTTGAAGCCCGCGGCGTCCCCGTTCGAGCCGGGGGGAGGGCACTCCAGGGCCGTTGGAGCAAGCTGGCAGCTCACCTGGTTCTCAGCCAGGAGGACTACGGGTTCGAGCCCCGTACGGCCTACTCACGCGATCGAGGTGTTGGTGGTGACACTTCTGTCTTCCCGAGCGCGTAGCCAGGGCCCCTGACTCACAGTCAGGTAAACTAGCCGATGTGGAGAGCGCCTTGAGAGTTCCGGTCTTCGCTAGGCACGTCAACCCGCGAAAGCAGGGGGATGCCGGCATGGGGATTGCGATCGGATGGTTTGCCTGCGCCGGCTATACGGTCTGCCTACCCCTTACTGACAGCCAGCCGTACGACCTGGTTGTCGACGATGGGGAGCGCGGGCTGCAACGAGTCGCCGTCCGGTCTACCACACAGTTCAAAGATGGCGCGTACGAGGTCGGACTGCGCACTCTCGGCGGCAACAAGACACAGTTTCGGATCAGGCACTTCGACCACGCCGCCGCCGAGATGTTGTTCGTTGCCTGCGCCAACGGCGACCGATACCTCATCCCGACCGCAGACTTCGTGAACCGAAGCCTGATACGACTTGGCCCTAAGTATGCCCGGTATCAGGTGTAGCCGTGTGCGGATGTAGCTCAGCGGCAAGAGCGTCTGGCTTCCACCCAGAAGAGCGGGGTTCGATTCTCCGTATCCGCTCCAAACAGACGTAGCGGGTTCGACTCCCGCCGATCGCTCCAGTGGGGGCTCAGCTAACGGCAGGCTGCTTGGCTTTTGACCCAGGTCGTGGAGGTTCGAGTCCTTCGCCCCCAGCTCGCGCCGCGGTGACCCAACCGGTAGAGGTACCCGGCTCAAACCCGGGGTCTGCGGGTTCAACTCCCGCCCGCGGTACGTCCCGGCCGTCGTAGCTCAGCGGTAGAGCACGCCCCTGGTACGGGCGCGACGGGAGTTCGACTCTCCCCGATGGCTCTCATGCGGTTGTAGCACAACGGTAGTGCGGCTGCTTGCCATGCAGCAGACCGGGTTCGACTCCCCGTAGCCGCTCCAGCGCCCACCACGATCGGAGGTGAACCCGGTGGACGCCGTGCTCGTTCTCAACGCCGACCTTGGCCCGCTGCACCGGGTGTCCTTCCGCCACGCGATCCGGATGCTCGTCCGCCAGGTGGCGGTGGTCCACGAGGCGGAACCGGACCGGATCGTCGGCGTCTGGCCGATGCCGAAGGTGCTCCGGCTCGTCCAGTACGTGGTGACGAAGTGGCGGTACACCGCCGGCCCGGCGTGGTCCCGGCCGGGTGTAGTCACTCGGGACGGCGGCCGGTGTGGCTACTGCACCGACCGGGCCACCACCGTTGATCACATCCTGCCCCGCTCGCGGGGCGGCCGGAACACGTGGAAGAACACGGTCGCCGCGTGTGGGCCGTGCAACCAGCGCAAGGGCGACCGCACCCCCGCCGAGGCGGGCATGGTGTTGCGGGTCAAGCCGACAGCTCCGTCGTGGGCGTCGCTCGCCTCGCGCTGATCCGGCCGGCGGGCGTGGTCTCGCCGGCCTCATTCCCGGGTCGTCTAACGGAAGGACAGCTGGTTCTGGCCCAGCCGATCTAGGTTCGAGTCCTGGTCCGGGAGCTTGCCCTCGTAGCCCAATCTGGCAGGAGGCACGGCCATGAGGCGGCCGACAGTGCGCGTTCGAGTCGCGCCGAGGGCACCATGCCGGCGAGCCACGGTGGTGCGCCCGTCTTGTAAGCGGGCCGCTGCGAGTTCGACTCTCGCCGCCGGCTCCCTGCCGGTGAAGCACTGAAGGTAGTGCGCCTGCTTCGTACGCAGGAGGGAGCGCGTTCGATCCGCGTCACCGGCTCCAAGGGGTCTTAGCTCATCAGGTAGAGCACCTGCCTTGCAAGCAGGAGGCGCCCGGTTCGAGCCCGGGAGGCTCCACTCATGCGCTCGTGGTGGAACTTAGGTAGACACGCCGGTCTTAGAAGCCGGTGCCTTCGGGCGTGGGGGTTCGACTCCCTCCGGGCGCACGCATGCTCCGTTAGCTCAGCTGGTGAGAGCGCCGGCCGGTCAAGCCGGAGACCGCCGGTTCGAACCCGATACGGGGCGCACGTGGAGAGGTGGCCGAGTGGTCTATGGCGCTGCCCTGCTAAGGCAGACCGGCAGAGTCCGGCGCGAGTTCGAATCTCGCTCTCTCCGCCAAGGGGCGACGACTCAGCCGGTGACGAGGCCGATCTGATACGTCGGTATGGCGCGGTTCAACTCCGTGGTCGCCCACCATGCCCGCGTGGTCCAACGGACAAGGCACCGGTCTACGGAACCGGGGATCGGGGTTCGACTCCCTGCGCGGGTGCTCATCGGGATGTGGCCCAGCTTGGTAGGGCACCGGTTCGGGGGACCGGAGGCCGGCGGTTCGAGTCCGTCCATCCCGACGCAGGTTCCTCCGCTTCGACCAGGTGAAGGCGCAGCCCGTGGGGCAGGTCCCGGTGAACCCGTGCACATGGCGGGGAGTGCGCTCGGGACGCACTGGGAGAGGGACCGCACCTGGTCGTAGCTCAACTTGGTGGAGCACCCGGTTCGGGGCCGGGCGGACGCGGGTTCAAATCCCGCCGACCAGACTCATGGAGGAGCCAGCCGACAGATGGCGCCGGCCGCGGTCTCGAAAACCGTTGGGGGTAACACCCGTGGGAGTTCGACCCTCTCCTCCTCCGCGGGGCTGCGTGAGTAGCCGTGTGGCAACCGGTGAGGGGCGCGCGCCAGAAGTAGGGACTGCCGGAGGACGGGGTGGCCGCCACCACATCGCCAGTAGGCGTCGGCTCCATAGGGACTCTTTGTCGTACCCGACCCTTAAGATTCACGCGTGCTGAAGAAGTGCTCCATGTGCGGGCGAGTGAAGCCGGTGGCAGAGTACGCGACTAACCGGGCAAAGTCGGATGGTCTCCAGACCACGTGCCGGGCGTGCAAGAGGAAGTACAACGCGGCGTACTACCTACGAACGAAGCACCGTCACAACCCCGGGCGTGCCGCTCGACGCAGGGAGGCCGTCCGGTTCGTCAAGGCCCGTCTCGCTGGGTACCTGCGTGCTCATCCATGTGTCGACTGTGGTGAGCGCGACATCGTGGTCCTGCAGTTCGACCACCAGAGGGACAAGGTGATGGAGATCCACGCGATGGTCAGTGCTGGGCTAGCGTGGCGTCGGATCGCAGAGGAGATCGAGAAGTGTGAGGTCGTCTGCGCGAACGACCACCACCGAAGGACTGCGAGGCCACAGGGTTGGTGCAAGGCCCTTACGCTCGCTGAGCCGCATGCGCCGTTAGCTGAGGGGATTAGCTCCGGTCTCTTAAACCGGTGACGTTGGTTCGATTCCAACACGGCGTACGTTCCCCCCGGCAGCTCGATCGGAACGAGCGGCCGCCTTCTAAGCGGACGGGTGCCGGTTCGAGTCCGGCCCGGGGGACCAGCTCCCGCTAGCTCAATGGACAGAGCGCCGCCCTCCTAAGGCGGGTGTCCCCGTTCGAGTCGGGGGGCGGGAGACCACGCGCCGCTAGCTCAGTGGTAGAGCTGCCGCCTTTTAAGCGGAGTGTCCGGGGTTCGATCCCTCGGCGGCGTACTGCGGGGTGGTGCATGTTGGTTGCACACCGGGCTCATAATCCGGCCTACGCGGGTTCGATTCCCGTCCCCGCCACCAAGCCCTGATAGCTCAGCGGGAGAGCACCGTCCTGACGCGACGGAGGCGGCGGTTCGAGACCGTCTCGGGGGCACCACGGCGCCGTAGACTAACTGGCCAGGTCCCCGGACTTTCAATCCGGAAGGTGCGGGTTCGACCCCCGTCGGCGCTACCGATCCCCCGTCGTTCAACGGTAGGACAGCCGGCTGTTAACCGGTCGATGTTGGTTCGAGTCCAGCCGGGGGAGCCATGGAGGGGCCGGCGGTTACGGAAGCGCCGCTGGAAACGGCGCGCTCGCCGAGAGGTGGGTCGCGGGTTCGAATCCCGCTCCCTCCGCCAGCGCGCCGGAGCCCACCTGGTTGGTGGGACCTGCCTTATACGCAGGCTGCGGTCGGGTTCGATCCCCACCCGGCGCACGCTGTGATCTTGCCCGTGTAGCTCAGTGGTAGAGCGTCCGGTCCACACCCGGAAGGCCCCAGGTTCGAGCCCTGGCGCGGGTACTCATGGTGGCTGTAGCTCAACGGCAGAGCA
The DNA here is from genome assembly GCA_009377645.1 of Micromonosporaceae bacterium. GTDB lineage: Bacteria > Actinomycetota > Actinomycetes > Mycobacteriales > Micromonosporaceae > Natronosporangium. The sequence continues at coordinate 40,329 of WHTQ01000031.1, read as the reverse complement.
CCCGGCTGTGACCCGGGAGGCAGCGGGGTCGGCACCCGTCAGTCACCCCAGGGTGTGTTGGGCAGGTGGTGCGCCCAGCGGCCTGTAAAGCCGTAGCGAAAGCGTGGAGGTTCGATTCCTCTCACACCCACCACGTCCCTGTGGCGCAGCGGAAGCGCGCGGCCCTCCGAAGGCCGAGGCCGCCGGTTCGAATCCGTCCAGGGACGCCACGACCCCGCAGCGTTCCCGGTGGGGCGGCCCGCCTGCAAAGCGGGTTCATCCGGTTCGACTCCGGGCGGGGTCTCGATGCCATCCGCTGTGGGCACCTCGCAGGTGGGCGGTGGCCCCAGGGTCCGGCGGCTCCGCGAGGCCGGCCGCCCGGCAGCTCCCGCGCCTGCTCGCTCGACCCTTCACGATCTAATGTCGAGCATCGTCCTTCAACCCCTGTCGAGCCCTCAGCATGCTTCACGGGCTGGCCAGGAACGCCCAGCGGAGCAGGATCGGGGTCCGACGAGCTGGTGTCCGATGTTATCCTCGCAGAGTGCCGAGCCGTCCCCGCCGGAGCCTGCCGGTCCGACCCGCCCGGAACCCCCGGGCGAAGCTACTGTGGATCCGGCTCACCCGCCGGCTCTCCGAGCTGGCGCTGGACTGCTACCCGCACCGGTCCGAGTGGCAGCACCAGTTCCTGTGGTCGAAGGCGGGCAGCATCGCCGGCGGCACCGACGAGATCCGGCGGGAGATCCTCGCTCGCCGGCTGCTCGCTCTGCCCCGGACCTGACCGACCGGCCCGGCGTGAGTGAGGAGCGGATGGCGATGGTGGCCCGGTCTCGACGGTCCTGCCTGGCGGTTCCCGGTTCCAGCGAGAAGATGCTCGACAAGGCGCAGGGGCTGCCGGTCGACCAGGTGTTCCTGGACCTGGAGGACGCGGTGGCGCCGCTGGCCAAGCCGCAGGCCCGCCGGAACGTGGTGGCCGCCCTCTCCACCGGGGATTGGGGGGACAAGACCCGGGTGGTGCGGGTCAACGACGTGACCACGCCGTGGGCGTACCGGGACGTGATCGAGGTGGTGGAGGGCGCCGGCGGGTCGCTGGACTGCCTGATGCTGCCGAAGGTCCAGGACGCCGCCCAGGTGCGGTGGCTGGACCTGACCCTGACCCAGCTCGAACAGGCGCTCGGGCTGCCGGCCGGCGGAATCGGCATCGAGGCGCAGATCGAGACCGCCGCCGGCCTGGTCAACGTGGACCAGATCGCGGCCGCCTCGCCCCGGCTGGAGACGATCGTGTTCGGCCCGGTCGACTTCATGGCCTCGGTGCGGATGTCGTCGCTGGCTGCGGGCGCGCTGCACCCGCACTATCCGGGCGACCCGTTCCACTATCCACTGATGCGGATTCTGGTGGCGGCCCGGTCGCACGACCGGCAGGCGATCGACGGGCCGTACCTGCAGATCCGTGACCTGGACGGGTTCCGCCAGGCCGCCGCCCGGTCGGCGGCGCTGGGGTTCGACGGCAAATGGGTGCTGCACCCGGACCAGATCGAAGCGGCCAACCAGGTCTTCACACCGTCCCAAGAGGACTACGACCAGGCCGAGCTGATCCTCGACGCGTACCAGCACGCCACCTCGGAAGCCGGGGCGATGCGCGGCGCGGTCATGCTCGGCGACGAGATGATCGACGAGGCGTCCCGCAAGCAGGCGCTGGTGGTGGCGGCCAGGGGCCGGGCCGCCGGCCGGCAGCGGACCACCTGGTTCACCCCGCCGGACCGCTAGCAGCCCGAGTTCACCCGATCTGGGACTGCTCGGACAGCAGCCGGCGGGCGATCACCAGCCGCTGGATGTCGTTGGTGCCTTCGCCGATGCTCATCAGCGGTGCGTCCCGGTAGAGCCGTTCCACGACAAACTCCCGGGAGTAGCCGTATCCACCGTGGACGTGCATGGCGAGGAGGGCGCACTCCTGGGCCGCCTCGGAGGCGAACAGCTTGGCCATGCCCGCCTCCGTGTCGACCCGGCGCCCGGCGTCGGCCCGGCTGGCGGCCCAGTAGACCAGCAGCCGCGCCGCCTGCACCTTGGTGGCCATGTCGGCCAGCTTGAGCTGGATCGCCTGGAACTGCGCGATCGGCTTGCCGAACGCGTGCCGCTGCCGGGCGTACCGCAGCGCCTCGTCGTAGGCGGCCTGGGCAACCCCGACCGCCCGCGCGGCCACGTTGATCCGGCCGGTCTCCAGCGCGGAAAGCACCTGCTGCATGCCCCGGCCCTCGACCCCGCCGAGCAGGTTCCCGACCGGCACCCGGCACTCGTCCAGCAGCACCTCGCAGGACTCGGGGCCCTTGTAGCCGAGCTTGGGCAGGTCCCGCAGCACCGTGAAGCCGGGGGTGCCCTGGTCGACCAGCAGCACCGACATTCCGCGGTGCGCCGGCTCGGCGGCCGGGTCGGTCTTGACCAGCACCGGCAGCGGGTCGGCGTGCCGGGCGTTGGTGATCCAGGTCTTGCCGCCGTTGACCAGGTAGTGCTCGCCGTCGCGGCGGGCGGTGGTCTTGATGCCCTGCAGGTCGGTGCCGGCGTCCGGCTCGGTGAGCGCGATCCCGGTGCGGCGCTGCCCGGTGGCCAGCTCGGGCAGGTAGCGCTGCTGTTGCTCGGGCGTGCCGTGCCGGGCGATCATCCAGCAGGACAGGGAATGGCTGCCGAGGATCCCGGCGATGCCCATCCAGCCGCGCGAGATCTCCTCGAAGACCAGCGCGAACGAGACCAGGTCCAGGCCCAGCCCGCCGTACGCCGGCGGCACGGTCATCCCGAACAGGCCAAGCTCTCGCAGCCGGGCCACGATCTCGGTCGGGTAGCGGTCGGTGGCCTCCCACTCCCGGGCGACCGGCCGGATGTCGGTGTCGACGAACTCGCGCAGCACCGCCCGGAACGCCCGCTGCTCGTCGGTCAGCTCGAAGTCCATGCCCGCATCATCCTTCACGAGTCGCCGAACGCGCCGGCTGCACGCAGGTCCGCCACCGTGGCGTCGTCGTAGCGGAGCAGGTCGCGCACCACGTACGGCTGGTCCTCGTTGCGGCGGGGAGCGCGCCGGTGGTTCGCGGGTGGCTCGCCCACCCGGGCCGCGGAGGCGACCTGCCGGACCTCGCCGTACCGGGGGTGCGGGGTGGTCACCACCAGCCCGCGGGCGGCCACCTGCGGGTCGGCCAGCGCCTGCGGGACGTCGTTGACCGGCCCGCACGGCACCTGCGCGGCGTGCAGCTCGGCCAGCCACGCGGCGACGGTACGGGTGGCGAAGATGTTCTCCAGGATCGGTAGCAGCTGGCCGGCGTGCTGCTGTCGGTCGGGGAAGCTGGCGAACCGGGGGTCGGCGGCCAGCTCGGGCCGGCCGATCACCGCGGTGAGCCGCTGCCAGAACTTCTCCTTCGCGCACCCGACCACCAGCCACCCGTCGGCGGCCGGGAACGCCTGGAACGGCACCAGTGACGGGTGCGCCGAGTGGCGGGTCCGGGCCGGCCGGTAGCCGGTGTTGAGATGCCAGGTCGCCGGGTAGGTGAGCAGGCTCAGGGCGGTGTCGAACAGGCTCAGGTCGCAGTCGGTCCCGGCCCCGTCCCGCCGGGCCGCGTGCACCGCCGCGAGCAGCGCGATCGCCGCCACTAGCCCGCCGCAGTAGTCGACCAGCGACAGGCCGGTCTTGGCCGGTGGCCCGCCGGGCTCGCCGGTGAGGTCCATCCAGCCGGCCAGCCCCTGCAGGATGTAGTCGTAGCCCGGCTCGTCCTGCCGCGGCCCGGTCATCCCGAAGCCGGTCAGCGAGCAGCAGACGATCCGCGGGTTGAGGTGGGCCAGGTCGGCGTACCGGATCCGGATCTTCTCCGGGACGTCCCCGCGCAGGTTCGAGTAGACCGCGTCGCTGACCCGGACCAGGTCCTCCAGCACCCGCCGGCCGGCGCCGGTGGAGAGGTCCAGGCTGAGGCTGCGCTTGTTGCGGTTGAAGGTCTCGAAGAACAGCGAGTCCCCGTCCGCGGCGTACGGCGGCACGGTGCGGCCGACGTCGCCGCCCACCCGCGGGTCCTCGATCTTGATGACCTCGGCGCCCAGGTCGGCCAGCTGCAGGCTGCCGAACGGCCCGGCCCCATACTGCTCGATCGCCACGATCCGGAGGTCGGCCAGCGGTCGCATACCAGCAGCCTCCCTCATTGCGGCGGCGGGCGCAGCGGCCCGGTGGTGGCGGTGGGGAAGTGCCCCTTGTCGTGCGGGGCGTCCCGCTTGTAGACCATGACCGTCCGCTCCCACCGGCACACCTCGTCGCCCCGGTGGGTGATGCCGCGGGTGAGGCAGGTGACGATGCCGGCGTACGGCCGGGACCGGGACTCGCGGGTGTGCCGCACCAGCGACTCGGCGTACAGGGTGTCGCCGGCGTAGACCGGGTGGAGCAGCTGGATCTCCTTCCATCCCAGGTTGGCCACCGCGGTCTGGCTGATGTCGACCACGCTCAGCCCGAGCACCACCGCCACGGTCAGCGCGGAGTTGACCAGCATCCGCCCGCCGGTCAGCGGGGAACCCTGCGCGTAGTGGGCGTTGAAGTGGTACTGGTTGGTGTTCATGGTCAGCAGGCTGAACCAGGTGTTGTCGGCCTCGCTGATGGTCCGTCCCAGCGGGTGCTGGTAGACGTCGCCGACCGTGAAGTCCTCGAAGTAGCGCGCCATCCGGGCCTCCGCCTCCGTTCGTTGGTGTCCAACCTATGATGATCAGCCGGCCGCCGCCCCCGCCAGCCACCCGTCGGCGATCTCGGCGGTCAGCGCGACGTTGCGCGGCCCAGCGCGCTTAAGCAGGGACTAGTGTGCCGTCTCTTGAATATATTGGCGAGGGGCGAGGGGTCTCGTACGCGGTCCACGTCTCTGTGGATGTAGCCCACGTCCACAGCGATGTGGTCGCGAACAACCCACCTTTGGTTCGGGCGGCACCGGCAAGCCATTCCTGAGACACACCACTAGCGCAGCAGCCCGTTCGTGTTCTGATACGAGGGGAAGCCCATCCGCTGCCGCGCGACCGCGTGGGTCAGGTTGGCGAGGAGGCCGGCAGCGTCACGACCGCCCAATACACGGGTCGTCATCTCGCCCTTACCGTCCTGAAGCCAGGCTCGGCAGTGGACGGTCGAGACCTCGATCCGCTCGACCTCCCCGCGCAGCTCGAACGGAGAGCCGGCGTACGCCGGGCGGAGGTGCCGGTAGCGCAGTGAGGTGAGCCGCGCGGTGCCGCCGAACCAGCCGAGGATCCCGTCGGCGATCCGAATGGCCTGCAGCGGGCCGTGGACCACGAGCCCATCGTGGCCCTCCTCCCGGCGGGCGTATTCGGCGTCGTAGTGGATGCGGTGCGAGTTGTACGTCGCTGCCGAGCTCGATCAGAGGACCAGCGACCAACGCTGGTCCGCGTCGTCGAGCGTGCGGCTCCGTTGTCACGCAGTTCGTCACTCAGACGCCCACCGTCCGCCGTGAGCGGCGGCCCCGACGGTGGCCATGACCAGCCGCCGGCCGGCCGCTCGCCACTGCTGCGGTCCGGATCGTCCCGGTGCCTCCCGGTTACCGCTCCGCCCGGGGCTCCAGAACCACTACCGCGGTCTCGCGCGAGCGGAGAGCCGCGTAGGCGTCCAGCTTCGTGTCCAGCTCCCGCCACCGGGCCCACAGGCGAGACCGCTCGGCTCCGGTGGCCGGGCGAGCCCGCACCAGCCGCGGCTCCCCGGCGAGGTCGACTCTCGCCTCCGGGTGCGCCTGGAGGTTGAGCCACCAGGCCGGCTCTCCGTCAGCCCAGCCGTTCATTGCCAACCCGACGAGGTTCGTATCATCCCGCATGTAGGCGATGATCACACTGCGGTCCCGGCCGGTGTGCCGCCCGATAGTGGTCAGACGCAGCGCTCCCCAGCGGCTGCCCTTCGGGCGCCAGAGCCCGAGCCGGCCACCGGTGACGCGATACACGCCACGGTGGGTAAACCAGGCGAGGCGGACGAACCAACGTGGAGGGATCCTCGCTCGTTGCTCGTGTTTGTCCGACATAGACTCGGCCCTTTCATGCATGCTTGTGGGAGCCCGCCGCCAACCCCAGCTTTGTGTCGCTGCTCTCGGACAACGGGACCCGGCTGGAGGAGAGTGTCATGGGTCGGATCTTCGGTGAGACTCGGTGAACGTAGTCGCTCAGTTAGTCACTCGGTCGCGAGAAGGGCCACCTTCATCGATGGAAAGTGGCCCGTGACCTGGGTCGGGGTGGCGGGATTTGAACCCACGGCCTCTTCGTCCCGAACGAAGCGCGCTGCCAAGCTGCGCCACACCCCGAGGTATGCCTGGCAATACTAGCCCACCGTGCCACCGGGCCGGCCCAGGGACTCGCGCCGGTCGGACGGCCGGGTGGGATCAGCGCGGGATCAGGGTCAGGATCGAGGCCTCCGGCCGGCAGGCGAACCGGATCGGGGCGGTCGGGTGTGTGCCGAGGCCGGCCGAGACGTGCAGCCAGGCACCCGTGTCGCCCCACCGGTGCAGGCCACGCGCCATCCGCCGGTCCAGACCACAGTTCGTGACCAGCGCCCCCACCCCCGGAACCCGGACCTGCCCGCCGTGCGTGTGGCCGGCCAGCAGCAGGGAGAACCCGTCGGCGGCCATCGCGTCGAGCACCGCCGGCTCCGGGCTGTGGATCAACCCGAGGTGCAGGTCGGCCGTCGGCGACACGGCGCCGGCCACCGCCGGGTAGTCGTCCCGCTCCACGTGCGGGTCGTCCACCCCGACCGCCTCCACGCTGCGCCCACCGGCCTTCAGGACGGTACGCGCGTTGTTCAGGTCCACCCAGCCGGCGCCGACCAGCAGCGCCCGCAGGTCCTCGTACGGGAGCGGTTCGCCCTGCACGTACGCCCGCCCCCGGTCGAAGTAGCTCAGCGGGCTGCGCCATACCGGTCCGGCGTAGTCGTTCGAGCCGAACACGAACCCGCCGGGCAGCTCCAGCAGCGGGGCGAACGCCTCCGCCACCGCCGGCACCGCGTCCGGGTGGGCGAGGTTGTCGCCGGTGACCACGACCAGGTCCGGGTCGGTGCCGGCCAGCGCCGCCACCCACTGCTGCTTGCGCCGCTGGCCGGGAGTCAGGTGCAGGTCCGACAGGTGCAGGATCCGCAGCGGCTCGGCGTCCGGCGCCAACACCGGCACCTCGAACCGCCGTAACGTGAACCAGTTCCGCTCCACCACCGACGCGTACCCGAACGTCGCCGCTCCGGCCGCGACCAACCCGCCACTGATCCACCAGCCACTCCGCATGCTGACAGCCTAGGCAACCCGATAGGTTGGGCGGTTGTGAGCACCCTGAAGGCCCGGCTGTCCGACGATCTGCGGTCGGCCATGAAGGCACGGGACGAGACCGTGACCGGGACCCTGCGGATGGCGCTGGCCGCGGTGCGCCACGCCGAGGTGTCCGGCAAGGCGGCCCGGGAGCTGTCCGACGACGAGGTGCTGGGGGTGCTGACCAAGGAGGCCAAGAAGCGCCGGGAGGCGGCGGACGCGTACGCGGGCGCCGGCCGGGCCGAGCTGGCGGACCGGGAGCTCGCCGAGCTGACCGTCATCGACCGCTACCTGCCGGCCCAGCTGTCCGACCGGGAGCTGGCCGAGCTGGTGACCGGCGCGATCACGGCCGGCGGGTTCGCCGGCCCGGCGGCGATGGGACCCGCGATGAAGGCGGTCCAGGCCGAGGTGGCTGGGCGGGCCGAGGGTGCCCGGGTGGCCGCCGAGGTACGCCGGCAACTGTCCGCCTGACCGGGCCGGCCGGATGGCGCCCGGGTCAGCCGCCGCCGCCGCCGGGTCAGTCCTCGTCGCCGGGCGGCGGGCCGGGGCCGATGGTGGGCTCGCCCGGCCGCCCGGGCCCGCTGTCATCGTCATCGTCACCACCGCCGTCGTCACCACCGCCGTCGTCGCCGGAACCGTTGGAGATCCGGATCGTCACCGTGTCGCCCTCGAAGCCGTCACCGCTCGGGCTGGTGTCGGCGACCCGGCCGGCCGGGCAGTCCGAGTCCACCGGGTCGTCGTCGATCCGTACGTCGAACCCGGCCTCCTCCAGCCGCCGCTCGGCCTCGGCGACGGTCTGGCACTCGACGTTCGGGATGCCGGCCGACTCGCTCCGGATCAGGTCCCGGTCGGTGGGGCGGGCCCAGTCGCTGCCGTCCACCCCCTCCATGGCATCCCGGACTGTGTCGATCACCGCCGGGTTGACGAAGTCGTGCTTCATCCTCTGGGTGGTCTCGGCCCAGTCCGGGTCGGCGAGGATGCCGGCGACGGTGATCTGCTTGCTCGAGACCACCAGCAGCGCGCTGCGCTCTCCCTCGCTCGTGCCGGACTTGCCGATGATCGGCTTGCCGATGATCTCGCTAGCCACTTCGGCGGTGCCGTTCGGCTGGCACCGGTTGAAGGGTGAGTCGCCCCCGACCGGGCAGCGGGCCATGTCGGCGGCGGCCAGGGCGACCTGCTCGTCCAGCACCCGGTTGCAGCGGGGCGACGCGACGCCGAGCGAGTCGCCGCCCGGGGTCCGGATCTCCTCGACCGGGATCGGCTCGCAGTACACACCCTCAGCGGCGACGGTCGCGTACGCGTTGGCCAGGTCCAGCGGGGTGGTGGAGGACACGCCAAGGGTGAACGCACCCCAGCTGCGGGACAGCGGTTCCTCCGCGAACTGGGCATCCTGCGGGTTCTCCGCGGTCCCGCTGGCTCGGAACTTGATGCCCAGCCGCTCCGCCACGTTCACCGCCTTTTCCGGCCCGACCCGTTCGACCAGCTGGGCGAAGTAGGTGTTGACGGAACGGCCGAAGCCGCTCCACATGTCCCGGACGCCGTTCATGTAGGACGGGTTCACGTTCTGCGGGCACCACCGGGGGGCGCACGGCCCGCTGCTCACCGGGAACCGGGTGGTGACCCGGGTGGGGGCGTTGATCCGGGTGCTCAGCGGCAACCCCTCCTCCAGGGCCGCGATCGCGGTGAACAGCTTGAAGGTCGAGCCGCCCTGGTAGCCGACGATGTCCCCGCCCCCGCTCAGCAGCGGGTTGGTGGTGTTCGGGTAGGTGCCGCGCACCCCGTCGGCCCGCCTGGCCGGATCGGTGTGCGGCCCGTTCTCCGGGTCGTCCGGGTCGTCGAGCGCGAACCGCCGGTTGGCCGCCATCGCCCGGACCTTCCCGGTGCCCGGCTCGACGGCGCTGAGCATCAGCGCCCGCTCGTCGCCGGTGGCCAGGGTCTCCTCGACGTTGTCCTTCATCGACTCCTGCACGTCTAGGTCGAGCGTGGTGACGATCTGGAAGCCGCCGCCGCGCAGCCGTTGCTCCCGCTCCCACGGGGTGGCGCCGAACGCCTCCTGCTCCAGCCACCACCGGTAGAAGAAGTCGCAGAAGAAGCCCCAATGGTTGGTGGCGACACCGACGCACATGTTCGGCAGCCGCTCCGGCTCCACCTCCAGCGGGATCGCCTTCCCCTCGGCCGCCTGCGCCGGGGTGATCACCTGGGTGTCGACCATCTGATCCAGCACCCAGTCCCGCCGATCGGTGGTGATCCGCCGGCCCTCGTCGGTGGCCGGGCTGTACTGCGACGGGGACCGGACGATGCCGGCCAGGAAGGCCGCCTCGTGCAGCTCCAGGTCGGCCGGCCGCTTTCCATAGTAGACCTGGCTGGCGGCGAAGATCCCGTACGCGCCTTCCCCGAAGTAGGCCAGGTTGAGGTAGCGGTTCAGGATCTCGTCCTTGGTCAGCTGCTGCTCGACCGCGATCGCGTACCGCGCCTCGCGCAACTTCCGGCCGGTGGTGTCCTCGGTGGCGTCCACGACGTCCTGCAGGTCGTCGGAGAAGTAGGTGAGAGCGAGCCGTACGAACTGCTGGGTGATCGTCGATGCGCCCTGGGTGATCTCGTCTGCGGCGGTGTTCGCCACGAACGCCCGGGCGATCCCGCGCACGTCGACGCCGTTGTGCTCGTAGAAGCTGCGGTCCTCGGCCGAGATGATCGCATCGATCATGACCGGTGCGATGTCGTGCAGCGGGACGTTGCGCCGGTTCTCGTCGTACATGGCGGCCAGCCGGGTCTCGCCGTCGGCGGCGAGCACGTAGCTGATCTGCGGGCCGTCGTCGACGATCAGCTCGGACGGGAGCTTGTCGAACTGTTCCAGGCTCTCCTTGGCCATCAGCCCGGACAGGGCGACGCCGGGGAAGAAGGCGGCCGCCACGACGACGCCCGCGACCAAGCCGCACAGCAGCAGCGATCCGAGGTTGACGAACAGGTTGTGGTCCCGGGGGCGAAGCCAGCTCACGTGCCCAGACTACGCGGGGGCGGGCACGACGGCACAACCCGCGACAGTTTCCAGCGGGCTGGCGGATTCGTTATGTCAGGCACGTTCCCCAGTCAGGGAGTAGGAGCATGCCGTGGCTCTGGCTTCCCTGATTATCGGTGACTGTTGCACCAGTTCGCAGTATTTCGACCAAATTTGCGTGACCACGTTGCGTTATCGGGTGAATACGGAGCATGATATGCGAACGGCTACTTGCCGTCTGCCGTCCGGCCAGATCCGGGGAGGTTGGTTGGGGCGGCCCGGGGGAACGAGGGAGTGACAAGGGGGGACCGATACAGATGAACATGATCACGGACTGGCCCAGTCAGGCGGCCTGCCGGGACGGCGATCCGGACGCACTGTTCGTCCAGGGTGCGGAGCAGAACGTGGCCAAGCGAGTGTGCCGGGGCTGCCCGGTGCGCCACGAGTGTCTGGCGGACGCGCTGGACAACCGGATCGAGTTCGGCGTGTGGGGTGGCATGACCGAGCGCGAGCGGCGGGCGCTGCTGCGCCGGCACCCACACGTGGTGAGCTGGCGCCAGGCCTTCGAGGGCGCCCTGCGAGACCAGGAGCTTGTGACCGCGTAGCGGGTCGCCGCGCCGGCGGCTCCTCCCCTCAGCCGTGGCCCGGCCGGCCGACCTCGAGATCGACCGCCGCCCCGCTCCCCGCGCTGGCTAAGCCGGCGCGGGAGCGGGGCGGAGTGCGGCACCGATCGCGCGCAGGCCATCCAGATCGTGTACGTCGGTGGGCTGCGCCGGCACCTCCAGGTACGGCACCGCCGGGAACGCCCGGGTGAACCTGGCGGACATCCGCTGCTCCCGCACCACCTGCTGCACCAGCGTGGCGTGCACCCGCAGCGCGGCGGCGGCCTCCGGGTGCGCGGCGGCGATCCGGTCGGCGGCGGCCTGGCTGTCGGCCGCCGGCAGGTCCGGTACGGCAGTGTGGTGCACCCGGTTGAGCACTAGCCCGCTCAGCGGCATCCGCTCTTCCACCAGCCGCTTGGCGAAGTAGCGGGCCTCCCGGATCGCGTCCGCCTCCGGGGCGGCCACCAGCAGGAACGCGGTCTGCTCGTCCTGCAGCACCTGGTACGTGCGTTCGGCGCGCTGCCGGAACCCGCCGAACATCGAGTCCAGCGCCTCCACGAAGCCGGACAGGTCCCGCAGCAGCTGCGCCCCGAGCACCCGCTGCACCGCTTTGGAGAACATCCCGAACGACGCGGTCATGAACTGGAACATGCTCCGGCCGCCGGCCCGCGCCGGCGCCAGCAGCAGCCGCAGCATCCGGCCGTCCAGGAACCGGGCCAGCCGGGCCGGCGCGTCCAGGAAGTCCAGCGCCGACCGCGACGGCGGGGTGTCCACCACGATCAGGTCCCATTCCAGGCCGGCATGGCCGGTGGCCCTCAGCTGCCCCAGCTTCTCCATCGCCATGTACTCCTGGGTGCCCGAGAAGGTGGCGCTCATCGCCTGGTAGAACGGGTTCGCGAAGATCTCCTGGGCGCGCTGCGGATCGGTATGAGCCTCGACCACCTCGTCGAAGGTCCGCTTCATGTCCAGCATCATGGCGTGCAGCTCGCCGCCACCGTCGCCGTCGGTCTTCACCAGCCGGGGCTGGTTGTCCAGCTCGGTCAGGCCCAACGACTGCGCCAGCCGCCTGGCCGGGTCGATGGTGAGCACGACGGTCCGGCGGCCGTGCTCCTCGGCGGCCCGCAGCGCGCAGGCCGCGGCCGTGGTGGTCTTGCCGACCCCGCCGGCACCGCAGCACACCACGATCCGGACCCCCGGATCGGCCAGGATCGCGTCGGCGTCGAGCGCTAGATGGCTAGGCACACCACCGAGGGTAACCGCGCTAGCCGAGCGCTAGCCGAGGGCGGCGGCCAGCGTCCCGAGCCCGGCCCGGTCGGCGCCGCCGGCCAGCAACGGCAGCTCCACGATCGGGTGGCCAAGCTCCGCGAGCTCCTCCCGCAGCCGCGCCTGGCGCTGTTCCCGGGCCAGGTGCTCCCGGGCCTCGGCGTGCAGCCCGGCGACTACCTCCCGGCCGGCCGGCAGCCCGGCCGCCGCCAGCCCCGCCCGCAGCGCCGACCTGGTCGGCCCGGCGGCCAGCAGCGGAGGCTGGGCCGCGTTGACGATGATCCGGCCGATCGGCAGCCGCAGCTCCCCGAGCTCCGCCAGCGTGTCCACGGTCTCCTGGACCGGCATCTCCTCCAGCAGGGTGACCAGGTGCACCTGGGTCATCGGGGAGCGCAGCAGCGCCGCCACCCCCTCGCTCTGGGTCTTGATCGGCCCCACCTTGGCCAGCCGGGCGGTCTCCGCGGTGACGTTGAGGAACCGGCCGATCCGCCCGGCCGGCGGCGCGTCGAGCACCACCGCCCGGTAGACCCGCCGGCCCGCCTCGGTCCGGGTGGTGGCCTCCTTGATCTTGCCGGTGAGCAGCACGTCCCGCATCCCGGGCGCGATCGTGGTGGCGAAGTCGATCGCGCCAAGGCGGCGCAGCACCCGTCCGGCCGCGCCCAGCTTGTAGAACCGGTCGAGATACTCCAGCAGCGCCTGCTCCGGGTCCACCGCCAGCGCCAGTACCTGCCCACCGTCCCCGGTCTCGGCGATCCGCCGCTCCTGGTACGGCAGCGGGTCGGTCCCGAACAGCTGGGCGATTCCCTGCCGCCCCTCCACCTCCACCAGCAGGGTCCGGTGGCCGCCGGCGGCCAGCGCCAGCGCCAGCGCCGCCGCGACCGTGGTCTTGCCGGTGCCGCCCTTGCCGGTCACCACATGCAACCGGGCCGGCCACCCGGGGTGGACCGGCCCGCTCGTCGTCTGCACGCCGCCGAGGCTACTCTCCGTCGTCGTCCGCGGGCGGCTCGCTCGGGCCGGGGCTGCCGGACGGGTCCCCGGAGGGCTCCCCGGCACCGGTGGGCGGATCGTCACCGTCCACCGACTCCAGGTCGCACACCCACCAGCCGTTCGGATCTTTGTCCAGCACGCTCACGTGCAGCGTCTGCTCGGCGGTCTTCTCGTCGTCGGTGGTCATGGTCAGGGTGACCGCGAGCACCGCCAGCTCCTCGGTCTCCTCGACCATCGCCGGGTCACTCCAGCTGAAGGTCGGGTTGAGCGTGGTCTCCTCGTACGTCCGCAGTTCGTTGATCTTCGTCTCGAGCGAGCCCTGGTCCCGGGTCTCGGAGCAGACCACGGCGGCCGCGGCCGCGGCATCCAGGTCGCGGTAGACCGCCTCCAGGAAGGTCTGCACCGCCCGGCTCGGAGTCTCCGCCCCGTTCCGGTCCGGGTCGCGGGTCAGCAGCCAGGCGCCGACGCCACCACCGGCGGCCAGCACCAGCACCCCGGCCAGCACCAGCGCCCCGATCAGCAGGCCGCGGCGGCGCCGGCGGGGCGGTCCGGGGGAGTGCGGGGGCAGGCCCGGTGGCGGCCCGTACGGGGGGCTGCCGCCCGACGGCGGCGGGTACTGCGGTGGCGGGTACTGCGGCGGCTGGTACTGCGATGGCGGGAACTGCGGCGGTCGGGCGGGCGGCTGGTAGGGCGAGGTCGGGCTGCCGGCCCACGGCTGGGGCTCCTGCCGGGTGGGCTGGTCCCAGCCCGGTGGCGCGAGGAACGGGTCGGCCGGCGGTGGGTGCTGCCGGCCCGGGTCCGGTGACGGGTAGCCGTCCGGTGGCTGGGTCATCGTGCGCACTCCCGGGGGGAGGGGTCGGTTCGGTCCGGGCGTGCCGACTCTACCTGCCCAGGTTAACCGGCCACTGGCCAGCTCCGGACTGGCCGGAGTCGGGAAGACGCCAGCCGGACCACACCCGGTCCACGCCGGATCGCTATGATCCGGCCCATGCAGAAGTGGGAGTACGCGACGGTGCCGCTGTTGATCCACGCGACCAAGCAGATCCTTGACAGCTGGGGCGAGGATGGCTGGGAGCTGGTCGCGGTGGTTCCCGGCCCGAACCCGGAGCAGCTCGTCGCGTACCTCAAGCGCCCCAAGGAGTGAGTGAGCCGATGGCCGATGTCCGAGCCCGCCTGGCCGAGCTGGGTCTGACCCTTCCGGCGGTCACCCCGCCGGTGGCCGCGTACGTGCCGGCGGTCCGGTCCGGCAGCTATGTCTACGTCTCCGGGCAGCTGCCGATGGCCGACGGGGCGCTGCTGGCCACCGGCAAGGTCGGCGCCGAGGTCTCCCCGGAGCAGGCGCGCGAGCTGGCCGCCCGGTGTGCCCTGAACGCGCTGGCCGCGGTCGAGAGCCTGGTCGGCCTGGGCACGGTGGTACGGGTGGTGAAGGTGACCGGGTTCGTGGCATCGGCGCCCGGGTTCACCGGCCAGCCCGGCGTGATCAACGGAGCGTCGGAGCTGTTCGGGCAGGTGTTCGGGGAGGCCGGGCAGCACGCCCGCAGCGCGGTCGGCGTGGCGGAGCTGCCGCTGGGCGCTCCGGTCGAGGTCGAGGTGATCGTCGAGGTCGTCTGAGCCGACCCGACCGCCCGAACCACCCCGTCCGGGTGCCACCGGACGGTAACTCCGCAGCGGATGTCCCACCCGCGTCGTAGCATCGCTGCATGGCGGGCGAAGCCGGGGACCGCGCGGATCCGGGAGGCTCCGCCGCGACGCGGAAGCAAGGGCTGGCCCACGTCACCGAGCCGGTGGCCGCGGTGGCGGGCGAGCTGCCGGGGTGGGCGCGGCTGGTGCGCGCCCCGAACCCGGGCCCGATGACCCTGGAGGGCACCAACACCTGGGTGCTGCGGGCGCCCGGGGCCGAGCAGGCGGTGGTGGTCGACCCCGGCCCGGCCGACGAGTCGCACCTGCGGGCGGTGGCATCGCACGGCCCGGTGGCCGCGGTGCTGGTGACCCACGGCCACCCGGATCACGTCGACGGGCTGGACCGGTTCCGGGAGCTGACCGGTGCCCCGCTGGCCGGGGCGGACGGGCTGGCCGCCGGGCCGCTCGCCGGGCTGGCGATCACGATGGTCGAGACCCCCGGGCACACCGCCGACTCGGTCTGCCTGCTGGTCGAGACCGCCGGCCGCCAGCCGGCGAAGCGGAGCGTAGCCGGCGGTCATAGCGGCCGGGCCCAGCATGACAGTCAGCGGGCGGTGCTGACCGGCGACACCATCCTCGGCCGGGGCACCACGGTGGTCGCCTGGCCGGACGGCGATCTCGGCGACTACCTGGCCAGCCTGCGACGACTGGCCGACCTGGTCGGAGTGCCGGTGCTGCCCGGCCACGGCCCGGCGCTGGCCGACTGTGCGGCCGCGGCGTCCTACTACCTTGCCCACCGGCGGGCCCGGCTGGAGCAGGTCCGGGCCGCGGTGGCCGCCGGTGCGGAGACGCCGGCGGAGGTGGTCCGGGCGGTCTACGCCGACGTCGACCGGGCGTTGTGGCCGGCCGCCGAATGGTCGGTCCGGGCACAACTCGCGTACCTACGCGCCGAGCACCGGGAATCCGCGGCCGGCCCCCCACAGTTGGACGAGCCGTGACCTGCGCCATATGCGGAACCGTCGCCGTGCTCGGTGCCCGGTTCTGCCACCACTGCGGCAGCGCGCTGCCGGACGCCGCGGCGCTGCCGGCGACCGAGCGCCGGGTGGTCACGGTCCTGTTCGGCGATCTGTCCGACTTCACCTCCTGGTCGGAGGACCTTGACCCGGAGCGGGTCGGCGCGGTGGTCGACCGGGTGCTGGCGGCGCTGGCCGGAGCGGTCAAGACGTTCGGAGGGCACGTCGACAAGCTCACCGGCGACGGGATCATGGCGGTGTTCGGGGCGCCGGTGGCGCACGAGGACGACGCCGAGCGGGCGGTCCGGGCGGCGCTGGCGATGCAGCGCTCGGTGCGCCGGGTGCTGGACGACGAGCGCGGCGGTGGCGCTCCGCTCGGGCTGCGGGTCGGGCTGAACACCGGCGTGGTGGTCGCCGGGGTGCAGGCGGCCATCGAGTACACGGTGATCGGGGACACCGTCAACACCGCCGCCCGGCTGGCCGACTCGGCCGCGATCGGAGCCGTCTACGCCGGCGCCCGGACCGCCTCCGCCACCCGCCACCTGGCGTCCTGGCGGCAGCTGCGCCCGCTGCGGCTGCGCGGCAAGCGGGAGCCGGTGGAGGCGTACGAGCTGCTCGGGCTGCACGACACGCCGGGCGCCCGGACCGCGCTGGGCGACGAGGCGCCGTTCGTCGGCCGGGAGGCCGACCTGGGCCGGCTGGCCAGCCGGCTGGCCGAGGTGATCGACCGGGGCGAGCCGCGGGTGCTGGTGCTGACCGCCGAGGCCGGGGTGGGCAAGACCCGGTTCGCCGCCGAGGCCGCCCGGTACGCGGCCGGCTACGCGGCCCCGGCCCGGGTGCTGTCGGTGCGGTGCGCGGCGTACGGGGAGCGGCGCCGGCTGGCACCGCTGGCGGATCTGGTCCGGGCGGCGATCGGGCTGGCCGGCGACCGCGCCGCCGGACGGGCGGTGGCCGAGCAGCGGCTGCGCCGGCTGGCCGCCCGGCTGGACGCGCCGCTGCACGTCGAGGCGCTGCTGGCGATGCTGGGGTACGGCGAGCTGGCGGACCCGTTGACCGGAGTCTGGCCGGCTGGCGAGGGGCTGGACACCGGCGCCCTGTCGGCGGCGGTGGCCGGGCTGCTGTCCGGGCTGGCCCAGCGGGCGCCGCTGCTGGTGGTCGTCGACGACCTGCACGACGCCACCACCGAGACCCTGGAGGCGCTCGGGGCGACCCTGGCGAAGGTGGTCGGCCCGGTGCTGGTGCTGCTGCTCGGCCGCCCGGAGCTGGTCCGCACCTCCGGCGCGCTCACCGCGATCCCGGACGCCGAGGTGACCATCCTGCCGGCGCTGCGCGGCGCCGACGCCGCCCGCCTGCTCGGCTCCTACCTGGGCGGCGGGCGGCTGGCCCCGGCCGACGAGGACCGGCTGCTCGCCACCGCCCAGGGCAACCCGTTCTACCTGGCCGAGCTGGTCACGTTGCTGATCGAGCGGGGGGCGCTGACCCATGGCGGCTCCGGCCCGGCGAGCAGCCGTCCGGAGCTGGAGCCGGCCGCCCGCGGGGCGCCCGGCTCCCGGCCCGGTGCGGGGCGGGCCGGGGCGTGGCGGCTGGCGCCGGGTTCGCTCGGCGCCCGGTTACTGTCGCGCGACCTGGCCGCCGTGCTCGCAGCCCGGATCGACGCGCTGCCGCCGCCGGCCCGGTCGGTGCTGCGGGACGTCGCGGTGGTGGGGGACACGGTGCCCTCCGGCGCGCTGGCGGCGCTCGCGGAGCGGCGCACCGGCCGGGACGGCCGGCCGGCCGCGGTCGCGGCGGTCGAGCTCGACCGGGCGGTCGACGAGCTGCTGCACCGGCGGATGCTGCGCCGGGTCCGGGGAGGGTATGCGTTCGCCACCCCGCTGCTGCGAGAGGCCGCGTACGCGGGCATCGGCAAGGCGGACCTGGCCGAGCGGCACGCGTTCCTGGCCCGGTGGGCCGCCAGCCGGCGTAGCGCAGCGAAGCCGGCGGTCAAGTGGCCCGAGCCGGTAGCAGAACAGGCCGCCAGCCGGCGTAGTGCGGCCGCGGTCGGCCCGGACGTCGCCGGCGTGGCCGCCCGCGACAGCGGCCAGCCGACCGGCAACGGCGACGCCGGGCTGTCCGGCCCGGAGGCGGACGAGTTCGTGGCCCGGCATGTGGAGCGCGCCGCCACCCTGGCCGAGCTGGTCGGGCTCGCGCCGGACGCGAACCCGCGGCTGGTGGTGCCGCTCGGGGTGGCCGCGTTGACCGCGGCGGCTCGGCGCTCGGTGGCCGCCGGCGAGCCGGCGCTGGCGGTGGACTTCGCGCAGCGGGCCACCCGGCTGGCCGGGGCCGACCTGAGCACCGCCGACCGGCTGGTCCACGCCCGGGCGCTGCTGCAGCACGGCCGCTCCGCGGAGGCCCGGGACCTGGCCGAGAAGGTGTACGCGAACGCCGGCGACGACGTGCCCGGCCGGACCCGGGCGCTGATGATCGCCGGCCGCGCGCACCGGGCGCTGGGCGAGTCCAGCCGGGCACTGGCCGCCTGGCGGGAGGCGCTCGACCTGGCCACCGCGGCCGGGCTTACCGCCGAGCGGGCGGATGTGCTGCGCCGGCTGGGGATGACCGACTACCTCGCCGGGCGGCTCGCGCTGGCGGCCGACCGGTTCAGCGAGGCGTACGAGATCGCGGTTGGGGCGGGGGACCGGCGCAGCCAGGCCTGGTCGCTGCACAATCTGGCCTGGGTGACCACCTCCCGGGGTGACTTCGCCGGTGCCGACCAGGCGCTGGGCCGGGCCGCCCGGCTGTTCGCCGAGCAGCGGGACCAGTTCGGGCGGGCCTGGCTGCGCGGCACCACCGCGTTCACCCGGCTGCTGGCCGGCCGGCTGGCGGAGGCGCAGCGGCTGGCGCACACCTTCCTCCCGTTCGGGGAGCGGGTCGGGGAGGCGTGGGCGGTCGGTACGCTGCGCGCCGTCTCGGCGTTCGCGGCCGCGGAGCTGGGGGAGCTGGCCGAGGCGGACCGGGTGGCGCGGCGGGCCTACCGGGACTTCGCGGCGGCCGACGACGACTGGGGGCGCGGGCTGGCGCTGGTGGTCCGGGGGGTGATCGCCCGCGGCCTCGGCGCGGCCAACCACGCGGCCGACCTGCTCGACGACGCGGGCGGCTACTGCGAGCGCACCGGGCACCCGCTGCTGATCGGGCTGTCCCGGACGATCCGGGGGCTGGTGGCCCTGGACGCCGGGGACCCGGCGGCCGCGGCCGCCCAGGCGGAGGCGGTGCTGGCGGTCGGTGAACCGCACGGGGTGCTGGAGCCGGCCCGGGTTGGCCCGCAGGCGCTGCTCGGCGCGGCCCGGATCGCCAGCGGGGACCACGCCGGTGCGCTGGCGGTGCTGGCGCCGCTCGCGGCGGCGGCCGACGCGCCGTCGGTGCTGTTTCCGCGCCGGCAGGCGGTGGCCACCTATGCGGCGGCGCTGCTGGCCGCCGGTCGGGCGGATGAGGCGGTGACCTGGGCCCGCCGGGCCGAGGGGGTGCCGGCCGAGGACATCCGCAGCCGGGTGGTCAGCGCCCGGGTGCTGGCCCGGGCGCTGTCGGCCACCGGCGAGCTGGCGCCGGCCCGGGTGGCCGCCGACGAGGCGGTCCGGCTCGCGTACGCGACCCAGCAGGTCGGCGAGCGGCCCGCCACCGACGCGGTCCGCCGCCAGCTCGGCTGAGCCCCGGCCAGCCCGCGCCCACTCGTGGGCGCGGGCGGGCTCACCACGGGAGGCGGCCGCTGCGTTACGGTCAGAGCATGAGCGAGGGCCGTCAGCGAGGCGGAGCGTCAGCGGAGCCGAGCGGTCAAGTGGCCCGAGTGGAGGGAACAGCGTGACCGAGTCTCCTCCGGCGTTGGTGCCGACGATCCCAGGGCTGTCCGGGCTGTCGGTGCTGGCGCGCGGGGGGTACGCCACGATCTACCGGGCCACCCAGGACTCGATCGGTCGGGAGGTCGCCGTCAAGGTCGAGAACCGGACCCTGGAGAGTGAGCGGGACCAGCGGCGGTTCCTGCGGGAGGCGCGGGCTGCCGGCCAGATGTCGGCGCATCCGTACGTGGTCGACCTGCACGACGTGGGGGTCACCGAGGACCAGCACCCCTACATGATCATGGAGTTGTGCGACGGCTCGTACGCGGAACGGTTGCGGGCCGCGCCGCTGACCGCCGGCGAGACCCGGGAGGTCGGGGCGAAGATCGCCGACGCGCTCGCGGTCGCGCACGAGCACGGGGTGCTGCACCGGGACGTGAAGCCGGCGAACCTGCTGATCAGCCGGTTCGGCGAGCCGTTGCTGGCGGACTTCGGGCTGGCGGTGCTGGCCGAGACCCGGGAGACCTCGATCACGCTGGAGGTGCTGACCCCCGGGTACGCGCCGCCGGAGACGTTCCGGCACGGGCCGCCGACGGCCGCGGTGGACGTGTACGGGTTGAGCGCCACCCTGTACGCGATGATGTGCGGCCGGCCGCCCCGGTTCCAGCAGGATCCGAACCTGAGCGTGGTGGCGTTGCTCGACCTGTTCGACGAGCCGATCCCGGCCCTGCCGGGGGTGCTGGTGGCGTTTGTGGACCTGCTGCGGATGGGGATGGCCAACGATCCGCTGGCCCGCCCGACCGCCACCCGGCTGCGGGACCTGCTGGCGGAGCTGCCGCTGGCCCGGGAGCCGCGCCGGGACACGGTCCGCGGCTCGGCCCGGGTCCCGCTCCCGTAGGTACCGGGGGCTCAGTCGGGGAAGTCGTCTACCGGCACCGGCACCGGCACCGGGTAGCGGGGCACCTCGGTGAGCACCACCGACCCCTCGACACTGTCTACATACGACAGCGAGTCCACCCGGTGAACGGAGAACGCCAGCCGGACCCCGGCGACGTCCAGGATCACCTGCTCGGCGTCGGCCGACCCGACCGCCACCGGCGGGTGGTCGTCTGGCAGGCTGCTCGGCTGCCCGAGCCCGGCCAGATCCAGCTCGTCCGGGTCCACCGCCCGCGCCCACCAGCTCTCCAGCTCACCGGACCGGCCCAGCCGATATCCTATCTCGACAGTTCCCATCGGCCCCGCGTACACGGCGGTCTGCGCCCCGGAGGGCACGTTGCGCCAGCCGGAGGCGAGGCTGCCCAGCAGCGGCGCGTGAGCGCGCCGGGCGGCCGCCGCGGCGAGCGCGGCTGCCAGGCAGGACAGGCGCACACCATCTACTGAGGACAGCAGCGGCGCGAACACCTCCGGATGGTCGTCCAGGAACGCGGTGTCCACCGCCCCGGCCAGGAACGTGGGGCTGCGCAGCACCCGGACCAGCAGGTCCCGGTTGGTCACCACACCGTGCAACCGGGCGCGGGCGAGAGTCACCGCGAGCAGCCGCGCCGCCTCGTACCGGGACGGCGCCCAGGCGACCAGCGTGGCCAGCGTGGAGTCGTAGTGGGTGCCCACCTCGCAGCCGTCGGCCACCGCGGAGTCCAGCCGCAGGCCGGGTGCCGGCAGCGGCTTGAACTGGCCGGCCGCCGGCCCGATCGCGAACCGGTGCAGGGCGCCGGTGGTGGGCCGCCAGGCGTACGCCGGGTCCTCGGCCCGCAGCTGCACCCCGATCGCGTGCCCCCGCCCCGCCGGCGCCCCGGTGAACGGCAGCGGACCGCCCTCGGCGACCAGCAGCTGCAGCCGCACCAGGTCGAGCCCGGCGGCGCACTCGGTGACCGCGTGCTCGGCCGGCAGCCGGGGACTGAGCTCCAGGACGTTCCAGCGGCCGTCGGGTGCCAGCAACAGCTCGACGGTGGCGGCGCCGACGTAGTCCAGCGCGGTGGCGACCTGGACGGCGGTCCGGGTCAGCTCCTCGCGCAGCTCCGGGGCGACCACCGGGGACGGGGTCTCGGTGACCAGTTGCTGGTGGCGCCGCTGGACCGAGCCCTCCCGCTCGCCGAACACGATGCTGTTGCCGTGTGCGTCCACTATCACCTGTACGTCCAGGTGCCGGGCCGGCGCCACGTACTGCTCGCAGTAGACGCTCCCGTCCCCGTAGCTGGCCGCCGCCTCCCGGCGGGCGGAGGCGACCGCCACCGCCAGCTCGTCCGGGTCGCGGGCCAGGTGGGTTCCCCGGCCACCGCCGCCCCGGGCCGGCTTGACCAGCACCGGGAACGAGTCCACGTCGGCCGGATCGTCGAACCGGGTCAGCACCGTGATCCCGGAGCCGGCCAGCCGGGCCGCCACCGCCCGCTTGTCGCCGAGCAGGGTGAGGGTCTTCGCCGGTGGCCCGACCCAGGTGAGCCCCCCGTCGGAGACTGCCCGGGCGAAGTCCGGGTCGGTGGCCAGGAAGCCCCACCCGGGGTGGATCGCGTCCGCCCCGGCCTGGTGCGCGGCGGCGATGATCAGATCGCCGCGCAGGTAGGTGGCGGTCGGTGCCCGGCCGGGCAGGTGGAACGCCCAGTCCGCCTCGGCGACGTGCGGAGCGCCGGCGTCGGCGTCGGAGTAGACGGCGACCGTCTCGATGCCGATCAGCCGGCAGGTGGCGAACACCCGCCGGGCGGCCTCGCCGCGGTTCGCGACCAGCACCCGCCTGATCATGAGCGGCGGTGCTGGATGACTGACAGACAGAACCCCAGCACGGTACGGGTGTCCCGGGGGTCGATGACGCCGTCATCGGCCAGCCGGCCGGAGCGCCGCAGCGCCGACTCGGTGGCGCTGTCCGGGCCGGAGCTGCCTGGGCCGGCGCCGTCGCCGGCCGGCGGCGTCGGGGTCGGGGTCACGCTGGCGCCGGGCCAGGCGAACCGGAACCGGGCCTGCGCGGACACCGCACAGACCCCGCGCCACGGGCCGACCCGTACCACCAGCGTCGGGATCGGTGCGCCGGCCAGCCCGGCCTCGGCCGCCGGGCCGAGGGTGGTGCCGTGCCGCAGCACCAGCAACGGGGTACCGGCGGCCACGGCCCGCCGGACGAACCGGACCGTCTTGTCGGTCTCCTCGGTACCGGCGGCGGCACTGGCGGTGTGGCCGGCGACGGCACCGGCGGTGGGGCCGGCGTGGGCCAGCGCGGCCACCCGGTGCCCGTGCAGCGTGCCCCAGC
The DNA here is from genome assembly GCA_009377645.1 of Micromonosporaceae bacterium. Classification (GTDB taxonomy): domain Bacteria; phylum Actinomycetota; class Actinomycetes; order Mycobacteriales; family Micromonosporaceae; genus Natronosporangium. The sequence goes on along the minus strand of WHTQ01000031.1, from coordinate 17,549 downwards.
CGGCGCACACGGCCGGGCCGGCCCCGGGCTGGTCCTCGTCCAGCGCGGAGTCGTCCAGCACCCGGCCGAGGATCTCCCGCGGTTCGGTCACCGGCACGGCGAGCAGGTCCTCGGGATCGTGCCGGGGCGCGCCCACCGGCCGATCCGGGCCGACCGGGCCGACCAACCCGGCCGGGTCGCCGGCGCCGGCCGCCGCGCCCGTCGGCGGGTACGCCGCCGCGGCGGTCGGGAAGCGCTGGACGCAGCACCGGGTCAGCCGCAGCGCGTCCCGCTCATCCTCGGCCAGGTGGTCGACCGGACGCCCACCGGCGCCGGCCGGCCGGTCCGGCCGGCCGTTCGAACTGACCGCGTGCCCGGTGACCGGACGGAGCCCGACCAGATAGTCGAACGCGTCGGACAGGTCCGCGCCGCCCAGCTCGGTCGCATCACCGAAGAACACCGCCGTGCTCGGGATCCCGGCCCCGGCCAGCCGGGCCAGCCCGGCCCGTAGCTCGGCCGCCGCCCCGGTCACCTCCGACCGCTCGGCCGGCTCGGTGCCGCTGGCCTCGAGCAGGCCGATCACCGGCAGCCGGTTCTGGTGCGCGATCTGCTGCGCCCGCTGGATCTTGCGCAGCGTGCCGGCGCCGACCGCCCCGTCCCGGACGGTCGGGTCGCTGGCGACGATCACGCACGGCCGATCCGCCACCATCCCGAGCGCGGTCACCACCGCGGCGCCGACCGGTGCGCTGGTCCCCCACCCCGCCACCGGGCTGAGCTCCAGCAGCGGGGAGTCCCGGTCGACCAGCAGCTCCACCCGCTCCCGGGCGAGCAGCTTGCCGCGGGCGTGGTGCCGGGTGACGGCCCGCTCGCCGCCTCCCTCCCGCGCCGCGTCCAGCCCAGCCTCCAGCTCGGCCAGCGATGCCAACATCGCCGTACGGGCGTCGAGATAGGACTGTGCTCGGGGGTCGACGGCGGTGTCGAGGACCCCCATCACGCCACCTCCCGCCACACGACCAACCCCAGGACATCTGGCCCAACGAAGGGGAGCCTGCGGGCGACTCGCCCGCAGGCTCCCCTTCTTGTCAACCCGCGGGGACGGTGCGGGTTGATCCCGGTGGAGGCTGGTCAGAGGCGGTTGGTCGCCGTGGCGCCACCCTCGCACTCGGCCTGGGCGGTGCCCAGAACCGCGATCGCGTTGCCGCAGAGGTTGATCGGCAGCTGGACCGGAATCAGGGCCTGGGTGCCGTTCAGCAGCCCCACGTTGCCGGAGCTGGTCAGGGTCGGGCCGGCGGTGCTGCTGTCCGCCACCACCTCGGCCTTGTTCTGGCCGGCCTCGGCCTCGGTCTCGGTCTGGGCCTTCGGCTGGTCGGCGGTCTGGTCCTTGCCCGGCTTGGTGCGCTCGTACCCGTAGTCGCCGGGCTTCTGCTCGTCGGGCTGGCCACCGCCCTGGTCCGCGCTGGCGCCGCCGGTGCAGCTACCGGTGGCGGTGCCGAGCACCGCGATCGCGTTGCCGCACACGTCGACCGGCACCTGGATCGGTGCGTACACCTGGGTGCCGTTACCGATCCCGGTGTTGCCGGTGCTCACCAGGGTGGTGCCGGCGGCCGCCTGCTCGCTGCGGTAGTGATCGAAGGTCCACTCCGAGTCGAGCGCCGCGGCGGCACCGCCCTCGCACGCCGCGTACGCGGCCCCGGCCGCTGCGACCGCGTTGCCACAAATGTCGATCGGCGCCTGGATCGGCAGCAGCGCCTGGGTGCCGTTCAGCACGCCGAGGTTGTCGGTGGTGGTCATGGTCGGGCTGGCCTGCGCAGCGGCGCCGCTGGCCAGCAGCGCGCCCGCAGTGAGCGCGCCGATGTTCAGTGAGTTCCTCACCCACGGCTTCATAGTTCGTCAGAACCCTTCTCAAACCAGGGGACGGTTTACGAAGGTCCCAACGAGGGCATCAGCGACGTAGGCCCACTTCTGGCAGAAATCCGACACTTCACAGGAAACTGCCGGAAAGGGCGTAACCCGCTCGTTGGCTCTGGCCGGCGCTAGACCCGGGCGCGCCGGGCCAGTCGCTCCGGGTCGAGGATGATCACGCTCTTGCCGTCCAACCGGAGCCAGCCGCGGGACGCGAAGTCGGCCAGCGCCTTGTTCACCGTCTCGCGGGACGCGCCCACCAGCTGGGCCAGCTCCTCCTGGGTCAGGTCGTGGGTCACCCGCAGCACTCCGCCGTCCCGGGTGCCGAACCGACCGGCCAGCTGCAGCAGGTTCTTGGCCACCCGGCCGGGCACGTCGGTGAAGATCAGGTCGGCCTTCTCGTCGTTGGTGCGCCGCAGCCGCCGGGCGACCACCCGCAGCAGCTGCTCGGCGATCTCCGGACGGTTGGTGAGCCACGGACGCAGCGCCTGCTTGCGCATCCGGGCCAGCCGGGTGTCCACCACCGCGGTCACGGTGGCGGTCCGCGGACCCGGGTCGAACAGCGACAGCTCGCCGACCATGTCCGACGGCCCCATCACGGCGATCAGGTTCTGCCGCCCGTCGGCCGCCCGCCGGCCCAGCTTCAGCTTGCCGGACAGCACGATGTAGAGGCTGTCGCCGGGCTCCCCCTCGTTGAACACGATGTCGCCCTTGCGGATCTCGACCGTCTCCATCTCCTTCGCGAGCGCCTCGGCCGCCTCCGGGTCGACCCCCTGGAAGATCCCACTACGCGCCAGTACCTCGTCCATCGCGCACCCCTCCGTGCATGCGCGGATCCCGCGCACGCTCAGTCTAGGCGAATTCGCCGGCCCCACCGGCCACAGCCCCCGAGATTGCCATTCCGACCCTGACCAGCGCCGATCTGTACGGACGGCGACCAGAGTCGTCCGGTCAGCCGGTACGCGGGACCGGGTCGCCCCGGTAGGCTCCGCCGGGCGACACCGACCCCTCGGTGTCGGACCCGCCCGGTGATTGACGATGCCCATCGACCCCCCTCCCGCGACTCCGCCTGCCGGTACCGGCGCCGCCGGTGGCCGGCCGCATCCGCTGGCCCGGCTCCGCGACCTGGCGGTGCGCCGCCCACCGCTGGTGCTGGCCGCCGTCGCCGCGGCGGCGCTGCTGGCGTTGCTAGCACTGCTCGTCGCCGGGGTCGGCGCGGCCAGCGTCGTCGCCGCCCGGGCCGGCGACGACGGAGCGGGCAAGTGGCAGGCGCCGCCGAGCCTCGGCCCGGGCTCCCCGCCGGTCCCGACCCCGGCGCCGGTCCCCTCCACGTCCGGCCCGGACCCGGCGGCGGTCTCGCTGTCGGCCACCGGGGACATCATCCTCGGCGACACCGGCAGCCTGCCGGCCGCCGACGGTGCCGGGTTCTTCGACGGGGTCGCCGGCTCGCTCGCCGCCGACCTGGTCATGGGCAACCTGGAGCAGCCGCTGACCGACGACACCGGGTTCGAGAAGTGCGGCGAGGACAGCTCCGGCTGCCATGCCTTCCGGGCCCCGCCCGGCTACGCCGCCCACCTGCGGGAGGCCGGGTTCGACCTGCTGAACCTGGCCAACAACCACGGCAACGACTACGGCCCGCAGGGGCGGGCGAACACCCAGGCGGCACTGGACGACCACGGTCTCGCGTACACCGGGGACCGGGACCAGATCACCGTGCTGGACGTGGCCGGGACGGCGGTGGCGGTGGTCGGCTTCAGCGCGTACGGCTGGACCAACGACCTGAACGACCTCGCCCAGGCCGAGGACGTGGTGTCCCGGGCCGTCGGGCAGGCGGACCTGGTGGTGGTGCAGGTGCACCTGGGAGCCGAGGGGGCCGACCAGACCCGGGTCCGCCCCGGGCCGGAGACGTTCTTCGGGGAGCCCCGCGGCGACCCGATGGCCTTCGCCCGGGCGGTGATCGACGCCGGCGCCGACCTGGTGGTCGGGCACGGTCCGCACGTGCTGCGCGGGCTCGAGTTCTACGAAGGCCGGCTGATCGCGTACAGCCTGGGCAACTTCGCCGGCGGCGGCGGCACCCTGAACGCCGACGGCAACCTCGGCCTCGGCGCGGTCCTCAAGGTATCCCTCACCCCGGACGGCGACTTCGCCGGCGGCCAGCTGGTCTCCACCCACATGTACGACGCCGGCCTGCCAGTGGTCGATCCCGAGCAGCGCAGCCTGGACCTGATCCGGGAGGTGTCCGGGCTGGACTTCCCGGACACCGGCGCCCGGCTCGGCCCGGCCGGCGCGATCTCGGTGCCCTAGCCGGCACCCGTCCGGCGTACCCGGTCGGCGTACCCTGGCCGCTGTGGTAACACCCGACGAGAGCCCGCTCGGGCGGAAGCGGCGGGCCCGGCGGATGGCGCGGGAGCTGGCCCGCACCCATCCGGACGCGCACTGCGAGCTCGACCACGCCGGACCGCTGCAGCTGGCCGTGGCCACCATCCTGTCCGCGCAGACCACCGATGTGAAGGTCAACGAGGTCACGCCGAAGCTGTTCGCCCGCTATCCGACCGCGGCCGACTACGCCGCCGCCGACCGCGCCGAGCTGGAGGAGCTGCTGCGCCCCACCGGCTTCTTCCGGAACAAGGCGGACGCGCTGATCAAGCTCGGCCAGCAGCTGATCGAGCGGTACGGCGGCGAGGTGCCGGGCCGGATGGCGGACCTGACCACGCTTCCGTGGATCGGGCGCAAGACCGCCAACGTCATCCTCGGTAACGCCTTCGAGGTCCCGGGGATCACCGTCGACACCCACTTCTCACGGTTGGTGCGGCGGTGGCGGTGGACCGAGGAGAAGGACCCCGAGAAGATCGAGTACGCGGTCGGCGGGCTGATCGAGAAGCGGGAGTGGACGATGCTCTCGCACCGGGTGATCTTCCACGGGCGCCGGGTGTGCCACGCCCGCAAGCCGGCCTGCGGTGCCTGCACCCTGGCCCGCTGGTGCCCGTCCTTCGGGGCCGGGCCGACCGATCGGGACAGCGCCGTGAAGCTGCTCAAGGGCCCGCGGGTGGCGGAGCTGGCCGCGCTGACGGCGCCATGACCCGCCCCCGGCCGGCGATCCCGGCGCTGCTGCTCGGGCTGCTGGTGGCGCTCGCCGGGTGCCAGGGCGGCGGACGCCCCGCGGAGGCCGGCCCGGACGTCACAGTCTCCCCGCTGGCGGACTGCCAGGGGCTGACCGAACCGCCCGCCGAGGCTGCACCCGCTGTCGCCGGGTCCGGCGAGCCGCTGCCGGACCTGACGCTGCCCTGCTTCACCGGCGGCGAACCGTTCCGGCTCGCCGACCTGCGCGGGCCGGCGGTGGTGAACCTGTGGGCCTCCTGGTGCGCTCCGTGCCGGGAGGAGCTGCCGGCGCTGCAGCGGTACGCCGACCAGATGGCCAGCCGGGTGCAGGTGCTCGGCGTGGTCACCGAGGACCGGCCGGCGGCGGCCGCCGCGCTCGCCACCGACCTGGGAGTGAGGTTCCCGGCGCTGGAGGACCAGCCGGGGCGGCTGCAGGCGGAGATCGGGGGGATGGGGCTGCCGGTGACCCTGCTCGTGGACGCCGCCGGCCAGCTTCGGTATGTGCACGTCACCGGTGCGTTGAAGCAGCCGGAGCTGGCCAGCTTGGTGGCCGAGCACCTGGGGGTACCCGAGTGAGTCGGCCGGTGCCGGACTGGTGGGAGCCGCTGCTGACCCGCGCCCGGCAGTCCCGGCCGGAGGACTTCACCCGCTGGCCCGGCCAGCCCGACGGCGCCCGGCCGAGCGCGGTGCTCGTACTGCTCGGGAATGGCGGGGACGGCGGAGATAGTGCCGGCCCGGACGTGCTGCTTCTGGAGCGGGCCGCCACCATGCGCACCCACGCCGGGCAGGTGGCGTTCCCGGGCGGCGTGTCCGAGCCGGACGACCCGGACCCGGCCGCCACCGCGCTGCGGGAGGCGAACGAGGAGGTGGGGGTGCAGCCGGACTCGGTGACCGTACTGGCCCAGCTGCCCCCGCTGTGGATCCCGGTCAGCGACTTCCTGGTCACGCCGGTGCTGGCCTGGTGGCACGCGCCGCACCCGGTGCACCCGCTGGACCCGGCGGAGGTCTCCCGGGTGGCCCGGCTGCCGGTGCCCGACCTGGTGGACCCGGCGAACCGGATGCTGGTCCGGCACCCCAGTGGCTACGTCGGGCCGGCCTTCCAGGTGGCTGGGATGCTGGTCTGGGGGTTCACCGCCGGGGTGCTCGCCACCCTCCTGGAGCTGGCCGGCTGGGCCCGGCCCTGGCCCCGGGACCGGGTCGCCGACCTGCCGAGCGCGTCGGAGCGGTCAAGCGAAGCCAGCGACGCCGTGGGCGGCTCAGCGAGCGCGTGGCCCGTACGCTGAACCCGTGTCAATGGTCGATCTCGTCCTGATCGGGCTGATGCTGCTGTTCGCGGTCAGCGGCTACCGGCAGGGATTCCTGGTAGGAGCGCTGTCGTTCGTCGGCTTCTTCGGCGGGGCGCTGCTCGGGCTGCAGCTCGGCCCGCTGCTGGCCCGGTACCTGAACGGCGACGGCAACCGGGTGGTGGTGGCGCTGGTCACCGTGTTCGGGCTGGCGGTGCTCGGGCAGGCGCTGGCCGGCTGGCTCGGCTCGCACCTGCGGCGCACCATCCGCAGCGAGTCCGGCCAGCGGGCCGACGACGTCGGCGGGGCGGTGGTCTCGCTGTTGGCGGTGGCGCTGGTGGCCTGGCTGGTGGCGGTGCCGCTGGCCTCGTCGTCGATGCCGTGGCTGGCCAAGTCGGTCCGCGGGTCGGTGGTGCTCGGCGGGATCGACCAGCTGATTCCGGCGCCGGCCCGGGCGCTCTCGCAGGCGCTGAACGACACCATCGACACCCGCGGCTTCCCGGACGTGTTCGGAGACCTCACCCCGACCCGGGTGCGGGAGGTGGCCCCGCCGGACGCCGCGCTGGCGGTCCACCCGGTGGTGGCGGAGGTGGCGCAGTCGGTGGTGAAGGTGCACGGCAGCGCGCCCAGCTGCGCCCGGCGGATCGAGGGCTCCGGGTTCGTCTACCAGCCCGAGCACGTGATGACCAACGCGCACGTGGTGGCCGGCACCGGGTCGGTGGCGGTGGAGCGGGGCGGGCAGCGGTTCGACGGGACGGTGGTGGTCTACGACCCGGACCGGGACCTGGCGGTGCTGCGGGTGCCGGGGCTGCCGGCGCCGGCGCTGCCGTTCGTGGACCGCCCGGCGGACACCGGGTCGGACGCGATAGTGCTCGGCTACCCGCTGGACGGCCCGTTCGACGCGCAGGAGGCGCGGGTCCGGGACGTCCGGAACATCACCGGTCCGGACATCTACGACTCGTCCCGGGTCACCCGGGAGGTCTACACGATCCGGGCGCTGGTGCGCAGCGGGAACTCGGGTGGTCCGCTGGTCGCGCCGTCCGGCGACGTGCTCGGAGTGATCTTCGCCGCGGCCGCGGACGACCCGAACACCGGGTTCGCGGTCACCGCCGAGGAGGCCGGGCCGGTGGCCGCGGCCGGCACCGACAGCGGGTCGGCCGCCGACACCGGTTCCTGCGCCTGACCGCCGGCGCCGGGCTAGCGGCGGATCAGGGGGCGGGTCGCCGCCGCGGCCAGCAGCAGCACCGTGAACGCGAGCAGCGCCCAGATCAGCCCCGGCAGGGTACGGTCGCCGGCGGCCCGCACCTCGTCCCCGGCACCACCAGCCGGCTGCCGCTCCGGCTGCTCGGGACCGGCGCTGGCCGGCTCCGGGGCGGCGATGCTCCCGGCGGCGTCCGGTGCCGAGCCGAACCCGGTCGCCCGGCTGCGGGCCTTGGTGTCCAGCGGGTCGCCGCGCACCGGCGGCACCGGCTCGGTCAGCGCGGCGACCGGGTCGACTCCGCCGAACCCGAAGACCGGGTCCCGACCCGGCGCGCCCAGCTGGGTCGCGGTGCTGACCAGCCGGTTCACCACCTCGGCGGCCGGCAGGTCGGGCCACCGGGCGCGGATCAGCGCGGCGGTCGCGGCCACCAGCGCGGAGGAGAAGCTGGTCCCCTGCACCGGCCGCCGCCCACCGCCCGCGCGGGCGCCGGTCAGCACCGCCGGCGCCGACAGCACGGTCTCCGGCCCGGTCAGCGACTCCGGCCACCGCACCGCCGTGCCACCGCGCGAGAAGGTCAGGCCGGAGACCGCCACCACGCCCGGCTCCCGGGCCGGATACCACACCTCGGCGTAGTCCCCGGTGTCGTTCCCAGTGCAGGCGACCACCACCACGTCCCGGGCCATCGCGTACGCCAGCGCGTCGGTCAGCGAGCTGCTGTCCCGGGCTCCCCCCAGCGACAGGTTGATCACCTGCGCCCCCTGGTCGACCGCCCGGATCACGCCGTCCGCGACCGTCGCCGCGCGCTGGTAGCGGTTCTGCTCGTCGAGCACCCGTACCGGCAGGATCGTGGCGTCCGGGGCCAGCCCGATCGCCGGGTCGCCGCGGCCGGCGATCAGCGACGCGACGGTGGTGCCGTGCCCGACCGGGTCCTCCCGGCCGTCGGTCGACCCGTCGACGTAGTCCCAGCCCGGCAGCACCCGCCCGGCCAGGTCGGGGTGCTCACTGTCCACGCCGGAGTCGAGCACCGCCACCACCACGCCGGCCCCGGTGGAGTGCTGCCAGGCCTGCTCGGCCGCCAGCGGCGTGAGCTGTTCGTGCGCGACCTGGCCGGTCGCCGCGGGCACCGGGGCACCGGCGAGGGCGACCCCGGGCGGCCCGCCGACCGCCAGCGACGCCGCCACCAGCAGCGCCAGCCCGCGCCCGGTCCGGGGTCGGCTCGTCACGGTCTCATTGTGACCGGTCGCCGCCGGGTTGGCACCTGATCGGTGCGTCCGGCTCGCGGTCAGTGGGCGGGCTGGGCGTCGCGGCGGCGGATCGAGGCCAGGATCTCCGCCTCGGCCTCGGTCCGGCCGACCCAGGTCGCGCCCTCGACACTCTTGCCCGGCTCCAGATCCTTGTAGACGGTGAAGAAGTGCTGGATCTCCAGCCGGTCGAACTCCGCCACGTGGTGGATGTCCCGCAGATGCTCCAGCCGCGGGTCGTCGGCCGGCACGCAGAGCACCTTGTCGTCGGCGCCGGCCTCGTCCCGCATCCGGAACATCCCGATCGCCCGGCTGCGGATCAGGCAGCCCGGGAAGGTCGGCTCCGGCACCAGCACGAGCGCGTCCAGCGGGTCGCCGTCCTGGCCCAGGGTGCCCTCGATGAACCCGTAGTCGGCCGGGTACTGGGTGGCGGTGAACAGCGTCCGGTCCAGCCGGATCCGCCCGGTGGCGTGGTCCACCTCGTACTTGTTCCGGTTGCCCTTGGGGATCTCCACCGTGACGTCGAAGTCCATCGCCCGCCCCTCTGTTGGCTGGTGCACCCTGGCACACCCTAGTCTCGCGTAGGGGTCCGTACTCGATGCGATCGGAGGGTTGGTCGGTGGCGCGCAGGGCGTCCGGTTACTGGTGGTGGGCGGCGGCGGTGGCGGCGTTGACCGGGCTGGCCGCGGTGGTCGCGGTCGGGCTGGTCCGGCCGTGGAGCGACCCCGTGGTTCCCGTCGCCGCCCCGACCCGCAGCCCGGAGCCGGAGCCGGAGGCGGTCCTGTCCGCGGCCGGCACCGCCGCCCCGGCTCCCACCGCCGAGGGGGTCCGGGCGGCCATCGACGAGCTGGTACGCGGGGGGGAGCTGGGCGAGGCGGTCAGCGTCTCGGTGGTGGACGCGGTGACCGGAGCGGACCTGTACCGGCACCAGGCAGACCGGCCGACCATCCCGGCCTCGACCGTCAAGCTGCTGACCGCCGCCACGCTGCTCGCCACCCACGGCCCGGCCTACCGGCTCGCCACGGTGGCGGTCGCCGGTGCCGAGCCGGGGGAGGTGGTGCTGGTCGGCGGTGGTGACCCGACGCTGTCGGTCGACGGGAACGGCTTCTACCCCGGGGCGGCCCGGCTCGACCAGCTCGCCGAGCAGGTCCGGGAGGCGCTCGGGGACACGCCGGTCCGGCAGGTCACGATCGACTCCAGCCGGTTCACCGGCCCGGTATTCGGTCCATGGGCCGACGACATTCCGGGCAGCGGGTTCGTGGGGCCGGTGACCGCTCTGATGACCGACGGCGGCCGGGTGGACCCGGACCCGGCCATCGCCCAGCGTCCGGCGCTGCGCTGGGACGAGCCAGACCTGGCCGCGGGTGAGGCGTTCGCGGAGCTGCTGGACGCGCCCGGCGAGGTGGTCCGGGGGCAGGCCCCGCCGGCCGGCGGCGGTCCCGGCCCGACCGCCCCGGCCACCGGCGGCGCCGGCCCGACCGACCCGGCCACCGGCGGCACCCCGACCGACCCGGCCGGGGTGCCGCCACCCGGCGCCGAGCTCGGCCGGGTCAGCTCCCCCCCGGTCCAGCGGCTGATCGAGATCATGCTCGCCAGCAGCGACAACGTGGTGGCGGAGGGGCTGGCCCGGCAGGTGGCGCACGCGCGCGGCGAACCGGCGTCGTTCGAGGGTGCCGCCCGGGCGATGGCGACCGTGCTCGACGAGCTGGGTCTGGCGCGCGGGGACAGCGTGCTGGCCGACGGCAGCGGCCTGTCCCGGGACAACCGGCTCACCGCGACTCTGCTGACCGACCTGCTGGCGTCCGCTGCCGCCGGTCCGGAGCGCCCACACGCCGGAGTCTTCGCCGCGCTGCCGGTGGCCGGCTGGTCCGGCACGCTCGCCGACCGGTTCCGCTCCCCGGAGCCGCAGACCGAGCCGGGCGCCGGCTACGTCCGGGCGAAGACCGGCTCGCTGGCCGGCGTCGACGCGCTGGCCGGCCTGGTCACCACCGCCGACGGCCGGGTGCTCGCGTTCGCGCTGCTGGCCGACGCGGTGCCGGTCGACCAGGAGACCGCCCGGGTGGCGCTGGACCGGATCGCGGCGACCCTGGCCGGCTGCGGCTGCCGCTGACCACCCGCGACGGCCACGGGTACCGTGGACGAATGGCGCAGCTCGTGGACTGGGACCTGGCGGCGGCGACGGCGCGCAAGCTGCGCCGGGCGGGACCGCGGGTGACCTACGCCGAGGCGGCGGCGGTCGTCGCCGACCTGCGGCGGCTGACCGATGAAGCGGCCGGGCACGTGTCCGACTACACCGGGCTGCGAAGCCAGGTCGACCACCCGCCGGTGCGGGTGGTGGACCGGGCCGACTGGGCCGGGGTCAACATCGCCGGGCTGCGGGAGGTGGTCACCCCGCTGATGAGCCAGCTGGCCGGCGACCGGGCCCCCGACAGCGGGTTCGGGGCGACGGTCGGGTCCCGGGTCACCGGGGTGCAGGCGGGCACCGTCCTCGCGTACCTGTCCGGGAAGGTCCTGGGGCAGTACGAGGTCTTCACCGGCGAGCCCGGCCAGCTGCTGCTGGTGGCGCCGAACATTGTGGAGGCGGAGCGGAAGCTGGCGGCCGACCCGCGCGACTTCCGGCTGTGGGTGTGCCTGCACGAGGTGACGCACCGGCTCCAGTTCACGGCGGTGCCGTGGCTGCGCGGCCACTTCCTGAGCGAGGTGAAGGCGTTCGTGGAGGCGGCCCGCAGCGACGGGGTGCCGCTGGCCGAGCGGCTGCGGGCGGGGGTGAGCGCGCTGGCCGACGCGGCCCGCAACCCGGACAGCCGGGCCAGCGTGCTGGACGTGGTGCAGACCCCGGCGCAGCGGGCGGTGCTGGACCGGCTGACCGCCGTGATGACGCTGCTGGAGGGGCACGCCGAGTTCGTGATGGACGGGGTCGGGCCGGAGGTGGTGCCGAGCGTGGCCGAGATCCGGCGCAAGTTCGACCGCCGCCGGCAGGCCGCCAACCCGCTGGAGAAGGCGATCCGGCGGCTGCTCGGGGTAGAGGTGAAGCTGCGGCAGTACGCGGAGGGTCGCTCGTTCGTACACGCGGTGGTGGAGCAGGTCGGGATGGCCGGCTTCAACAAGGTGTACGAGTCGGCCGAGACGCTGCCCCGGTTCCCGGAGATCACCGATCCGTCGGCGTGGGTCGCCCGGGTGCACGGGCCGGTCCCGGCCTGACCCGGAGCCGGGTCGTGGGCACGCTCGACCCGTCGGTGGCCGCGATCCGGACCGCGGTGCGGGACGCGCTGCGGGCAACCCCGGTCCCGGCGGGGAAGCCGTTGGCGTTGGTGGCGTGCTCGGGCGGGGCGGACTCGCTGGCGCTGGCGGCGGCGACCGGGTTCGTGGCCCCGCGACTCGGCTGGCGGGCTGGGCTGCTGACCGTCGACCACCGGCTGCAGCCGGACTCCGCCGCGCAGGCCGGGGCGGTCGCCGAGTGGGCGGGCAAGGCCGGGTTCGACCCGGTGCAGGTGCTGCCGGTGACCGTGCCGGCTGGCCGGCGGTCCGGCGGGCCGGAGGCGGCCGCCCGCACCGCCCGCTACCAGGCGCTGGCCGGGGCCGCCGGCCGGCTCGGGGCGGCCGCGGTGCTGCTCGGGCACACCCGGGACGACCAGGCCGAGACGGTGCTGCTGGCGCTGGCCCGCGGGGCCGGGCCGCGCGGGCTGGCCGGGATGCCGGCGCGCCGGGACCGGGACGGGGTGGCCTGGCTGCGGCCGCTGCTCGGCACCGGCCGGGCGCAGACCGGCGCCGCCTGCCGGGCGCAGCGGCTGGAGCCGTGGCAGGACCCGCACAACCGGGACCCCGCGTACGCCCGGGCGCGAGTACGCGCCACCGCGCTGCCGGCGCTGGTCGAGGCGCTCGGGGAGCGAGTGGTGGACAACCTGGCCCGGACCGCGGCGCAGCTCGCTGCCGACACCGCCGCGCTAGACGCGCTGGCGGCCGCCGCGCTGACCGCCGCCCGGACCGCGGACGGCGGGCTGGCGGTCGGCGCACTGCAGGAGCTGCCGGACGCGGTGCGGACCCGGGTGCTGCACGCCTGGGCGCGAGAGCTGGGCGCCGGCGGCTCGGCGCTGTCGCACCGGCACGTGGCGGTGCTGGACGCCCTGGTCACCGGCTGGCACGGCCAGGGTCCGGTGCACCTGCCCGGCGGCATCCAGGTCTCTCGCCTGGGAACTGCTCTGCTCGCTGACCCGACCGCTACCGGCGGCGGGCGACCCACACCTCCTCGGCCGGCCACCGGCGGGCCCATTCCAGGGTGACCTCAGGCATCATGTCGTTGACGCCGTCCGCGGGCGCCCGGACCTCGATCAGATCCTCCACCACCAGCCCGCATAAACGCAGCGGGCGCCGCGCCGGGCGAGCCAGGCCGAGACGTATCCGGTCCCGCAGCCCAGCTCGACCGCATCCTGCCCGGCTATGCCGTCGGGCAGCACTGGCAGCTCGGTCTGCGGGATCCGCCAGATTCCCCAGAACGGCTCTGTTGCCGCCCAGTACCCCCGTGCCCGGGCGCCGAACCAGTCGGCCCGCTCCTCGTCCCAGTAGCGGCGGTTCGCCAGGACGTGGTCCGGGCTCGGGGACGAGACGGCGGTGTGCATCTGCGCATTCCACGCGCCTGGAGCGGCGCCGGCAAGCGGTTTGCCGGACCGGTTCAGTCGAACAGGTCGGTGATCGTGGTGGCGGTGGCGGCCCGGCGGACCCAGGTGTCGAGCTGGTCCAGGTCGGTGCAACCGGTGATCCGGGTGCGGGCGTCTTCCGGAACCGTGATGCCCCGGGCGGCAAGCAGGGTGAGCAGTGCCGTGGCCTCGCCTTCGGCCTTGCCCCTGGCTTCGCCTTGGGAGAAGTAGCGGCGGGCGAAGTCGCTCTTGTACTCGTATGTTTCGGTGGTCATCAGCTTCTCCAGGTAGCGTCGGGCCGCCTCGGGCAGCGCCGCGAGCACGATGTCAGCGTACCGCTCGCGGTGATGGTCATCGACTAGCAGGCTCATCAGGGTGTGCAGGATCTGGTTGCGGTCGGGGTGGTTGCCGTGGGCCATGGCGGACAGCACGGTCAGGGCGGGGTTGTGGCCGGCCTGTGCCGGGTCGGTGACGACCGGCACCTGGTCTGGTCCGAGGACCAGGGGTTGCAGGGTGAAGCCGGGGTGGCCGAGCTGGATCGGGGTGGCGCAGCGCCGGGCGGTGCGGGGGTCTGGGCAGATCACCAGCAGGACGGTGGGGCAGCGCAGTCGGGCGCGCAGTGAGATGAGGTAGTAGGGCCAGGTCCATTGTTTGCCGGGGTCGGCGGCCAGCTGGGCTTCGACCACCACGCCGAGCACCGGCAGGTTCTTGTCGGTCAGGACGACGACGGCATCGGCGCGGTATTCGGTGGGTGACCTCGGTGAGCTCGCCGGATTCCAGCCGGGCTTGTTGGAAGGTGGGCAGGTCGATTTTGAGTGGGCCGGTTAGTAGCTCGGCGGCGAGTGGCGGGTGCTGGCGGAACAGCTCGACGAACGCTTCGTGGAGGCTGGAGGGCATGGCGGCGACCGTAATGGCACCCACCGACAGGCCGGGGTTGCCCGGGGCGGTGGCGTCAGGTGTGATGGACGGGTGAGCCATTACCGCAAGCCGGTGTACGCCCCGCGGGGCGTGTGCGCCACCAGCCAGCCGCTCGCCGCCGCCGTCGGGGCGGGGGTGCTCCAGCGGGGCGGCAACGCGGTGGACACCGCGATCGCCGCCGCGGCCACCTTGACCGTGCTCCAGCCCGGCTCCAACGACATCGGCGGGGACCTGTTCGCGATCGTGTGGGACGGACAGCGGTTGCACGGGCTGAACGGGTCCGGCCGGGCACCGGCGGCGCTGACCCGGGAGGCGGTCCGCCCCGGTCCGGACGGCGGGATGCCGGTGCGCGGGTGGCCGGCGGTGACCGTGCCGGGCGCCCCGGCCGGCTGGCGGGACCTGCACGACCGGTTCGGCTCGCTGCCGTTCCGGGAGCTGCTCGCCGACGCGATCGGGTACGCGGAGCACGGTTACCCGGTCTCCCCGACGGTGGCCCAGAGCTGGGCGGCCGGAGTCGCCCGGCACGCCGAGCTGACCGGCCCGGAGTACGCGGAGTGGGGGCGGGTCTGGACCATCGACGGCCGGGCGCCGCGCGCCGGGCAGCAGTGGCGCAACCCGGATGCCGCCCGCACCCTGCGGCTGATCGCGGACAGCCGGGCGGACGCGTTCTACCACGGCGAGATCGGGCAGGCCCTGGCCGACCACGCCGCCCGTACCGGTGGGTTCCTCACCGCCGCCGACCTGGCCGGTCACTCCTCCAGCTGGGTGGATCCGGTGGCCGCGGACTACCGCGGGCACCAGGTCTGGGAGCTGCCGCCGAACGGGCAGGGGATCGCGGCGCTGCTGGCGCTGAACCTGCTGGACGGGCTGGACCTGTCCGGGGCGGACGAGGTGGAGCGCCGGCACACCGAGATCGAGGCCATGAAGCTCGGCTTCGCCGACGCCCAGGCGTACGTGGCCGACCCGGACCTGGTCGAGGTGCCGACCGCGGCGCTGCTCAGCCGGGCGTACGCGGACCGGCGGCGGGCCGAGATCGGGCCGGTCGCGGCCGACCCGAAGCCCGGCGACCCGGCCCGGGGCGGCACCGTCTACCTGTGCACCGCCGACGCCGACGGCCGGATGGTGAGCCTGATCCAGTCCAACTTCCAGGGGTTCGGGTCGTACGTGGCGGTGCCCGGCTACGGGTTCGGGCTGCAGAACCGGGGCGCCGGGTTCTCGCTCGACCCGGACCACCCGAACGTGCTCGCCCCCGGTAAGCGGCCGTTCCACACGATCATCCCCGGCTTCCTGACCCGGGACGGCGCGCCGGTCGGGCCGTTCGGGGTGATGGGCGGGCACATGCAGCCGCAGGGACACGTGCAGCTGATGGTGCGCACGCTGGACGAGGGCCGGGACCCGCAGGCCGCGCTGGACGCCCCCCGCTGGTTCTGGCCAGCCGGGCGGCGGGTGCACGCCGAGCCGGAGCTGGGGGAGGCGGTGCTGGCCGGGCTGCGTTCGCGCGGGCACGAGGTGACCGCCGGCGAGGCGTTCTTCGGGTACGGGCAGGCGATCTGGCGGCTGCCCGACGGGACAGGATACGTGGCCGGCTCGGAGCCGCGGGCGGACGGCTGCGCGGTCGGCTTCTGAGCTGCCCGGCTATCGTGCGGAGCATGCAGGCGCGCTGGTACGAGGCGGACATCGAGCGGGTCATCGTGACCGAGGAGCAGATCCGGGAGAAAACCGCCGATCTGGCCAAGCAGGTGGCGGCCGACTACGGGTCGGTGAACGAGCTGCTGCTGGTGTGCATCCTGAAGGGCGCGGTGATGTTCATGGCCGACTTCACTCGTGAGCTGGGCCGGATCGGGCCGCCGCTGGAGCTGGAGTTCATGTCCGCCGCCTCGTACGGGCAGGGCACCACCTCGTCCGGCGTGGTGCGGGTGCGGGCGGACCTGGACCGGAGCATCGCCGGCCGGCACGTGCTGGTGGTCGAGGACATCATCGACTCCGGGCTGACCCTGTCCTGGCTGCTGAAGTACCTGGCCAGCCGGGGGGCGGCCAGCGTGGAGGTGGTGACCCTGCTCCGCAAGCCGGAGGCGATGCGGTCGGCGCCGCCGCTGAAATATGTCGGGTTCGACATCCCGACCGAGTTCGTGGTCGGCTACGGGCTGGACTACAACGAGCGGTACCGGGAGCTGCCCTACGTGGGCGTGCTCAGGCCGGAAGCGGGTGCTGCCTCCTAGAACCTGTGAGCAGGCTGAGGTCCGGGGTAGATCAGGGTACGGTCGGGAGCCGATCCAGGTACCTACGGTGTACCGTCGAGTGACCGAATAGGTGTGGGTGCCAGCGACTCGGCGCCCCCGTAGGCAGACGAGGTCGATCAGGAGGAGCCGGGCGCGACGCGCTCAAACGACAGCATGGAACGGACCCGTTTCTTCCGCCGGCCGGTGTTCTGGATCATCCTGGTGGTGATCGGTGCGATCGCGATCGCGTCATACTTCACCGGTCGCGACGAGTACACCAAAGTCGAGACGTCGGTGGCCCTGGAGCAGCTGGCGACCGCCCCGTCCATCGAAACGGTGGTGATCGAGGACCGGGAGCAGGTCCTCAAGATCGACCTGCCGGAGCCGATCGAGGTCGAGGGGGAGCAGACTACCCAGCTGCGCGCCAACTACCCGGCCGAGATCAGCGGCCTGCTGTGGGAGCGGCTGGAGCAGGCCGACGAGGCGGGCCGGATCACCGGCACGATCGACGCCAAGGTCACCCAGGAGAGCATCTGGTCCAGCATGTTGATCATGCTGATCCCGATCGCGATCATCGTGGTCCTGATCCTGCTGTTCATGTCGCAGATGCAGGGTGGCGGCTCCCGGGTGCTCAACTTCGGCAAGTCCAAGGCGAAGCAGATCACCAAGGACATGCCGAAGACCACGTTCGCGGACGTCGCCGGCGCCGACGAGGCGGTGCAGGAGCTGCAGGAGATCAAGGACTTCCTCTCCGCCCCGACCAAATACCAGGCGCTCGGGGCGAAGATCCCGAAGGGCGTGCTGCTGTTCGGGCCGCCCGGCACCGGCAAGACCCTGCTCGCCCGGGCGGTGGCCGGGGAGGCCGCGGTGCCGTTCTACTCGATCAGCGGATCCGACTTCGTCGAGATGTTCGTGGGCGTGGGCGCAAGCCGAGTCAGGGATCTCTTCGAGCAGGCGAAGCAGAACGCGCCGGCGATCGTGTTCGTGGACGAGATCGACGCGGTCGGCCGGCACCGGGGCGCCGGGATGGGCGGCGGCCACGACGAGCGGGAGCAGACCCTCAACCAGCTGCT
>WHTQ01000036.1 GCA_009377645.1 Micromonosporaceae bacterium | reverse complement strand
GGACCGGCGGCGCCGGTCAGGTCGGACCAGGCCGGCATCGACCGCCCGGCGGCGGGCCGGGTCGGCTCGGCCGGCGCGGCGGCCGGCCGGGACCGCCGCTGCAGCGGCGGTGCCGGCTCCGGGGACCCGCCCGCCGGCCCGTCCGGCCCCGCGGCGGGACCCTCCGGTGCGGCTGGGTCCGCCGGCGCCGGCGCCACCGGAGGTAGTCCGAACGGCGGCGGCGGGTCGAACGATGACGGAGGTCGATAGCCCGGTGGCTGCGCGAACGCCGGCGGGTCGAACGGCGGCGCCGGCCGCCCGTCCCCGGGCCGCCCGTCCCCGAACCGCCCATCGGCGGACCGGGCATCCACGAACCGCCCACTCTCCAGCGCCAGCCGCTCCACCGCCGGCTCCGGCCGGGTCGGCTCCAGCCGGACCGACCAGGGTGGCGGGGCCGGACCGCTCCCGACCGCGCGCGGGACCAGCGCCGAGGCCGGCAACGTGACGTCCGCGACCGTGCCCCGCTCGGCGGCCGGTCGCAGCTCCACCGTCACGCCGTGCCGGGCAGCCAGCCGGGACACCACGACCAGCCCCATCATCCGGGACACCGCCACGTCCACCAGCGGCGGCGTGGCCAGCCGCTCGTTGATGTCCGTGAGCTGCTGTGCGGACAGACCCAGACCACGGTCCTCCACGTAGAGCACCGCTCGGTCACCCACCCGGCGGGCCTCCACCAGCACCACCGAGTCCGGTGGCGAGAACACGGTCGCGTTGTCGAACAGCTCCGCCACCAGGTGCACCAGGTCGTTGACGGCGTGCGCGGCGATCTCCAGGTCGCGGTCCACCATCCCGAACTCGATCCGGGTATAGTGCTCCACCTCGGACTGTGCCGCCCGCAGCACGTCGACCAGGGAGGCCGGCTCCCGCTGTACCCGGGTCGAGTCGGCGCCCGCCAGCACCAGCAGGTTCTCGTCGTTGCGCCGCATCCGGGTCGCCAGGTGGTCGAGCTGGAACAGCTCGCTGAGCCGGTCCGGATCCTGCTCGCCACGCTCCAGCCGGTCCAGCTGGCTGATCAGCCGGTCGACCAGGATCTGCGAGCGCCGGGCCAGGTTGACGAACATGGTGGCCACCGAGGAGCGCAGCTGCGCCTGCTCGGCGGCGGTCCGCACCGCCTCCAGGTGGACCGCGTTGAACGCCTCCGCCACCTGGCCGAACTCGTCCCGGCTGCGGACCGGCAGTGGCTCGGCGATCTGGCTGGCCACCTGGGCCGGGGAGAGCTGGGTGGACAGCGCCGGGTCACGCAGCCGGGCGACCGCCTGCGGCAGCCCGTGCTGCGCCACCGCCAGCGCGCCCTGCCGCAGCTCCCGCAGCGACCGCGCCATCGAGCGGGCGACCAGAGCGGCCAGCAGGATCGCCAGCAGCACGACCGCGAGCAGCGCACCGGCCTCGACCAGCACCTGCCGGGTGACGTCGTTGCGGAGCGCCGTCGCGTCGGCGACGATCACCCGGTCCAGCTCGCTCTCCAGATCGCGCATCAGGTCGGAGTGGGTGGACAGCACGGTGTCCCAGGAGTCGGCGTCCCACGGCGGCGTACCCAGCTCTTCGCCCTCCAGGCTCTCCAGATAGTCCTGGTAGAGCTGGGACTGGCGGACGTCGGAGCCCTCCAGCGCCTGGTCGAGCATCGCCTGCTCCGGCCCGGTGGCGGCGGCGGCGAAGATCTGCAGGAAGTTCTCGGAGCCGGCCTGGGCGGCGATGAACGCGGTCCGCAGGTGCGGCGGGTAGGCATCCCGGATCAGCGCCTCGTGGCCGATCACCCGCTGTTGGGACAGGAACTCCTTGGCCCGGGAGATGGCGGCGGCGGCCCGCATCCGGTCGCCGAGCTCAGTGTCCCCGACCAGCTGGGCGGACGAGTCCCGCAGGTTGATCAGGCCGGTGACCAGCTCGCCGTAGCTGGCGGCGGCGGCGGTCAGCCCGAGCTCCCCAGCGGCCACCTCACCCCGGGTCTGCGGCAGCAACGACAGCTGGCCGCGCACGTCGCCCAACAGCCCCCGGAAGGTAGCCGGGACATCGGCCAGGGTGTCGCTCTCGCTGCGGAACCGCCGCTCGGCTTCGTCGACCGCCGGCTGCGCGTCCCCGTACTCCCCCTGCCGCTGCTCGGACTGCTCGTCGCCGGCGCCCAGCAGCAGCACCGCGGCGGCCCGCTCGTCCTGCAGGCGGTGCACCAGGTCACCGGAGGCGCCGGAGAGGTTGGCCAGCACCCGGGCCTGGTCCGCGTCGCTCGCGGTGTCGATCTGACCGACCAGCCCGTTGGTTCCGACCACGATCGTGGCCAGGGTCGGGACAATCATGATCAGGCCGAGCTTCGACCAGATCGGAAGGTCACGGAACCGTCGCCAGGACTGACGGGGACGTGGCACCTCCCGGTCCGTCGCAGCTGGCCGCTCGCTCACGTCACCGCCCTCCCCACAGCGTGCCCCGTCGCTGGGCACCTTAGGCCGACCGACCCACCCGGGTCGGACCTTCGCGATTCCATCACGCCCAGCGGCAAAGAGAAAGTCCTGGTCAGTGTGCAGCTAAAATGCGGAGGGATGTTCCGTACGCGGTGTTGGGACACCTTCGGCCGTAAATGCCCGCCTACGACATCACGACATACCCGGCTTGCCGGGCGAAATCAGGCTAGTAGCTCTGCGTACCCGGGCTTGATCATGTCATTGATTATGGCCAACCTCTCGTCGAACGGGAGGAACGAACTCTTCATCGCGTTGACGGTAAACCATTGCAGCTCGGTCAGACCGTACGAGAAGGCCTCGGCCAGAAGGCTCATCTCTCGCGACATGGAGGTACCACTCATCAGCCGGTTGTCGGTGTTCACCGTCACCCGGAAGCGCAGGTCGTGCAGCAGGCCGATCGGGTGCTCGGCGATCGAGGCAGCCGCCCCGGTCTGCACGTTCGAGGACGGGCACAGCTCCAGCGGGATCCGCTTGTCCCGCACGTACTCCGCCAGCCGCCCCAGCCTCGCCCCGGCCGCGCCGCCGCCCGGCCCCGGGGTGACGTCGTCCACGATCCGTACCCCGTGACCCAGCCGGTCCGCCCCGCACCACTGGATCGCCTGCCAGATCGACGGCAGCCCGAACGCCTCCCCAGCGTGGATCGTGAAGTGGAAGTTCTCCCGGTGCAGGTATTCGAACGCGTCCAGGTGCCGGGTCGGCGGGTAGCCAGCCTCCCGGCCGGCGATGTCGAACCCGACCACCCCGACGTCGCGGTACCGCACCGCCAGCTCGGCGATCTCCATCGAGCGGGCCGCGTGCCGCATCGCCGTGAGCAGCGTCCCGACCCGGATCCCGGAACCGGCGGCGCCATCCCGGAACCCGGCCAGCACCGCCTCCACCACCTGCTCCAGGCTCAGCCCGGTGGCCAGGTGCTGCTCCGGCGCGAACCGCACCTCCGCGTACACGACGCCATCCGCGGCCAGGTCCTCGGCGCACTCGGCCGCCACCAGCCGCAGCGCCCGGTCGGTCTGCATCACCGACACGGTGTGCACGAACGTCTCCAGGTAGCGCTCCAGCGACCCGGACCCGGCCGCCTCGGCGAACCACTGCTGCAGCCCGGCGGGCTCGGCGACCGGCAGCTCGTGCCCGACCTCGGCCGCCAGCTCCACGATCGTCGCCGGCCGGAGCCCACCATCCAGGTGGTCGTGCAGCAGCGCCTTCGGAGCGGCCCGGATCTCCTCGTACGTCGGCGATGCGACCATGGGGTCGACTCTATCGGAGGTGCCCGCCGTGCTGGCCGACCTCGTACCCCACCTGCGCTGCCCGGTCTGCCACTGCCCGCTCACCGGTGCGCCGCGGTCGCTGCGCTGTCACCGCGGGCACAGCTTCGACCTCGCCCGCGCCGGGTACGCGCACCTGGCCACCGGCCGGCTCACCCACCCGGGCGACCCGGTCGCCATGGTCGCCGCCCGGGAGACGTTCCTCGCCTCCGGCGGCTACGACTTCATTTCCGCCGCTCTGTCCGCCGCCGCCGCCCCGTACTCCGGACTGGTGGTCGACGTCGGCGGCGGGACCGGCCACCACCTCGCCCGGGTCCTGGACGCCCGGCAGCAGCCCGCGCTCGGCCTGACCGTGGACGTCTCCAAGCCGGCGCTGCGCCGGGCCGCCCGCGCCCATCCGCGCGCCGGGGCGGTGCTCGCCGACACCTGGCGTGCCCTGCCGCTGCGCGACCACACCGCCGGCGTCCTGCTCAACGTCTTCGCCCCCCGCAACCCCGCCGAGCTGCACCGCACCCTGCATCCCGACGGCGCCCTGCTCGTCGTCACCCCCACCCCCGCTCACCTGGCCGAGCTCCGCCCGGCGCTGCCTGGACTCCGCCTGCTCACCATCGACCCCACCAAGCCCACCCGCCTCGCCGCCACCCTCGACCCGTGGTTCTGCGCCATCGACACCACCACCACCACCCACACCCACCAGCTCGCTCTCCCCCGTCCCCTGATCCGCGCCCTGGTCCAGATGGGACCCAGCGCGGCGCACACCGACCCGTCCGCGTTGGCCGCCGCCGTAGCCGACCTGCCGGAGCCGTTCCCGGTCACCGCCGCGGTCCACCTCACCCGCTACCGGCCACGCCAGCCGCCTCGCTGCGGTTGATCATGGCGTTTTCTGGGCGTGTCGCCCGGCGTGTCCCGCCGCGACTCCATGATCAACAGACCGTGACCGTCCGGTGGATGTGCCCGCCCGGGCACAGTGACCTGCCCGAACCGGCCACTCCAGGGGTGTGATGCTCGGCGCACGGCGAGTAGGCTGCCTCGCCAAGGGGGGACGAGCGGAACCGGGAACGACCGACAAGGAGGGCGCGCGCAGGTGACCGTACCCGCCCCTGACCCGCGCGCGATCCGGGCCGCGAGCCTGGAGGACATCGACCGGCTCGGGCTGCCGGTCCCGCCGCCGCAGTTCCCGTTGGTGTGGGAGGCCGGCGACGCGGTGACGCTGCGGTCGACGGCGGAGCTGGAGGCGCGCACCGCGGTGCTCAACATCGTGCTCGCCCGGTGCTACGGGATGCCGCAGGAGGCGGCGATGAGCTGGCTGCTCGGTGCTCACCTGGTCGAGGCGGTGACCAAGCCGGAGTGGCAGTTCGTGGTGGCCGGTAAGGGGGACCGGCGGGCGCTGGCCCTGCACCTGGAGGCGATCTTCGGTCTGATGTGGTTGCTGGGCGTCACCAAGCACCTGGACCCGACCGAGCCGGCGCAGGACCGGTTGGTGGACCTGCTGCCGAACCTGCCGAACTCGGAGAGCATGACCGGGTGGCGGTCGCGCACGCTGGTCGCCCCACGCGACGCCGCCGGCGCGGCGGCGATGCTGGACCGCTACTACTGCCTGGACTGGGCGTTCCTGGAGGCCGAGCGGCGCCGGATGCCGCTGCCCGGGCTGATCGACTCCTACTCGATCGGGCAGCGGCGGTGGGCGCTGGAGTGGGCGGTGGTCTTCCTTGGGCCGTATCACGGCCCGCCCCGGGGATGGGAAGAGGTCGACCTCTCCACGTGACGCTCCATGATCAACCGCAGTACGCGGGCGCGTCAGGCGAGGCGGTCGATGACCAGGCGGCGCGGGGGCAGGGTGGGGACGGTGGGAGTGGCGGTAGGGGTGATGGTTACGGCGGCTTCGGCGGCGGGGCGGGCGGCGGGCAGCCGGGCGGGGTCGTCGGTGCGCAGCTCGACCAGCGGGTCACCGCGCCGGACCGGGTCTCCCGGCCGGCGATGCAGGAGCACGCCGGCTACCGGGCTAACCGGGTCGTCCTGGCGGGCCCGGCCGGCGCCGAGCCGCCAGGCGGCGGTGCCGATGGCGAGGGCGTCGACGGCGGAGACGACGCCGGTCCGGGAGGCGAGGATCAGCTCTGTTTCGCGGGCGGTGGGGAGGGGGGCGTCGGGGTCGCCGTGCTGGGCCGCGACCATCGCCCGCCAGACGTCCATCGCCCGGCCGCTGGCCAGGGCGGCGTCCGGGTCGGCGTCGGGGAGCCCGGCCGCCGCCAGCATCTCCCGGGCCAGGACCAGCATGAGCTCCACCACGTCCGCCGGGCCGCCACCGGCCAGCACCTCTACCGCCTCGGCCACCTCGACCGCGTTGCCGACCGCCCGGCCGAGCGGAGTGGACATGTCGGTGAGCAGGGCCACCGTCCGGACGCCGTGGGCGGAACCCAGGGACACCATGGCGTGGGCCAGCTCGCGAGCGTCCTCGACCGTCTTCATGAAGGCGCCGGAGCCGACCTTGACGTCCAGCACCAGCGCGCCGGTCCCCTCGGCGATCTTCTTGCTCATGATCGAGCTCGCGATCAGAGGCACCGACTCCACTGTGGCGGTGACGTCCCGCAACGCGTAGAGCTTGCGGTCGGCGGGGGCGAGCGACTCGCCGGCCGCGCACACGACCGCGCCGACCGCGTGCAGCTGGGCCAGGAACTCGCTGCGGCGCAGCGCAGTCCGGAAGCCGGGGATCGCCTCCAGCTTGTCCAGCGTGCCGCCGGTGTGGCCCAGCCCCCGGCCGGACAGCTGCGGTACGGCGGCCCCGCACGCCGCCACCAGCGGTGCCAGCGGGAGCGTGAGCTTGTCACCGACCCCACCGGTGGAGTGCTTGTCGACGGTCGGGCGGGCCACCCCGGACAGGTCCAGCCGCTCGCCGGACGCGATCATCGCGTGGGTCCACCGCGCGGTCTCGGCCGGGGTCATCCCCCGCAGCAGGATCGCCATCGCCAGCGCCGCCATCTGCTCGTCGGCGACCGTGCCGCGGGTGTAGCCGTCGACCATCCAGTCGATCTCGGGGTCGGTGAGGGTGCCGCCGTCGCGTTTGGTGCGGATCACGTCGACGGCGGACAGGGACGGCATCACGGCCCCAGGTCGGAGGCGGTGAAGGGGGTGGGTAGCAGGGTGGCCAGCGGGAGCGGGACGGGGGAGGCGTCCACCAGGCACTCCGGACCGCCGTGCTCGGACAGCAGCTGCCGGCACCGGCCACAGGGCAGCAGCAGCCGTCCGTCCCCGGCCACGCAGGACAGCGCCACCAGCCGGCCGCCGCCGGAGGCGTGCAGCGCGCCGACCACCCCGCACTCGGCGCACAGGGTCAGCCCGTACGAGGCGTTCTCCACGTTGCAGCCGGTGACCACCCGGCCGTCGTCGACCAGCCCGGCCGCACCGACCGAGAGGCCCGAGTAGGGCGCGTACGCGTGCTCTGCCGCCGCTCCGGCCGCCGAGCGCAACCGCTGCCAGTCGACCATGGTCATGGTCAGCCCTTCACGTAGGGCTTGCCGTCGGCGGCCGGGGCGCGGACCCGGCCGGCCAGCCCGGCGACCGCCGCGATCGTGGCCAGGTAGGGCAGCATGTTCAGGAACTGGCTCGGGATCGGGCTGCCGATCGTGCCCAGGTAGATCGCCAACGCGCGGCAGAACCCGAAGAACAGGGCGGCCAGCAGCACCCCGACCGGGCTCCACCGGCCGAAGATCATCGCGGCCAGCGCGATGAAGCCCAGCCCGGCGGTCATCCCCTTGCTGAAGTTGGTGGTCGCCTCCAGCGTGAACGTGGCGCCACCGATCCCGGCGAGCACCCCGCCCACCAGCACGTTGCGGTAGCGCATCCCGAGCACCCGGACCCCGACCGTGTCGGCCGCCGTCGGGTGCTCGCCGACCGCCCGGGTCCGCAGCCCCCACCGGGTGTGGAACAGCCCGAAGTGGACGGCCGCCACCAGCGCCAGCGCCAGATAGACGAAGATGTTGGTGCGGAACAGCACCGGCCCGAGCAGCGGGATGTCCGACAGCAGCCCGACCTCCCAGGTCGGCACCCGGGCCGGCTGGTTGTAGCGGCTCGGGTCCTGCCGCATCAGCTGCTCGAACAGGAACCCGGTCAGGCCCAGCGCGAACACGATCAGCACCACGCCGACCACGATCTGGTCCACCAGGTACCGGATCGCGAGCACCGCCAGCAGCGCCGCGATCACCAGCCCACCGACCGCCGCGGCCAGGATCCCGGCCCACACGCTGGCCAGCAGCGTGGCCACCATCGCGGCTGCGAACGCGCCGGAAATGAACTGGCCCTCGATCGCGATGTTGATCACCCCGGACCGCTCCCCCAGCACCCCGGCCAGACCGCCGAAGATCAGCGGCAGCGCGAACCGCATCGAGCCCTGCGCCACCTGCCCGAGCGGCATGATGTTCAGCGCCGAGTCGGACAGCTGCCAGCACAAGAAGGACCCGACCACCGCCACGATGCCGGCGGCCAGCAGCGCGCCGAACCACCGCCGCGCGCCCGGCAGCCACAGCCCGGCACCGGCCGCCGCCCCGAGCAGGCCGAACAGGACCGCGCCCAGCAGGCCGTTGATGGAGACCGCGGCCCCGCTGGTGTTGTCGGCCAGCGTGAAGCTGGCCGGCTGGTCACCGGCGAGCGCCCCGAACCCGAACGCCGCCAGGACGCCGGCCACCGTGACCGCGAGGCCGACCTTCCGCTCCCGGCTCCAGAACCGGACCGGCTCGCTGGTCGGGGTGTGCACGGCCGCGGTCATCGCCTCACCACCCCCTCGCCGCAACCCCGGAGATCCGGCCGATCCGGATCGCCCGCAGCCCGAAGGTGGCCTTCACGAGGGCGGGGGCGGCCACGAAGATCACGATTAGCGCCTGGATCACCTGCACCAGCTCCAGCGAGATCCCGGAGCCGGTCTGCATCGCCCGGCCGCCGGCCTGGAGCGCCCCGAACAGCAGCGCGGCGGCGAACACCCCCCACGGCTTGGCCCGGCCGAGCAGGCCGACCAGGATCCCGTCGAACCCGACCGAACCAGCCACCAGCGTGGTCAGCGCGTACGCGGTGCCGAGCACCACGGTGGCGCCGCCGAGCCCGGCCAGCCCGCCCGCGATCACCATCACCAGGACGTACGTGCCGGTGACGCTCATCCCGGCGACCCGGGCGGCCTGCGGGTTGAGCCCGACCGCCCGCAGCTCGAAGCCGACGCTGGACCGGTTCAACAGCCAGGCCACGCCGGCCACGGCGGCCAGTGCCACCAGAATGCCCAGGTGCACCCGCAGCCCCGGGTCCAGCCAGCCGAACAGCCGCGGCAGCCGGGCGGACTGGTCGACCGGGTGGCTGATCGCACCCTGCCGGGACTGGTCAAGCGCCCAGCTCTGGATGATCACCCAGCCGATGAAGATGGCGGCGACCGAGTTCAGCATGATCGTGGTGATCACCTCGTGGGCGCCGGTGCGGGCCTTCAGGATGCCGGGCCCGAACGCCCAGGCGGCGCCGGCCAGCCCACCGGCCAGCAGCGCCAACACCAGGTGCAGGAGCACCGGCAGCGGCAGCAGGAACCCGGCCAGCCCGGCACCGATCGCGCCCAGGATGGTCTGGCCCTGCACGCCGATGTTGAACAGTCCGCCCCGGAACGCGAGCGCGAACGCCAGCCCGGTGAACACCAGCGGGGCAGCGGCGGTCAGGGTCTCCGAGCTCGGGCCGAAGACCGCCGCCCAGCTGCCGGTGCCGTCCAGCGCCCGGCCGATCGCGCCCGGGTCGACGACCGCACCGCGGAACAAGGTCGCGTACGCGTCGCTGATCCGCTCCCAGCTGGCGGTGAGGGCGTCGCCGGGGCGCGCGAACAGGTATCCGTAGGTGGCGCGGACCTCGGCGTCCGAGACCACGATCAGGACCGCCCCGATCAGCAGCGCGAGCACGATCGCCAGCGCGGTCACGGTGAAGGCGTTCGCGCTCCACAGGTGATAGAGGAAGCGGGTCCCCCACCGGGCGGAGTCCGGGGCCGGGCCCGAGGCCGGGGCTGGTGTGGACGGGGCTGGCTCGGCCGGGGCCGGCTCGGCCGGGTCGCTGGTCATGCCGGCTCACCGCTGGTGGACCCGCCGGCCATCAGCAGGCCGACCTCCTCCCGGGGGGTGTCCGGGGGAACGACCGCGTGGATCCGGCCGCGATACATCACCGCCACCCGGTCGGCGAGCGCCAGCACCTCCTCCAGCTCGCTGGAGACCAGCAGCACCGCGGTACCGACGTCCCGTTCGTGGATGATCTGCCGGTGGATGAACTCGATCGACCCGACGTCCAGCCCGCGGGTGGGCTGGGCGGCCACGAACAGGGTCAGCGGGCGGGTGAGCTCCCGGGCCACGATCACCTTCTGCTGGTTGCCACCGGACAGGGTCGCCGCCGGCGCCTGCGGGGACGAGGTCCGTACGTCGAACCGGGCGACCCGGTCGGCCGCGGACTTCGTGATCGCATCCCGGTGCAGCATGAACCGGGTGCCGAACGGCTCGGTGTCGTACATGTTCAGCACCAGGTTCTCGGCGACCGTGAACTCCTTTACCAGCCCGTCCACGCTGCGGTCCTCCGGCACGTACCCGACCCGGCTGTGCAGGATCTGCTTGGTGCGCCGGCCGGCCAGCGACCGGCCCCGCAGCGACACGGTCCCGGCCACCACCGGCCGGAGCCCCATGATCGCCTCGACCAGCTCGGTCTGGCCGTTGCCCTGCACGCCGGCGATCCCCAGCACCTCGCCCGCGTGCACCGTCAGGTCGACCCGGTCTACCGCCCGGTGGCCGCGCTCGTCGTCGACCGCCAGCCCGGCCACCTCCAGCACCGGCTCGCCGAGCTGGGCCGGCTGCTTGTCCACCGCCAGGCTGACGCTGCGCCCCACCATCATCGCGGCCAGCTCGTCCTCACTTGTCTCCGGCCCGGTGGTGGCCACCACCCGGCCGCCGCGGATCACCGTGATCCGGTCCGCGATCGCCTTCACCTCCCGCAGCTTGTGGGTGATGAACACGATGGACTTGCCGGCGGCCTGCAGTGCCCGCATCACTGCCAGCAGGTCGTCGATCTCCTGCGGGGTGAGCACCGCCGTTGGCTCGTCCAGGATCAGCAGGTCGACCTCGCGGGTGAGCACCTTGACGATCTCGATCCGCTGCTGGACACCGACCGGCAGATCCTCGACGATCGCGTCCGGGTCCATCGCCAGCCCGTACTCCCGCGACACCTCGACCACCCGCTCCCGGGCGCGCCGCCGGTCCAGCGCCGCCACCGGCCCCCCGTGCGTCTGCTCGGCGCCGAGCATCACGTTCTCGGTGACGGTGAAGACCGGGACCAGCATGAAGTGCTGGTGCACCATGCCGATCCCGGCCTCGATCGCGTCCTGCGGGGCGTGGCACTCGACCCGCCGGCCATCGATGACGATCTCGCCCTGGTCCGGCTGCACCAGCCCGTACAGCACGTTCATCAGGGTGGACTTGCCCGCGCCGTTCTCCCCCAGCAGGGCGTGGATCTCACCCGGCTCCACCGTCAGGTCGATGTGGTCGTTGGCGAGCACGGTGCCGAAGCGCTTGGTGATGCCGCGAAGCTCGAGTCTCAGCGGAACCTCCTGGAACGCTAAGTCAGCTTGGCTGAGCCGGCGAGGTCACCGTGATCGTACCGTCGATGATGTCCGCCTGGAGGTCGATGATGTCGGTCTTGAGCTCCTCGGAGATGGCGTCCTCGAACTCGTGGTAAGGAGCGAGCGACACCCCCTCGTTCTCCAGCGTGCCGAGGACCTCGCCGGTGGCCAGCCCGTCGGAGCCGGCGGACTCCAGCACCGCCTGCTGCACGGCGTCCGGCATGTTCTTCACGACCGTGGTCAGGAACGTCGAGCAGTACTGCTCGGCGCTCTCGCAGCCGTCCACGTCCACCCAGATCACCACGTAGTCCTCGCCGGCGCCCGGGGCGGCGGCGGTGCCCAGCCCGGCGCCGCCGGCCACCGGCATGATCACGTCAGCGCCCTGGGCGACGAACGAGTCGGACAGCGCCCGGCCCAGCGCCTGCTCTTCGAAGTCGTCGGTGAACGACCCTTCCTGGGCCTCCTTGTCCCAGCCCAGCAGCTCGACGTCGGCGTCGTTCGTCTCGTTGTAGTGCGCGACGCCGTCGGCGAAGCCGTCCATGAAGATCGTCACCGAGTCGATCTGCTCGCCGCCGTAGGTGGCCACCACGCCGCTCTCCGAGTAGCCGGCGGCCAGATAGCCGGCCAGGAACGCCGCCTGTGCGGTGTCGAACTGCATCGGGTAGACGTTCGGGTTGTCCGGCAGCTTGCCGTCCACTATGCCGAACTGCTGGTCCGGGTTGGCGGCCGCCACCTCCGCGGTGGCGGTGGCCATCAGCCCACCCACCGCCAGGATGAAGTCGCAGTCCTGCTCCACATAACCGGTGAGGTTGGGCAGGTAGTCTGCCTCTGCCCCGGACGAGACGTTGACCGGATCGGCCAGCTGGTCGCTGGCGGCCGCCGCGTTCTGCAGGCCGGCCCAGGCCGACTCGTTGAACGAGCGGTCGTCGATGCCGCCGATATCGGTCACCATGCAAGCCAGGTAGTCCCCGCTGGCGCCGTCGCCTTCGTCATCATCCGGCGCCTCCCCGCAGGCGGCGAGCGCGATCCCTGCGATCGCGAGAACCGATACGAGCCGATACTTCCTGCCCACGATGGTCTCCTTCCGCGCCATCCACCCACGCCGCTTCGCAGTGGGTAGGACGCGAGCGTACGCCTGCCTGCCCGGTTCGCGGGGTGCAACCAGCGCTCCGGACGGCCGTCGTTATCGCGCCGTTACCCGGCCGGCGCCTGGGCGGCCGTTGCCTCACTCACCCGGCCGAAGCTGGCCCGGCCGACCAGCACTAGGGCGATCCCCAGCACCGCCGTCCCGCCAAGTGTCCACAACGGCTGCTCGGAGCCGGCGCTGTCGAACCAGGCGACCGAGCGCAGCAGCGCGCCACCGGCGCCCGGCGGCAGCCACTGCCCGACCAGCCCCCACGGCTGCGGCAGCAGCTCGGGCGCCGCCGCCACCGCCGACAGCGGGTTGCCGACCAGGAAGGCCAGCAGCGCACCGAGCCCGATGCCGGGGCCCCCGAGGGCGGCGCCGAGCCCGAGCACGAGCCCGGCGGTGGCGAGCGCGAACAGCCCGATCGCCGCCGCGACCATAAGGAAGTCACCGCCGAGCACACCCAGCCAGCTCTGCAGCACGGCGGCGCCGGCAAGCCCCGCCAGCACCGCGTAGACCACCAACCCGGCCAGCCGCGCCCACCGGCCGGGGACGACCAACGCCAGCACGATCCCGGCCAGCATGCTGGTCAGCGCCAGCGGCAGGAACCCGGCGGCGAAGCCAGCCCCGCGCGGGTCGTCCGGGCTGCCCGGAACCACGTCCCGCACCGGCACCACCTGGCCGCCACCGATCTCGGTGGCGGCGCTGGTGAGCAGCTGTGCCACCACCGGGCTGGCGGCCGAGGCGGTGTGCAGGCTGACCCCGCCCGGGCCGAGCACGAACGCCGCATACCCCTCCCGGTCGCGCAACGCCTGGTCGGCGGCGGCCGCGCTCTCCACCCGGGTGATCTCGAAGGCACCGGGCCGCTCCTGCGCCAGCCGGGTGGCGAGCTGGTCGGCGGCCGGCGCCGGGCCGGCCACCAGCACCGGTAGGTCGCGCGGCTCGGCGTTCGCGGCCAGTCCCGCGAACAGCGGCACGAGCACGGCCTGGAGCACGACGATCCCGGCCGCGACCAGCAGGGCGGTTGCCAGCGACGGCGGAGACTTCGCGGATGCCATCCTGTCCTCCCACAACGAAGGTTCGCTCTAGCCGTCCAGCCTGCCGCCCGGTGCGCTACGTGTCAAGAACGATCGTTCGTTTTATAATATGTTCCATGCCTCGGGTTTCGGACGCCCACCGGGAGGCCCGGCGGGAGCAGATCCTCGCCGCGGCGCGCCGGTGCTTCGCCCGCAACGGCTTCCACGCCACCTCGATGCAGGACGTGATCGCCGAGGCCGGGCTGTCGGTCGGCGCGGTCTACCGCTACTTCACGGGCAAGGACGAGCTGCGCACTGCGGTCGCGGAAGAGAACGTGGGGGCGCTGATCGGCGCGCTGTCCGCGGTCACCGCGTACGATCCGCCGCTGCCGCTGGCCGAGGCGATGGTCCAGGTGGTCGACGTGGTCGAGGCTCGGCTCGCGGAGCCGGACAGCATCGCCCGGATCGGGATCCAAGCCTGGGGGGAGGCGGTCCGCGACCCGGCGCTGGGCGAGTTCGTGGCCGGCACGCTGCGGGGGATGCGGGACACGTTCATCACCCTCGCCCGCCGGGCCGGGCAGGCCGGGGAGCTGCCGCCGGGCACCGATCCGGAGGCGGCCGGCGCGGTGCTGATGGCGATCCTGCCCGGGTTCGTCCTGCAGCGGGTGCTCACCGGTGGCCCGGACGCCGCCACGTTCGCCGCCGGCCTGCGCGCGCTGCTCCCGGCCAACCCGGCCGGCGCCTGATCCCCGGTCGCTACCCTGATCCCATGCCGGTTGCCGAATCGTGGGCGCGCGACCCCGTGATCTACCAGGTCTACCCGCGCAGCTTCGCGGACTCGGACGGCGACGGGGTCGGCGACCTGCCCGGGGTGACCTCCCGGCTGGAGTACCTGGCCTGGCTCGGGGTGGACGCGATCTGGCTGAGCCCGTTCTACCCGTCGCCGATGGCCGACGGGGGCTACGACGTGGCCGACCACCGGGGGGTGGACCCGGTCTTCGGCGCGCTGGACGACCTCGACGCGCTGCTGGCCGGCGCCCACCGGCGCGGGCTCAAGGTGATCATCGACCTGGTCCCGAACCACACCTCCGAGGCGCACCCGTGGTTCCGGGAGGCGGTCGCCGCCGGCCCCGGCAGCCCGGCCCGGGAGCGGTACGTGTTCCGGGACCACCGCGCCGGCGAGGCACCGCCGAACGACTGGCGCAGCAACTTCGGCGGGCCGGCCTGGACCCGGGTGGACTCCCAGTCCTACCTGCACCTGTTCGCGCCCGAGCAGCCGGACCTGAACTGGCAGCACCCGCAGGTGCGGGCCGAGTTCGCCAGCATCCTGCGGTTCTGGCTGGACCGCGGGGTGGACGGGATCCGGATCGACGTCGCCGACGCGCTGGTCAAGCCCCCTGGCCTACCGGACGTTGGCAGCGACCCGACCCTCCGGAACAGCACCCGCTACTGGGACCAGGACGGGGTGCACGACATCTACCGGCAGTGGCGGGCCATCCTGGACAGCTACACCCCGGAACGGATCGCGGTCGCCGAGGCGTGGGTGCCGCCACCGGAGCGGCTGGCCCGGTACGTCCGGCCCGACGAGCTGCACCAGGCGTTCAACTTCCGGTTCCTGGGTACTCTGTGGTCGGCCGCCGGATACCGGGAGGCGATCGAGACGACGCTGGCGGCGATGGCCGCGGTCGGCGCGCCGGCCACCTGGGTACTGTCCAACCACGACGTGGTCCGGCACGCCAGCCGGCTCGGCCGGCCGGACCCGCGTACCGGTGGGGAGCCGGGTGGGCTGCTCCGGGGCGAGACGCCCGGGGACGCTGCCCGGGGGCTGGCCCGGGCCCGGGCGGCCACCCTGACGATGCTGGCGCTGCCCGGCGCGGCCTACCTCTACCAGGGCGAGGAGCTGGGCCTGCCGGAGGTGTTCGACCTGCCCGACGACCGGCGGCAGGACCCGGAGCTGCGCCGCTCCGGCGGGGCGCGGCTGGGCCGGGACGGCTGCCGGGTCCCGCTGCCCTGGGCCGGGCAGGAGCCGCCGTTCGGGTTCGGCCCGGACGGCTCGACCCCCTGGCTGCCGCAGCCGGCCGGGTGGGCGGCCCTGACCGTCGCCGCCCAGCGGGCCGACCCGGACTCCACTCTGTCCCTCTATCGCACGGCGCTGCGGCTGCGCCGCGAGCTGCGGCTGGGCCGCGGTCCGATCCACTGGCCGGAGCCGCCCGGCCCGGACGTGCTGTTGTTCGCCCGCCCGGGGCTGGTCAGCATCACCAACTGCGGCACCGCCCCGGTACGGCTGCCGGACCCCGCCGATCCGGTGCTCGCCAGCGGCCCGCTGCCCGAGGCCGGGGTGCTACCGGTCGACCGGACCGTCTGGTGCCGGGCCTGATCCCCCGCCGAGATCCCGCATCCGGCCGCGCCGGGCGGTCGCGACCCAGGCCGCGCCGGCCAGCAGCAGCTGGTGGAACAGGTAGAGATAGACCAGCAGGCCGGCCGCGGTGGCGACCACCGCGTACGCGGGGTTGTGCCGCACCCGGTCGATGTAGATGCCGCCCAGGGTGTTCAGCAGCAGGATGCCGACCGCCACCGCGGCCGCCGCCGGCAGCAGCCGACCCGGTGAGATCCGCAGCCGGGGCAGCGCGGCCAGCAGCGCCACCGCCACCGCCAGGTTGATCCCGAGCTCCAGCACCCAGCCGAAGTGCCGGAGCACCGGTACCCCGCCGAGCAGCCACTGAATCCCGGCCGCCACCGCCACCGAGGCACCGACCAGCAGCGCCAGTCCGAGCAGCACCAGCACGTCGACCGCCCGGCGCAGCAGCGGGTTGCCCGGTTCCTGCTCCAGCTCCCAGATCCGGCGCTGCGACGACCGCAGCGCGTCCACCCAGGCCACCCCGGCCAGCACCAACCCGACCAGGCCGAGCAGGCCGGCGGTCCCGGCCCCGGCCGAAATGTCCTCGACCTGCAGCACCGGCAGGTTCTCGGACAGGAACTGGCTGACCGTGTCCTCCAGCTCGGCCTGCCGCTCCAGCAGCAGCCCCAGCACCGAATACCCGACCAGGCCGAGCGCGAAGGTGGCGAAGAACCCGTAGTACGCGATCGCCGCCGCCAGCCGGCCGCCGAACGCCCCCGCGTACCGGTCCTTGGCGCGGAACCCGTGGTCGACCAGCTCGGACCGCCCCCGGGCGCGCGCGACGGTCCGTTCGTACCACCCGGTGACCCGGGACAGCACCATCAGGGGCGAGCGCGGGGCAGGAACCCGACCCGGTCGTACGCGGTGCGCAGGGTCTCGGAGGCGACCGCACCGGCCTTCTCGGCGCCCACCGCGAGCAGCTTGTCGAGCTGGGCTGGGTCCTCCAGGTAGCCACGGGTGCGCTCCTGGATCGGGCGGACGCACTCGACCACCTGCTCGGCGAGGTCCCGCTTCAGGTCGCCGTACCCGTGCCCTACATACTGGGCAGTCAGGTCGTCGATCGACCGCCCGGACAGCGCCGCGTAGATCGTGAGCAGGTTGGAGATGCCCGGCTTGCGCTCCGGGTCGTAGCCGATCTCCCGTCCGGTGTCGGTGACGGCGGACCGGATCTTCTTCGCCGACCGGGCCGGATCCTCCAGCAGCTCGATCAGCCCGTTCGGGGACGACGCGGACTTGGACATCTTCGCGGTCGGGTCCTGCAGGTCGGCGATCTTCGCGGTCTCCCGCATGATGTACGGCTCGGGGACCGGGAAGGTGTCCCCGAAGGTGGTGTTGAACCGCTGCGCCAGGTTCCGGGTCAGCTCCAGGTGCTGGCGCTGGTCCTCGCCGACCGGCACGGCGTCGGCCCGGTAGAGCAGGATATCGGCGGCCTGCAGGATCGGGTAGGTGAACAGCCCGACGCTGGCCCGGTTGGTGCCCTGCTTGGCGGACTTTTCCTTGAACTGGGTCATCCTGGCCGCCTCGCCGAACCCGGTCAGGCACCCCAGCACCCAGGTCAGCTGCGGGTGCTCGGGCACCTGCGACTGCACGAACAGGGTGCACCGCTCCGGGTCCAGCCCGGCCGCGAACAGCTGGGCGGCGGTGGCCCGGGTGCGGGCCCGCAGCCGGGCCGGCTCGTGCCCGGCGGTGATCGCGTGCAGGTCGACGACGCAGTAGTAGGTGTCGTGGGTGTCCTGCATCGCCACCCAGTTGCGCACCGCCCCGAGGTAGTTGCCGAGGTGCAGCGAGTCGGCGGTGGGCTGGATGCCGGACAGCACGCGTTGACGAACCATGCCGTCATTCTTCCAGCCCCGGGTCGTCCGGATCACATCCGGGCACCCGGGTGGCGACGTGGATCTCGCTGGCTAATGGCGGATTATCCGCTAAACTATGGCGGATAATCCGCCATAGTTTAACTAACAGGGAGCTAGATGACGGACCCCGACGCGCTCATCACCCGGCACCTGGCCGGGACGGTATCCCAGCGGCTCACCGAGTCGCCGGTGGTGGTGCTCACCGGCATCCGCACGGTCGGCAAGAGCACGCTGCTACGCGCCTGCGCGGCGGCCCGGGAGGTACCCATCCTCGACCTGGACGACCGACCCACGCTGGATCAGGTCCTTGCCGACCCACGGTTGTTTGTCGGTGGCCCTCGCGAGCCGGTCTGTATCGACGAGTTCCAGCACGCTCCTGATCTTCTCTACGCCATCAAGGCCGAGCTCAACGAAGACTTCCGGTTCGGACGGTTCCTGCTCACCGGGTCCACGCGCTACACCATGCTGCCGCGGGCCGCTCAGGCTCTCACCGGCCGCGCGCACATCATGACCGTCTGGCCACTCTCCCAGGCAGAGCTGAAGAAGCACCGCGAGACGTTCATCGACACAGTCATCGACCAGACCGACGACCTACGGTCCCACCCGATCAGCGACACCACCCGGGACGAGTACGTCCAGGCCATCCTCACCGGGGGGTTGCCGATCGCCTTGCAGGCGCCAAGTGATGACGCACGCGGTCGCTACTTCGATGACCTCGTCGACCTGCTCGTGCTACGTGACGTGCTCGACATCCGTCGAGTCCGCCAGCGGGGCGCGCTGCAGACCCTGACCCGGCATCTCGCGGCCAGGACCGGACAGCTCCTCAATGTCGCCGACATCGCCAACAGCATGCGCCACGAGGCGCGCACGCTGCACGACTACGTCAACCTGCTGGAGTCGGTGTTCCTGGTGCATCGGTTGGAGGCGTTCGGCCGCACGTTGGGCACCCGGATCGCCAAGACGCCGAAGGTGCACCTCGTCGACAGCGGCTTGGCAGCCCACGTGCTCGGTATCACCCGCCGCAAGCTCGAACTACGCAAGCCGGCCACCCTCAGCGAGTTCGGTCACGTCGTCGAAACGTTCGCGGTCAACGAGATCCTCAAACAGGCCGGCTGGGCACGCAACTCCGTCACGTTCAGCCATCTGCGGACCCACAGTCAACACGAGGTCGACCTGGTCCTCGAAACGCGCGACGGCACCGCGGCAGGCATCGAGATCAAGGCGTCGAGCACCATCGACGACAAGGACTTCGCCGGGCTGCGGCTGCTGCGAGACAAGCTTGGCGACGACTTCGCGGCCGGCGTCCTACTCAACCTCGGGCGGCGTTCCTACCGGTACGACGACCGCCTCTACGTCGTGGCCCTGGACCGGCTCTGGCGGTAGGGGCGGCAGCCAGCCCAGAATACTGCTCACATGCGCACAATCCTACGCACGACCTTGGGGGTCGCTGCACCTCCCCGACCAGGAGGCATGCCGATATCAGCCCTTATCCGTTAGTTATGCAACAACCGAGTGGTGTCTCGCGCCGTGCTAGATAACTATGCATTATCGCTGTGAGCGGGAACTCAGCTGGACTGCAACTGCGGGTCAGACGATCATGGCGGCACCGACGGTGCGGTTGGTCTGCTCGTCGATCACGATGAACCCGCCGGTGGTCCGGTTGCGGCGGTACTCGTCGGCCAGCAACGGGACGGTGGTGCGCAGCCGCACCCGGCCGATCTCGTTGAGGCGCAGCGAGTCCGCGGACTCGTCCCGGTGCAGGGTGTTGATGTCCAGGCGGTACTGGAGGTCCCGGACGACCACCCGGGCGGACCGGGTGGTGTGCTTGATCGCGTACTTGCAGCCGACCGCCAGCGGCCGGCTGCCGTCCAGCCAGCAGAGCATCGCGTCGAGGTCCTGGGTCACCGCCGGGGCGTTGTGCGGCCGGCAGATCAGGTCCCCGCGGGAGACGTCCAGCTCGTCGGCGAGCCGGACCGTGACCGACATCGGCGGGAACGCCTCCTCCACCGGGCCGTCGGCGGTCTCGATCGAGGCGATCGTGCTGGTGAACCCGGAGGGCAGCACCATCACCTCGTCACCCGGCTTGAGCACCCCGCTGGCCACCTGCCCGGCGTAGCCCCGGTAGTCGCGCACCGCGTTCGACTGGGGCCGGATCACGTACTGCACCGGGAACCGCACGTCGACCAGGTTCCGGTCCGAGGCCACGTGCACGTGCTCCAGGTGGTGCAGCAGCGACGGCCCCTCGTACCAGGGCATCCGGTCGGAGCGGGTGACGATGTTGTCCCCGTGCAGCGCCGAGACCGGGATCGCCGACAGGTCCGGTGCCGCCAGCTTGCTGGCGAACGCGCTGAACTCCTCGGAGATCTGTTCGAACACCCGCTCCGACCAGTCGACCAGGTCCATCTTGTTGACGCACAGGACCAGGTGCGGGACCCGCAGCAGCGAACACAGGAAGGCGTGCCGGCGGGACTGCTCGACCATGCCATTGCGGGCGTCGACCAGGACCAGCGCCAGGTCGGCGGTGGAGGCGCCGGTGACCATGTTCCGGGTGTACTGGATGTGCCCGGGGGTGTCGGCGATGATGAACTTGCGCCGCGGAGTGGCGAAGTAGCGGTACGCCACGTCGATCGTGATGCCCTGCTCCCGCTCGGCCCGCAGGCCGTCGGTCAGCAGCGCCAGGTCGGTGTACTCGTCACCGCGGGCGGCGCTGACCGCCTCCACCGCCGCCAGCTGGTCGGTGAACAGGGTCTTGGTGTCGAACAGCAGCCGGCCGATCAGGGTCGACTTGCCGTCGTCCACGCTGCCGGCGGTGGCGAACCGGAGCATGTCCACGGCGGCGGCCGGGGTCTCGAGCTCCGGCATCAGAAGTACCCCTCCCGCTTGCGGTCCTCCATCGCGGCCTCGCTGACCCGGTCGTCGCCGCGGGTGGCGCCGCGCTCGGTGATCCGGGTGGCGGCGACCTCGGCGATCACCTCGGCCATGGTGGCCGCCTCGGAGGCGACCGCGGCGGTGCAGGAGGCGTCTCCGACCGTCCGGTACCGGACCCGGCGCACCGCCGGGTGCTCGCCGGCCCGGGCCGGGAGAAACTCGTTGACCGCGTACAGCATGCCGTCGCGCTCCACCACCTCCCGCTCGTGCGCGAAGTAGATCGGCGGCAGCGGGATCTCCTCGGCGGTCAGATAGTGCCACACGTCCAGCTCGGTCCAGTTGGACAGCGGGAACACCCGGATCGACTCGCCCGGATGGTGCCGTCCGTTGTATAGCGACCACAGCTCGGGGCGCTGGTTCTTCGGGTCCCACTGCCCGAACTCGTCCCGGAACGAGAACACCCGCTCCTTGGCCCGGGCCTTCTCCTCGTCCCGCCGGGCACCCCCGAACAGCGCGTCGAACCGGTACTTCTCCACCGCGGCGAGCAGCACCGGGGTCTGGATCCGGTTCCGGGAGCCGTCGGCCGGCTCGTGCACCAGCCCGGCCTCCAGCGCCTCCGGCACGCTGGCCACGATCAGCTGCAGCCCGAAGTCGGCCACCTGCGCGTCCCGGAACGCGATCACCTCCGGGAAGTTGTGCCCGGTGTCCACGTGCAGCACCGGGAACGGCACCGGCCCGGGCGCGAACGCCTTCTGGGCCAGCCGCAGCATCACCACCGAGTCCTTGCCGCCGGAGAACAACAGCGCCGGCCGTTCCAGCTCCGCGACCACCTCCCGGATCACGAAGATGCTCTCGGCCTCCAGGGCATCCAGGTGGGTCACCCGGTACGCGGCAGTCATCGAACCTCCTCCTCGGTGTGGCGGGCGTGCCGGGCCACCGCGGCCAGCAGCCGGTCGGCAAGGTCGCGCCGGCAGACCAGCAGGTCAGGCAGGCGCGGGTCGACCTGGTTATAGCTCAGGGTAGAACCGTCGATCCGGGAGGCGTGCAGCCCGGTGGCGAGCGCCACCGCTACCGGGGCGGCCGAGTCCCACTCGTACTGCCCACCGGCGTGCAGGTAGGCGTCCACCTCACCGGTCACCACCGCGGCGATCTTCGCGCCGGCCGAGCCGAGCGGCACCGGCTCGGCGCCGAGCTCGGCGACCACCCCGGCCAGGAAGTCCGGCGGCCGGGTCCGGCTGACCGCGATCCGGATCCGCGGCAGCTCGCCGGCCGCCCCAGGATCGGGCAGCGGCGGGTACGCGGGGGGCTGGTCGGTCGCGAGCACCCGGTGCTGGGCCGGCAGCGCCACCGCCCCCGCCTCCAGCCCCAGCTGGTGCGACCAGAGTGCGACGTGCACCGCCCAGTCGGTGCGCCCCGGCTCGGCGAACTCCCGGGTACCGTCCAGCGGGTCCACGATCCACACCCGGTCGGCGGACCGGCGGGCGGCCACGTCGTCGGCGGCCGCCTCCTCGGAGAGCACCGCGTCGCCCGGCCGCCCCCGGGCCAGCTCATTGACCAGCAGGTCGTGGGAGCGCTTGTCGCCGGCGGCTCGCAGTCCAGCCGGGTCCTCGTACCCCAGCTTCTCGCGCAGTGCCAGCAGCTCGTCACCTGCGCGCGCCGCGAGCCAGCGGGCAAACCCGCCGTCGCCGACCGGCGGAGTCACGGATCGCCTCCCAGGGCCAGAACGGTCAGTACGCGCCGGAGGTCCGGCACACGGCGGCCAGCGTACGCAACATAATCACCAGATCCAAGGACAGCGACCAGTTCTCCACGTACCGCAGGTCCAGCCGGACCGCCTCTTCCCACGGCAGGTCGGCCCGCCCGGACACCTGCCACAGCCCGGTCATGCCCGGCTTGACCGCCAGCCGGCGGCGGGCGTCGTCCGGGTAGGCCGCCACCTCCTCCGGCAGCGGTGGCCGCGGCCCGACCAGCGACATCTGCCCACGCAGCACGTTGCCCAGCTGCGGCAGCTCGTCCAGGGACAGCCGGCGCAGCCACCGGCCGGCCCGGGTCACCCGCGGGTCGTTGCGAATCTTGAACAGGACGCCGTCGTGCTCGTTGCGGTGCCGCAGGTCGGCCAGCCGCGCCTCCGCGTCCAGGTACATGGTGCGGAACTTGTACATCACGAACTCCTGGCCGCCCTTGCCGACCCGGACCTGCCGGAACAGCACCGGTCCGGGTGAGCCGACCCGGATCCACCCCGCCACCGCCAGCAGCAGCGGCAGGCAGGCCAGCAGCAGCAGACCCGCCCCCACCCGGTCGACCAGCTCCTTCACCACCCGGCCGGCGCCGGCCAGCCGGGGATGCTCGACGTGCAGCATCGGCAGCCCGTCCACCGGCCGCAGGGTGGTCCGGTCACCGGCCACGTCGATCAGCGAGCTGGCCAGGATCAGGTCGATGTCGCCGCGCTCCAGCCGCCACGCCAGCCGGCGCAGGGCCAGCCCGTCCAGCTCCGGGCAGCCGAGCACGATCACCGTGTCCGCACCGGCGGTCTCGACCGCGTCGGCCACGTCGTCGAACGTGCCGTACACCGGCAGCGACACCGGGTCGTGGGCCGGCGGCAGGCAGGCGCCGACCACCTCCATCCCGTGGAACCGTTCCCGGCTGAGCCGGGCCGCCAGGTCCAGCACCGCCAGCTCGTGGCCGACCACGATCACCCGGCGCAGCCGCTCGCCCCGGGCGCGGGCCCGGTGCAGCTGCTTGCGCAGCCCGAACCTGGCCACCAGCCCGGCCAGCACAGCCGCCGGCAGCACCACCAGCAGCCAGCCGCGGGCCAGCGGGATCTCCAGCGCGTACGAGCCGACCGCCGCTCCCGCGGTCAGCCACAGACCGGCCCGGATCACCCGCTGGTACTCGTCGGTGCCGACGTAGAGGTGGCGCCGCTCGTAGGCCCGGTTGGCGGCCAGCACCGCCACCAGCCCGACCGGGAACAGCAGCGAGGCCAGCAGGTAGACCCGGTTGTACGCGGTGACGCCGTCGGCCCCGAACCGGACGGCGAAGCCGAGCAGCCCGGCGGCGAGCCCGACCGTCAGGTCGGTGCCGACCAGGGCGCGCTGGTAGCGGGCCTCCCAACCAGCCCGCCGGGCGGTGACCGGCCGGTCTGGCGGGATGGTGCGGGTCGGTCCGGTCACGATCCCGGCGGCCCGGAGGTTGGTGGAGATGCCGGCCGGTCGAGGGCTGGTCAGGATCCGCGGCGCCGCCCGCCCCGCCAGCCGACCGTCCCGCACACCCCGCTCCCTCCGCGCCAGACCCCCGGCCTGCCCAACGCGCCAGCCGGCCGCCCGTAACGATGCGTGACTGCCGGCGGCGGGTCAGTGGTAGAGGTTCTGGGCTGGCTCTAGCCCCTTGGTGATGATCGTCTCGACGAAGTCGGCGGTCCGGTCGACCAGGTAGTCGAGGTCCTTGCGCTCGGCCGCGGAGAAGTTCGACAGCACCCAGTCGGCCGGGTCCTGCCGGCCGGGCGGCCGGCCGACCCCGAACCGCACCCGCAGATAGTCCTTCGTCGACAGGGACTGGGACAGCGACCGGAGCCCGTTGTGGCCGCCCTCGCCACCGCCCCGCTTGGCCCGCAGGGTGCCGTAGGGCAGGTCGATCTCGTCGTACACGGCGACGATCCGCTCGGGCGGGATCTTGTAGAACCGGCTCAGCCCGGACACCGCGCCGCCGGACAGGTTCATGTAGGTCTGCGGCTTGACCAGCACCACCCGCGGCCCGCCGTAGCCCAGGCGCCCCTCGGCCACCTCGGCGGACGCCCGCTTGTGCCGGGCGAACCGCGCCCCGATCCGGCCGGCCAACAGATCCGCGACCAGGAACCCGACGTTGTGCCGGTGTCCCGCGTACTGCCGGCCCGGATTGCCCAGGCCGGCCACCAGCCACGCCTCGCCGCCCCCCGACGGGGGATCGGGCTGGCCGGAGCCGCGCCCGGTCACCGCCCGGACCACCCGCGCCAGGCGGTCGATCAAGACTCGGACGACGGCGCGGCCTCGGCCGCCGGTGCGACCTCCGCGGCCGGCTCGCCCTCCGCCACCGGCGCCGCCTCGACCGGGGCCTCGGCAGCAGCCTCGCCGGCGCCCTCGGCCTCCATCTGCTCGGCGGTCGGGGCGACGCTGACCATCGCGACCACGGTCTCCGGGTCGGAGGCCAGCTCGGCTCCGGGCGGGAGGATCACCTGGGCGGCGGTCACCCGGTCGCCGACCTCCAGGCCCTCGACCGAGGCATCCAGGTGGTCGGGCAGCTGGGTCGCGTCGGCGGTGATCGTGAGCCGGTCGTGCTCGTATATGACCAGCGTTCCCTTGGCGGCCTCCCCGACCAGGGTGACCGGGATCTCGACGCTGATCTTCTCGCCCCGGCGCACCAGCAGCAGGTCGGCGTGCTCAAACGTGTTCCTGATCGGGTCGCGCTGGATCGCCTTGGGCAGGACGGTCTCGGTGGACCCGTCGGAGATCTGCAAGGTGATCACCTGGGTCGTCCCGCCGTGCCGGATCGCGGTGGCGAAGGCGAGCGCCGGCAGCGACAGGTGCTTGGGCTCGGCGCCGTGTCCGTAGAGCACCGCCGGCACCCGGCCGGCCCGCCGCTGGCGCCGGGACGGCCCCCGGCCGAGCTCGGTGCGGATCTCGGCCTCGATCGTGGAAACGGACACGGCGGCACTCCCAAGTCTGGTTGCGGGG
This sequence comes from Micromonosporaceae bacterium, assembly GCA_009377645.1. GTDB lineage: Bacteria > Actinomycetota > Actinomycetes > Mycobacteriales > Micromonosporaceae > Natronosporangium. The sequence goes on along the minus strand of WHTQ01000036.1, from coordinate 16,048 downwards.
CGACGGGCGAGTCTACCCCGAGGCTAGCTCAGGCCACCGAACAGGGTGGTCACCGAGCCGTCGTCGAAGACCTCCCGGATCGCCCGGGCCAGCAGCGGTGCGATCGACAGCACCGCCAGCTTGTCGATCTGCTTCTCCGGCGGCAGCGGCAGCGTGTTGGTCACCACCACCTCTTTGATCCGGCTGTTCTTGATCCGCTCCGCCGACGGGTCGGGCATCACCCCGTGGGTGGCGGTGACCACCACGTCCGCCGCCCCGGCCGCGAACAGCAGGTCGGCCGCCTTGCAGACCGTGCCGCCGGTCTGGATCTCGTCGTCCACGATCACGCAGACCCGGTCGGCGACGTCGCCGACCACCCGGTTGGCCACCACCTGCCCGGGCGTGGCGACGTCGCGGGTCTTGTGGATGAACGCCAGCGGGCAGCCACCGAGCCGGTCGGTCCAGCGCTCGGCGACCCGCACCCGGCCGGAGTCCGGCGCCACCACGGTCAGCGGCTGCCCGGCGTAGGTGCGCTCGACGTGCTCGGCCAGCAGCGGCAGCGCGAACAGATGGTCCACCGGCCCGTCGAAGAAGCCCTGGATCTGGGCGGTGTGCAGATCGACGGTCAGGATCCGGTTGGCGCCCGCGGTCTTCAGCAGGTCGGCGACCAGCCGGGCCGAGATCGGCTCCCGGCCGCGGTGCTTCTTGTCCTGGCGGGCGTAGGGATAGTACGGAAGGACGGCGGTGATCCGCTTGGCCGATCCGCGCTTGAGCGCATCGATCATCACCAGCGTCTCCATCAGCCGGTGGTTGACCGGGTCGTTGACCGACTGCACCACGAACGCGTCCGAGCCGCGCACCGAGTCCTCGTACCGCACGAAGATCTCGCCGTTCGGGAAGTCGTACAGCTCGGTGGGGGTGGGCGCCACCCCGAGCACCTCGCCGATCTCGTCGGCGAGGGCCGGGTTCGCCCGCCCGGAGAAGAGCATCAGGGTCTTGCGGTTAGCCGCGACGATGCTGCCCATCGGTGGTTGCCCCCCAGTCATACCCTGGCCTCGGCCCCCACACTAACCCGTAACCGTCACGCCTGGTCGGGGCGGTCGGTGGCTTCGCCGGCCCCCGGCTCGCCGGCGCGGGCGGCGGCCTCGGCGGACTTCGTCCCGGCCCGGCGTCGCCGCACCCAGCCGTCCAGGTTGCGCTGCCGGCCGCGGGCGACCCCGAGCGCACCCGGCGGCACGTCCGTGGTCACCGTGCTGCCGGCGGCCACGTACGCCCCCGCGCCGACCGTCACCGGCGCGACCAGGTTGGAGTTGCTGCCCACGAACGCCGCCTCCCCCACCTCGGTGGGGTGCTTCGCGAGCCCGTCGTAGTTGACGACGATCGTGCCGGCGCCGACGTTGGCCGCCGCACCGATCGAGGCGTCCCCGACGTACGCCTGGTGGGGAACCTTGGCACCCTCGCCGATCTCGGAGTTCTTGGTCTCCACGAACGTGCCGACCTTCGCTCCGGCCGCCAGCCGGCTGGCCGGGCGCAGCGACGCGTACGGCCCGACCTGGGCGCCCGGCCCGATCTGCGAGCGGACCGCGTGGGCGCGCACCACGCTGGCCCCGTCCCCGACCGTCGTGTCGATCAGCGACACGTCCGGCCCGACCGTGGCGGCCGCCCCGACCGTGGTGGCGCCCCGCAGGTGGGTGTTCGGCTCGACCACCGTGTCCGGCCCGAGCGTGGCGGTCACGTCGATCCAGGTGGTGGCCGGGTCGACGATGCTCACCCCGGCTCGGAGCCAGCCCAGGTTGACCCGGTCCCGCAGCCGGGCCCGGGCCGCGGCCAGCTCCGCCCGGTCGTTGCAGCCGAGCGCGTCGGTCGGGTCCGGGAGGCGATGCACGGCGACCGGGTGACCGGCGGCAACCAGCCCGCCCGGCACGTCGGTGAGGTACTCCTCGCCCTGGGCGTTGTCCCGCCCGATCCGGTCCAGCGCCGCCCGCAGCGGGCCCGCCTGGAACGCGTAGATCCCGGCGTTGACCTCCCGCACCGCCCGCTGCTGCGCGGTGGCGTCCCGCTCCTCGACCACCGCGGCCAGCTGGTCGGCCGGGTCCCGGATGATCCGGCCCAGCCCGGTCGGGTCGGCCGGCTCGACGGTGACCAGGGTCGCCGCCGCCCCGCCCGCCTCGTGCGCCTCGACCAGCCCGCGGACGGTCTCGGACCGCAGCAGCGGCAGGTCACCGTTGAGCACCACGACGGTGCCCTCGACCGGGTCGGGCGCGGCGGCCAGCGCGACCCGGACGGCGTGCCCGGTGCCGAGCTGCTCGGCCTGCACCACTGGGGTGGCCTTCGGGGCGACCTCGGCCAGGTGCGCGATCACCTGCTCCGCCCCGACCCCGACCACCACCAGGGTGCGGTCGGCAGCGAGCGGCTCGGCGGCCGCGAGCACGTGCCCGAGCAGCGTCCGGCCGAGCAGCGGGTGCAGCACCTTCGGCAGCGCCGACCGCATCCGCTTGCCCTCGCCTGCCGCCAGGATCACGACGGTACGAGGTCGTTCTCGGCTCACCTGCACGCTCCCTCACCGCTGGCCGGCTCGCCAATCTCGGCCGCCAGGCCGGGAGGCAGACCACGGGTAAAATCGAACTTTTAGGGACAGCTCGGCTGCCAGGGCTCGAACCTGGAATACGGGTACCAAAGACCCGAGTGTTGCCAATTACACCACAGCCGACCGAAAGGGATGAGACGGACACTTTGCCTATCCGTTGGTCTTCACCCTACCCAAGCTACTCACCCGCCAGGGCACGGGCGATATCTTGCATGATCCCCTCGATCCGCCCAGTACTGCGCCCGGCAGCCATCCGTTCACTTGAGTTTCGCAGTCTGATCAAACATGTGTTCGCGCACAGGGGGGTTGGGGTCGGTCCTGCGGGGCGAGCAGGACGATCGGGATTACCCGGGCAGTCTTCTGTGCGTACTCGTCGTACAGCGGGAAGATGCGCGCCATCTGGGCCCAGAGGGGCTCGCGCTCGGCCGAGGACGCGACACGGGCGTGGGCGGTGAACCGGCGGGTGCCGACCTGTACCCCGACGCTCGGGTCCGCCTGGAGGTTCTTGAACCACGCCGGATCCTCGTCGGCGCCGCCCTTGGAGGCGACGACGACGAAGTCGTCGCCCGAGGTGCCGTAGATCAGGCAGGTGCGACGTGGCTCGCCGGTCCTGCGTCCGGTCGTGGCCAGCACGAGTGTGTACACGCCGTTCGACTCGTGTCCCTCGGTTCCGCCCGAGGACAGATACGTACGGGTGTGCTCAGCGACCCAGTCCCACTTCGAGTCGGTGGCGCGGTCGAGGTCATCGGCGACGGCCATGGCGGCGGTCCTTTCTGGTGCGGATGGTGCTGGTTGGTGATCTACTACGCGACGTAGGAGAGCCGTGTTGCTTCAGTCGAGCTTCTCGGACAGCGCAACGATGATGCCCTCAGGGCCGCGGACGTAGCAGAGCCGATAGCTGTCCTCGTACCGCCCCAGCTCGCCCACGAGTTCGGCGCCATGGGCGCGCAGCCGGGCGAGGACGTCCTCGATGTCCTCGACGGCGAACATGATGCGACGAATACCGAGGGTGTTGGCCGGCGCGTTCGGCTCAGCGGTGGTGGCCGCCGGCGTGTGGAACTTCATCAGCTCAAGTCGTCCGTGGCCGTCCGGGGTCCGCACCATGGCCACGTCAACCCGGACGCCGTCGAGCCCGACGACGCGGTCCACCCACGGCCCCTCGACAGGTGCCTCGCCCTCGAGCACCAGGCCGAGCTCGAGGAAGAACGCGACAGCAGCCGCGAGGTCGTCGACAACGACGCCGACGTTCTCCATCCGCTGGATCGTCATAATCCCTCCCGTGTCGCGCGGCCCTCGTGGCCGCTCGTGTCCCTGGGACGGAGCCAGCGCCACGTTCTCGACACCCGTGGCCGCAATCGCAACCGCCTCGCGTAGCCAGGCGCCACCGACTCGCGGTATAACGGGTCGACCTGCTGCGCACTCTTGTCAAGCTACGGTGCCGTAGGTTACGGTGACGTAGGCGTAGGCGGGTTGCTGCGTTGTGAAGATCGTCTAGCCCCACCTGTGAGGTGCCATGTCTACCGCTGTCCTCGAGCCGCCCAAGGGCGACATCGGACCCAAGCCACTCACCGAGGGAAAGCAGCCGATCGGCATCCTGATCGCGCTGTGGTCGTTCGTCGTGATCCCGTTCGCGGCGCTGATCGCCGCCGTGCCGGTCGCCTGGGGCGGCTGGCTGTCCTGGACCGACGTCGGGCTCGCCGTGTTCTTCTACTTCCTGTCCGGGCTGGGGGTCACGGTCGGGTTCCACCGCTACCTCACCCACGGATCGTTCAAGGCGAAACGGCCGCTGCGGGTCGCGCTCGCGGTCGCCGGGACGCTCTCGCTGCAGGGCAGCGTCGTGCAGTGGGTCGCCGACCACCGCCGCCACCACGCGTACTCCGACGTCGAGGGCGACCCGCACTCGCCGTGGCGGTACGGCGCGAGCGTGCGCGGCCTGGCCAAGGGCCTGTTCTACTCCCACATGGGCTGGCTGTTCCACCGGGAGCTGTCCAACCGGGTGCGGTTCGCCCCGGACCTGGAGGCGGATCCGGCCATCCGCCGGGTCGACTCGCTGTTCCCCCTGCTGGTGGCGGTCTCGATGGTCTCACCGGCGCTGCTCGGGGGGCTGATCACCTGGTCCTGGCAGGGCGCGCTGACCGCGTTCTTCTGGGCCGGGCTGGTCCGGGTCGGGCTGCTGCACCACGTCACCTGGTCGATCAACTCGGTGTGTCACGTGTTCGGGGAGCGCCCGTTCGCGGTCCGGGACGGCGACAAGGCCGCCAACTTCTGGCCGCTGGCGGTCCTGTCCTTCGGCGAGAGCTGGCACAACCTGCACCACGCCGACCCGACCTGCGCCCGGCACGGCGCGCTGCGCGGGCAGATCGACTCGACCGCCCGCACCATCTGGTTCCTGGAGAAGCTCGGCTGGGTGTACGACGTGCGCTGGCCGAAGCCGGAGCGGCTGGCCGCCAGACTGACCACGGCACGGTGACCGGGCCCCGCGCCCGGCCTGACAGGATGACTGGGTGACTGAGCTCCCGGCGGAACCGGCCAAACGCAGGGTGAGGATGTCGGCGGCGCAGCGACGTGAGCAGCTGATCACGATCGGGCGGCAGCTGTTCGCCGAACGCGGCTTCGACGCCACCTCGATCGAGGAGGTGGCGGCGCGGGCCAAGGTCTCCAAACCGGTCGTGTACGAGCACTTTGGCGGCAAAGAGGGCCTGTACGCGGTGGTGGTCGACCGGGAGGTCCGGTCCCTACTGGACCGGGTCGGCGGCGCGCTGACCGCCGGCCATCCGCGGGCGCTGCTGGAGCAGGCCGCGCTGGCGCTGCTGGACTACATCGAGGAAGAGACCAACGGGTTCCGGGTGCTGACCCGGGAGGCGCCGGCGATGTCGGCGACCGGCAACTTCTCCTCGGTGCTCAACGACGTCGCGCACCGGGTCGAGCACATCCTCGGGGCCGAGTTCAAGACCCGCGGGTACGACCCGAAGCTGGCCGAGCTCTACTCGCAGGCGCTGGTCGGGATGGTCGGGCTGGTCGGGCGGTGGTGGCTGGACGTACGCAAGCCGCGCAAGACCATGGTGGCCGCGCACATGGTCAACCTGGCCTGGAACGGGCTGTCCCATCTGGAGGCGAAGCCGCTGCTGGAGACCCGCCGCGCCCGCTGACCTGCGCCTGGCCGGCCAGCTCCGGGTCCGGGGCGGCCTCCCCCCGCTCGCCGCACCGCAGCTGCTCCTCGGCCGCCGCCAGCTCCGGCGGCCCGGTCTTGCCGTACAGCCCGGCCAGCAGCAGCGCCAGCCCGATCAGGAACGACACCGCACAGTTCACGATCGCGAAGTTCAGCAGGTTCGCCCCGGTGTGCAGCAGGGTCATCATCACCAGCCCGGCCACCAGGAACACCCCGCTGCCGGCCAGGTTGATGAAGTGGTCCACGTTGCGCCCGTACCCCGCCCCGCCGAGCAGCACCGCCCCGGCGCCGATCGACAGCAGGCCGAACGCGGGGTTTGTCTGCAGCCCCAGCGCCCAGTTGTCCCCCCGGTCGAAGAACGGCAGGTCCCAGGTCCGGACCAGCCCGACGATCCCGAACACCAGGATGTAGAGCCCGATCCCGGCCGCCAGCACCCGGTAGAACGGCCGCCCGGGATGGTTGACCGGTAGGTGTGCCATACCCGAAGGTTCCCCGGATCACCACCGATCATGCGTGTGAGCTGCGGTCTGAGATCATGGCCGGGATGGAAACGCAGCCGCGCACCCACCACCCGCCTCCCCCGGCGCCGGAACCGCTGCCGGTCCCGGTGCTGGACAGCCACACCCACCTCGACCTAATCGGGGGCGACCCCACGCACCAGATCGCCGCCGCCGCGGCGGCCGGGGTGGACCGGCTGGTCCAGGTGGGAGTGGACCTGGCCTCCTCCCGGTGGGCGGTCGCGCTCGCCGAGCAGCAGCCGGCGGTGCTCGCCACGGTCGGCATCCACCCGAACGAGGCCCCCCGGTTCTCCCCCACCGACCTGGACGAGGCGGTGCGGGAGGTGGAGGCGCTGGCCGCCCACCCGCGGGTACGCGGGATCGGCGAGACCGGCCTGGACCGGTTCCGGACCGGGCCGGACGGCCACCCGGCGCAGGAGACAAGCTTCCGGGCACACATCGCGATCGCCCGCCGGCACCGGAAGGCGCTGATCGTGCACTGCCGGGACGCGTACCCCGAGCTGCTGCGGATCCTGGCCGAGGAGGGTGCGCCGGAGACAGTGGTGCTGCACTGCTTCTCCGGCGACGGCGCGATGGCCACCGAGTGCCTGCGGCGCGGGTTCCTGCTCAGCTTCGCCGGCACCGTCAGCTTCCGCAACGCCGATCCGCTCCGGGAGGCGGCCCGGGCGTGCCCACCGGACCGGCTGCTGGTGGAGACCGACGCCCCGTACCTGACTCCCGTCCCGCACCGGGGCCGCCCCAACGCCCCGTACCTGATCCCGCACACGGTCCGGTCGCTGGCGCAGACCAAGCAGCTGGACCTCGCGGCGCTGTGCGCCGCCATCTCGGCCACCGGCGAGCGCGCATTCGGCCGGTGGAGCGGGTGAGCCTGCTCGGCCCGGCCGAGGTGCGCGGGCTGGCGGAGCGGCTCGGGCTGCGGCCCACCAAGCAGCTCGGCCAGAACTTCGTGCACGACCCGAACACCGTGCGCCGGATCGTGGCCACCGCCGACCTGGCGGCGGCCGCGGTGGTGCTGGAGGTGGGGCCGGGGCTCGGCTCGCTGACGCTGGCGCTGCTGCCAGCCGCCGCCCACCTGCACGCGGTGGAGATCGACCCGGTGCTGGCCGCCGCGCTGCCGGCCACGGTCGCCGCCCGGGCGCCGGGGTACGCCGGCCGGCTCACCGTCCACTATGCCGACGCGCTGCGGCTGGCTCCGCCGCTGGACCCGGCCCCGACCGCGCTGGTCGCCAACCTTCCGTACAATGTGGCCGTTCCGGTGGTGCTGCACCTGCTGGCCAGGTTCGGAACGCTCCGGCACGGGTTGGTGCTGGTGCAGCAGGAGGTAGCCGACCGGCTCACCGCCCCGCCCGGGTCCCGGGTCTACGGCGCGCCGAGCGCGAAGCTGGCCTGGTTCGCCGCCGCCCGCCCGGCCGGCCGGGTGCCGCGGACCGTGTTCTGGCCGGTGCCCAACGTGGACTCCAGCCTGGTCGCCTTCACCCGCCACCCGGCGCCACCGGCCCTCGGCGACCGGTCCTCGGTCTTCGCGGTGGTCGACGCCGCGTTCGCCCAGCGGCGCAAGACCCTGCGGGCGGCGCTGGCCGGCTGGGCCGGCGGCGCCGACCGGGCGGCGGCGCTGGTTGCCGCGGCGGGGGTGCCGCCCACCGCCCGCGGGGAGTCGCTCACGATAGAGCAGTTCACCGCCATCGCCGCTGAGGGGGCTCGCGAGTGACCAGGCCGCTGTGGGCCGACGACGAGTACGAGCGGCCCCGGCTGGCCGCCTCCGGGCCGGTCCGGGTCCGGGTGCCCGCGAAGGTCAACCTGCACCTCGGGGTGGGGCCGCTGCGCGGCGACGGGTTCCACGAGCTGCAGACCGTCTACCACGCGATCTCGATGTACGACGAGCTGACCGCCCGGCGGGGGGACACGCTGGCCCTCACGATGGAGGGGGAGGGCGCCGGACAGCTGCCGCTGGACGAGTCGAACCTGGCGATCCGGGCCGCGCAGGCGCTGGCCGCCCACGCCGGAGTGCCGGCGCACGCGCGGCTGCACCTGCGCAAGCAGATCCCGCTGGCCGGGGGGCTGGCCGGCGGCAGTGCGGACGCGGCCGCCGCGCTGGTGGCCTGCGACGCGCTGTGGGATCTCGGCCTGCCCCGGGACGAGCTGTCCCGGGTGGCGGCCGGGCTCGGCGCCGACGTGCCGTTCCTGCTGTCCGGCGGGACCGCCCTGGGCACCGGGTACGGGGAGCAGGTCAGCCCGGTGCTGGCCCGCAGCGGCACCTGGCACTGGGTGGCGGCGCTGGCCGACGGTGGGCTGGCCACCCCGCAGGTCTACGCCGAGCTGGACCGGCTCCGGGCCGTCGGCACCGCGCCGCCGCCGCTGCCGGAGCCGTCGACGCTGCTGGCGGCGCTGCGCCAGCGCGACCCGGCGGTGCTGGGCGCGGCGCTCGGCAACGACCTGGCGGCGGCGGCGGTGTCGCTTCGCCCGCAGCTGGGCGAGGTGCTGGCCGCCGGCACCGCCGCCGGGGCGCTCGCCGGGCTGGTCTCCGGCTCCGGCCCGACCTGCGTGTTCCTGGTCCGGAACGCGGCGCACGCCGCCACCGTCGCCGGCACGCTGGACGGCGCGCCCGGCTGCCGGGCGGCCCAGACCGCCCACGGCCCGGTCCCCGGCGCCCGGGTGCTGTAACCCGGCGCCCGGGTGCTGTAACCCGGCGCCCGAGGTGCGTAGCCCGGCGCCCGGGTGTTGGAGCCCGGAAGCCCGCCGCGGCCGACAACCTGTCCCGCCGGCTGGCGCGTCGAGTCGGTATGCGGAAGACCTGGTGCACCCTGCTGGCCGGGACGCTAGCGGTGGCGCTGACCGCCTGCACCGGCGACGACCAACCCTCCGATCAGGACATACCCGTCCCGACCGGCGGAACGCCCACCCCCACCCGGCCGCAGATCGGCAGCTGGACCCCGCTGGCCGACCTGCCGCAGGCCCGGACTGAGCTGAGCGCGGTGGTCCTGGACGGCGCGGTGTACGTGGCCGGCGGGTTGGCCCCTGGCCCGGGTGGGGACGCGTTCTACCGGTACGACCCGGAGTCGGACGCGTGGCGTGAGCTGGCGCCGCTGCCGGAGGACCGGCACCACGCCCCGCTGGCCGCCTACGACGGCCGGATCTACGTCGTCGCCGGCTTCGCCAACCGGGTCTCGGACGTGTTCCCGTTCGGCGACCCGACCGACACCTTGTTCGTCTACGACGTGGCCGGCGACAGCTGGCGGCTGGGGCCGCCGCTGCCGGTGTCGACGGGCGCGCACGCGGTGATCGGCGGCGGCCCGACTCCGTCGCTCAGCTACTCCGCGGCGACCGAGATCTGGCGCCCCTGACAACTCACCGCAGGTCAAAGCTCGGGCGCACGCTGGCGGCTGCCACCCCGTTGAGGCTATGCTTTACTCATGGCGACGGAAGTAAAGCGGCGGCGTGGGGTAACCCGGGTGTCCCGGAAGCACCAGGTGACCCTGCCAACCGACGCTCTCCGGGAGGCGCACCTGGAGCCCGGGGACGAGCTGCAGGTGACCGTCGATGGCGACGGCCGCCTGATCCTCACGCCGGTCATCGACCCGCTGGAGGCGCTGATCGGATCCGCCCCCGGCCTGTCCGCGGCCACCGATCTCGAAGCGCTGCGGGACGAATGGGAAGGGTAGTCCTCGACACCAGCGTTGTCCTCGCGGTGCTCGATCCCGACGACGCCCTGCACCACGCCGCCGTCGACGCGATGCGCCGCCACCGCGACCGGCATGCCCAGTTCACGCTTCCCGCGAGCGCGCTCGCCGAGCTGCTGGTCGGCGCCGCCCGCCGCGGTGATGGCGAGCTGCAGACCCGTCGACAGCAGGTGACCGCCGCCTTCGGTTCGCCGGTGCCGCTCGACGAGCCGGTGGCGGTCACCGCCGCCAGGTTACGCGCCCGTCACCGCTTCCTACGGTTGCCCGATGCGCTGGTGCTCGCCACCGCGGACGTCGTCGATGCCGAGACCGTGCTGACCGGTGACAAGAAGTGGCCCCGGCTCGACCCACGGGTGGAGCTGGTCAGCCCGCCGGCCGTGGCGCCGGCCGCCTGAGAGTCAGCCGCCGAGCCGGGCCAGCTCTTCGTCCACGATCGACGGGTCCAGCTTGCGGAACACCGGCTTCGGCGGCGCCAGCGGCCGGCCGGCCGGCAGCGGCACCGACTCCCAGCGCGCGCCGACCCGGTAGTCGCCGGTCAGCACCGGGTAGCCCGGGCCACCGTCCAGGTCGTCCACCTCCCGGATCTGCGGCATCGGCGCGTGCACCCCGGTGCCGCCGAGCTGCTCGTGCACCCGCTGCGCGGAGTGCGGCAGGAATGGGGTGAGCAGCGTGTTGCAGTCGCTGACCACCTGCAAGGCCACGTGCAGGATGGTGCCCATCCGGTCCCGGTCGGTCTCCCGCAGCTTCCACGGCGCCTGCTCGGAGAGGTACTTGTTCGCCTCCGCCACGATCCGCATCGCCTCGCCGATCGCCTGCTTCTGCCGGTGCCGGCCGATCAGGTCGCCGACCACCCCGAACCCGTCCCGGGCCTTGCCGAGCAGGGCACTGTCCAGATCGGTCAGTCCGGCCGGGGCGACCGGCGGCACCACGCCGAAGTTCTTCGCGGCCATCGACACCGACCGGTTGACAAGGTTGCCCCAGCCGGCCACCAGCTCGTCGTTGTTGCGGCGCAGGAACTCCGCCCAGGTGAAGTCGGTGTCCTGGCTCTCCGGCCCGGCCACGGCGATGAAATAGCGCAGCGCGTCCGCGTCGTAGCGCTCCAGGAAGTCACGGACGTAGATGACCACTCCGCGGGAGGTCGAGAACCGCGCCCCCTCCATGGTCAGGAACTCGCTGGAGACCACCTCGGTGGGCAGCTGCAGCTGCCCGTACTGGCCGGGCTCGCCGCCCCGCGACCCCTTGCCGTCGTAGCCGAGCAGCTCGGCCGGCCAGATCTGGGCGTGGAAGGTGATGTTGTCCTTGCCCATGAAGTAGTACTGCCGGGCCTCCGGGTCGCCCCACCACTTGCGCCACGCCTCCGGGTCGCCGGCGCGGCGGGCCCACTCGATCGAGGCCGACAGGTAGCCGATCACCGCGTCGAACCACACGTACAGCCGCTTGTTCGGGTTGTCCTGCCAGCCCGGCAGCGGCACCGGGATGCCCCAGTCGATGTCCCGGGTCATCGGCCGCGGCCGCAGGTCGTCGAGCAGGTTGAGGGAGAACTTCAGCACGTTCGGGCGCCAGTCGGTGCGGCTGCGCAGCCAGTCGCCGAGCGCGTCGGCCAGCGCCGGCAGGTCCAGGAAGAAGTGCTCGGTCTCCACGAACTCGGGCGCCTCGCCGTTGACCCGGGAGCGCGGGTTGATCAGGTCGGTCGGGTCGAGCTGGTTGCCACAGTTGTCGCACTGGTCACCGCGGGCCGCCCCGTACCCGCAGATCGGGCAGGTGCCCTCGATGTACCGGTCGGGCAGGGTCCGGCCGGTGGACGGTGAGATCGCCCCCTTGGTCCGCTGCTCGATCATGTACCCGTTGCGGTGCAGGGTGCGGAACAGCTCCTGGGCCACCGCGTAGTGGTTGCCGGTGGTGGTGCGCGTGAACAGGTCGTACGAGAGACCGAGCGCGGCCAGGTCCTCGACGATCACCCGGTTGTACCGGTCGGCCAGCTCCCGGGCGCTGACCCCCTCCTGCTCGGCCTGCACCAGGATCGGGGTGCCGTGCTCGTCGGTCCCGGAGACCATCAGCACGTCGTGGCCGGCCATCCGCTGGTAGCGGGCGAACACGTCGGAGGGGACGCCGAAGCCGGAGACGTGACCGATGTGCCGCGGGCCGTTCGCATACGGCCAGGCGACAGCGGCGAGAACGTGGGCCATGCCGACCAAGGGTAGTGCCGCCCGCGGCGGCGCGGCGACACGCCCCGGCGGTACGGGGCAAACCGGGTGGAACGGTGTCGAATAGCGACGTGACCAGCCCGATTCCTGAACCGACCGACCCGCCGGACCCCGCTCCGGAGGTCACGTCCTCGCCGGACCTCGCTCCGGAGCGCACCGACCCGGCGGTGCACGAGACCGTGCCGATCCCGGGGCCGCCGCCTGGGCGGCGGCCCCGGCAGCGGTTCCCGACCGCCCACCGCGAACCACCACTTCCGTCGGAGCACCATCCGCCGGAACCTGCGGTGGCCCGGCGTCCGCCGGGGAGGGCGCTGCGGGCGCGGAGGGCGCCGCGGCATCCAGCGGTCGGGCTGCTAGCGACGCTCCTGTTCGGGTTGCTGGCCGCGTTCTTCGGATGGCAGGCGGCCACGCCGCTGTGGCTGGCGGTCGGGGTCGGCGCGGACGGCACGGCGATCCCGACCCGCTGCGACGCCACCGGCGGGACGGTGGCCAGCGACCAGTCCCGGCCGGCGGTGACCTACCCGTGCCTCACCTTCGAGGCCGCCGACGGCTCGTTCCGGGCGGTGGACGTGACGCTGCTCGGCGCCGGCCCGGACCCGAGCGGCCCGGACCCGGCCCGGCCGGACCACGTACCGGCCCGGATGGTGTCGCCCGACGAGCCCCGGGCCTACGCGACCGGCCCAGCCGGCCTGCACCTGCGCTGGACGGTCGGGCTGGTCCTGGTGGTGCTGTGCGGCGCGGGCATCGCCTGGGCGACCGGAGCGTTCCGGCTGGAACCGGCCCGGTCCCGCCGCCGGGCGGTGCTGCTCAGCTTCGCCGGGCCACTGCTGCTCACCGCCGGCTTCCTGGTCGCCGCGCTCTGAGGAGGGGACCCCGCTCACCGCGACTGCGGGATCCGGGGAGCCCTCCTCAAACCTGGTGCCGCAGCGGGGCGCCCTCCTCAGGAACGGCGCAGGCGGGCCCGGGCGCGGCGCATCCCGGCCAGCCAGCGGTCCCGGTCGGCGGCCCGCCGCCGCTCGTACTCGGCCACCTCCGGGTGCGGGAGGATCAGGAACTGGTTCGCGGCCAGCCCGGCGGCCACCGCGTCGGCGACCTCCTCGGGGGACAGCGCCGGGGCGGCGGCCAGGGTGGCCGAGTCCGCCGGCAGCCCGGCCAGCATCGGCGTCCGCACCGCCTGCGGGCACAGGCACGACACCCCGACCCCGTCGTCGCCGTGCCGGATCGCCAGCCACTCGGCCAGCGCCACGGCGGCGTGCTTGGTCACCGCGTACGGCGCCGTGTCCGGCTCGGTCAGCAGCCCGGCGGCGGAGGCGGTGACCAGCAGGTGCCCGTGGCCGCGCGCCACCATCCGGGGCAGCACGTGCCGGGCGGCGAGCACGGTCTGGTGCACGTGCAGCCGCCAGCAGCGTTCCCAGTCGGCGTCCTCGCCCAGCCCGGGTGGGCTGGCGACGCCGGCGTTGGCGCACCACAGGTCGATCGCCCCGTGCTCGGCCTCGATCCGGGCCACCGCGGCGGAGACCGCCGGCTCGTCGGTGGCGTCCAGCACCAGCCCCGCCCCGACCGGGGCGGGCAGGCCGGCGGCCACCGCGTCCGGGTCGGCGCCGGGCAGGTCCGCCACCACCACAGCGGCCGCGCCGCCGGCCGCGAACCGGCGGGCCAGCGCCGCCCCGATCCCGCCCGCCCCGCCGGTCACGACCACCACCGCACCGCGTACCTCGACCATCGGCTCTCCCCTCTACTGACTGGTAACGTAGCGCGCACCATGACGTACGGGCTGACCATCCCGCTCGCCGGCATCCCGCTGCCCGACCAACGGCCGGTGATCGCCGGCCTGCCGGAGCTCGGCTACACCGATGTGTGGTCGGCCGAGGCCGGCGGCGCCGACGCGTTCACGCCGCTCGCGCTGGCCAGCGCCTGGGCGCCGCAGCTGCGGCTGGGCACCGCGATCGTGCCGGTGTTCACCCGCGGCGCCGCCACCCTCGCCCAGAGCTGCGCGGCGCTGGCGGCGGCCGCGCCGGGCCGGGTCGCGATCGGGCTCGGCACCTCCACCGAGACGATCGTGCGCGGGTGGAACGGGCTAGCCTTCGAGCGGCCGTACGCGCGGGTCCGGGACACGATCCGGTTCCTGCGCTCGGCGCTGGCCGGGCAGCGGATCAGCGAGCGGTACGAGACGTTCACAGTGGACCGGTTCCGGCTGCAGCTGGTCCCGCCGGAGCCGCCGAAGCTGCTGGTGGCCGCGCTGCGTCCGGGGATGCTGCGGCTGGCCGGCCGGGAGGCGGACGGGGCGATCCTGAACTGGCTGGCGGTCGAGGACGTGCCCCGGGTCACCTCCTACGTCGGCCCGGGTCGGGAGATCGTGGCGCGGATCTTCGTGCTGGTCGAGGAGGATCCGGAACGGGCCCGGGCGGTGGCCCGGCCGCTGGTCGCGGCCTACCTCACGGTGGAGGTGTACCGGCGGTTCCACGAGTGGCTCGGGCGGGGCGAGGCGCTGGCGGCGATGTGGCGGGCCTGGGCGGCCGGGGACCGGGCCGGGGCGGCCGCGGCGGTCCCGGACCAGGTGCTCGACGCGCTGGTGGTGCACGGTTCACCGGACCGGTGCCGGGCGCACGTCCAGCGGTACGTCGACGCCGGGGTGACCACTCCGGTGCTGGCGCTGGTGCCGGCGCCGGGCGGGCCGCCGCTGGCCGAGCAGGTGCGGGCGCTCGCACCCGCCAGTCAGTCCGCAGTCAGCCGGTAGACCTCCCGACGGGGCAGGCCGTGCGCGGCGGCGACCGCATCGACCGCGTCCCGGCCGGTGGCGCCGGCGGCTCGGCGGGCAGCCACTTCGGCGCGCAGCGCCGCGTCGTCCGGGCGAGGGGCGGCCGGCGCGCCGGCGACCACCAGGGTGATCTCGCCGCGCGGCGGGTCGGCGGCCACGGACTCGGCCAGCTCGCCGAGGCCGCCTCGCCGGACCTGCTCGTACGGCTTGGTCAGCTCCCGGCACAGCGCCGCCGGCCGGTCCGGACCGAACCCGCCGGCCAGGTCGGCCAGGGTGCCGGCGATCCGGTGCGGGGCCTCGAAGAAGACCAGCGTGCGCGGCTCGCTGGCGAGCGCCGCGAACCGGGCCCGGCGGGCGGCCGCCCGGCGGGGCGGGAACCCCTCGAAGCAGAACCGGTCGCAGGGCAGCCCGGAGACCGCCAGCGCGGTGGTGACCGCGCTCGGGCCGGGCGCCGCCGTGACCGGCACCCCGGCTGCGTGCGCCGCCACCACCAGCCGGTAGCCCGGGTCGGACACGCTGGGCATCCCGCCGTCGGTGATCAGCGCCACGCACGCGCCGTCCGCAGCGGCGGCCACCAACGACGGCGTACGCCGGTCTTCGTTGCCCTCGAAGTACGAGACCACCCGGCCGGAGATCACCACGTCCAGGTCGCTGGCCAGCCGGGCCAGCCGGCGGGTGTCCTCGGCCGCGACCAGGTCCGCGCTGGCCAGCACCGACCGGAGCCGGCCGGAGGCGTCGGCCGGGTTGCCCAGCGGCGCCCCGAGCAGCACGATCCGCCCGTCGGCCACCGCCGGCACCTCCCTCCCGTCTGACTCGTCAGCAGCCTACGACTCCACCACGGGCGGCGGCGCGGCTGCCGTCCGGGTCGTCGGCAGCCTACGATTCACCGGTGACCACCAGTCTGGCGACACCGCACCAGGCGGCGGCGGCCGGCGACGCACCCGAGCCGGAGCCAGGACCGGCGGTTCCGGAGACCACCCGGCGCCGGCTGGCGCCGCTGGTCCCGGACCGGGACCCGTGGTCGTGGGTGGCGGCCGGGGTGGTCACCGTGATCGCCGCGATCGTCCGGCTGGTCGACCTGGGCCGGCCCGGGCACATCATCTTCGACGAGACCTACTACGCCCCGAACGCGTACGGGCTGCTGCGGTACGGCGTC
>WHTQ01000069.1 GCA_009377645.1 Micromonosporaceae bacterium | reverse complement strand
AGGGTTCGCAGCCCGATCTGCAGCGACGACTCCCACACGGTCTTGTCCCACTCCATGGTGGTGGCGCCCCAGATGTCGTTGACGAGCACGTGCAGGGCGCCCTGCTCCCGCTCGATCCGGTCCACCAGGGCGGCGACCTGCTCGGGCTCGAGGTGGTCGACCTGGACTGCGATGCCCCGCCCGCCGGCGGCATCGACCAGCGCGGCGGTCTGCTCGATCGTCTCGGGCCGATTCATCTCCGAGCTCTGATGCCGGGTTGTCCGTCCGGTGCAGTAGACGGTGGCACCGGCGGCGCCGAGCTGGACCGCGATCCCGCGTCCCGCTGCGCGGGTGGCGCCGGCGACCAGCGCCACCCTGCCTTCGAGTGGATGACTGTTCATGCTGCGGTTCGGGGTGCCGGGCCGGTCGGATCGGACCCCGTCCTCCCTCCGGTTGATGGAGTGGTGGGCGGCCGGCCACTGCCGGCCCGTGCCGCGGCCGACCGGGCGACGTGCCGAGTCAGCCGCTTCTGGTAATGGCGAGCCGGCACCACGACGCTGACCCCGGCTGCGGTACGGGCCGGGTAGTCGAGCTCGCCAGTCTCGGACCAGCCGTTGCGCTCGTAGAACCGCCGGGCGCGGAGGTTGCCCGCGACCACCGCCAGCCAGGCCTGGTCGTGCCGCGCCGCGATCACCGTCTCGCCGTGGCTGAGCAGCGGCGACCGGCTCGGCACCTGCGGCGCCGACGACTGCGACCGCGTGTTCCTGGACGGATCCAAGAACGGGAGCCGCCGCTTCTGTTCGATCACCTGCCAGAACCGGGTCAAAGCGGCCGCCTTCCGGCGGCGCCGCGCTGCCGGCGGCGCCGGATAAGTGATCACGGCAGGGCGAGCATCCGGTCGAGTGCTGCGCGCGCGTGCGCCGCGGTGTCCGGCTCGACCGTGATCTGGTTGACCACCCGGCCGGCGGCTAGCTCCTCCAGTGCCCAGACTAGGTGCGGCAGGTCGATCCGGTTCATGGTGGAGCAGTAGCAGACGGTCCGGTCCAGGAACATGATCTGCTTGTCGGGGTGTGCGCCGGCCAGCCGGCGGACCAGGTTCAGCTCGGTGCCGATCGCCCACGCCGACCCGGCCGGGGCGGACTCGATCGTCTTGATGATCTTCTCGGTGGAGCCGACCTGGTCGGCCGCGGCGACCACCTCGTACCGGCACTCCGGGTGGACCAGCACGTTCACCCCGGGCACCCGGTCCCGCACCGCGGTGACGCACTCCAGGGTGAACCGCCCGTGCACCGAGCAGTGCCCCCGCCACAGGACGATTGTGGCGTCCCGCAGCTGCTGCCCGGTCAGCCCGCCGTCGCTCTGGTGCGGGTTCCAGAGCACGCAGTCGGACAGCTCCAGCCCCAGCTCCCGGACCGCGGTGTTGCGGCCAAGGTGCTGGTCGGGCAGGAACAGCACCCGCTGCCCGCGCTCCAGCGCCCAGGTCAGGGCGCGCCGGGCGTTCGAGGAGGTGCAGACCACGCCGCCGTGCCGGCCGACGAAGCCCTTGATGTCGGCCGACGAGTTCATGTAGGTCACCGGGACCGTCGAGCCGGCCAGGCCGAGGTCGGCCAGCCGCCGCCACGCCGTCTCCACCTGCGGCAGGGCCGCCATGTCCGCCATCGAGCAGCCGGCGGCTAGGTCCGGCAGCACCACCCGTTGCCGGTCGGCGGTCAGGATGTCGGCCGACTCGGCCATGAAGTGCACCCCGCAGAACACGATCCAGTCGGCCTCCGGGCGGGCGGCGGCCTGCTGGGCGAGCTTGAACGAGTCGCCGGTCACATCCGCGAACTGGATCACCTCGTCGCGCTGGTAGTGGTGCCCCAGCACGAACACTTGCTCGCCCAGCGCGGCCTTGGCGGCGCGGGCCCGGGCCACCAGGTTCGGGTCGCTGGGGGCGGGCAGCTCACCGGGGCAGTCCACCCCGCGTTCGGAGCCGGGGTCGTTGCCCCGGCCGAGCAGCAGCAGAGCGCTCGCGGTGCCGGACGGTTCCACCCAGGTCGTCGTCACGGCTCCGATTGTCTCACTCGCCGATCGGTCCGGCAGACTCGTACCGGTGCGGGTGTTGATCTGTCCGGACAAGTTCGCCGGCACCATCTCGGCGGTCGACGCGGCGGCGGCGCTGGCCGCTGGCTGGCGCGGTGCCGCCCCCGGTGACCAGCTGGTGGCGCGACCGCTGGCCGACGGCGGCCCGGGCTTCCTGGAGGTGGTGGCGGCCGCGACCGGCGGACGGCGGCAGCCGGTGCCCACTGTGGATCCGCTCGGCCGGCCGGTGGACGGCTGGGTGTTGGTGACCGGCCGGACCACCGCGTACCTGGAGAGTGCCCAGGCGTGCGGCCTGCAGCTGCTGGCGCCGGCCGAGCGGGACCCCACGGTCACCAGCTCGTACGGGCTGGGCCAGCTGCTCGCCGCCGCGGTGGCGACCGGTGCCCGGGAGCTGGTGGTGGGGCTCGGCGGCTCGGCCACCAACGACGCCGGCGCCGGGATGCTGGCCGCGCTCGGCGCCCCTGCCGTCGACGCGGCCGGGCACCCGCTGCCTCCCGGGGGAGCCGCCCTGGCGGAGGTGGCGGGCCTGGCCGGGGTGCCCCGGCTCGGGGGAGTGTCCCTGGTTGCGGCGACCGATGTGGACCATCCACTGCTGGGACCGGACGGCGCCACCGCCACGTTCGCGCCGCAGAAGGGGGCTACCGCGCAGGACCTGGTGCGGCTGGAGAAGGCGGTGGGGCGGTTCGCCGCGGTGCTGGAGCGGGACCTGCCCGGCTGCCCGGCCGGTCTGGCCGGGCTGCCCGGTGGCGGCGCGGCCGGCGGGCTCGGGGCGGCGCTGCTGGCCCTGGGCGGGCGGCGGGAGTCCGGGATCGGGCTGGTCCGGGCGCTGACCGGGCTGGACGAGGCGCTCGCTACCGCCGACCTGGTGATCACCGGCGAGGGCTCGTTCGACCACCAGTCGGTACGCGGGAAGGTGGTGGCCGGGGTGGCTGCGGCGGCCCGGGACCGCGGGGTGCCGTGCCTGGTGGTGGCCGGCCGGGTCACGGTCGGCCGGGCCGAGGCCGCGGCGGCCGGCGTGACCGAGGCGCACTCGCTGGTCGACCTGCTCGGCAGCGTCGAGGCGGCGATGGCCATTCCGGCGGACGGGCTGCGGGCGCTGGGAGCCCAGCTGGCCGGCGCCTGGTCGTCGACCTAGTGAGCCCCCGTTGATCATCGGTTTGCGCCCATGATCAACAGCAGGGGGGCTTCGGGAATCGGGGGCGCGTCGGCTAGCGTTGTGGAGAACGGGACAGCACCCAGGCGTCAGGAGCAACAACGTGACCACACCGACCGAGACCCAGGCTTCGCAGGCCGTCGTCCTCACCGACATCGCCGCCACCAAGGTCAAGGCTCTGCTGGAGCAGGAGGGCCGCGACGACCTGCGGCTGCGCATCGCGGTGCAGCCGGGCGGCTGCTCCGGGCTGCGCTACCAGCTGTTCTTCGACGAGCGGTCGCTGGACGGGGACGTGGTGGAAGGCTACGACGGGGTGGAGGTCGTGGTCGACCGGATGAGCGCCCCCTACCTGTCCGGCGCCACCATCGACTTCGCCGACCGGATCGACGCCCAGGGCTTCACCATCGACAACCCGAACGCGCAGGGTTCCTGCGCCTGCGGCGACTCCTTCCACTGAGCCCGGGTCCGCGGCGACTCACCGCTGGCGGCCCTACCGCCGGCGGTCCAGCCTCCGAGCGCCGTCGAGCGCCTCCCGGTCCCGCACAGGTCCCCACGTACCCGCCGGGTCGGTGCTCAAACCCGGTCTGGGCTCGCCGCCCCGTCCGGGGTCGCGCCCCGCGGGACCGGGTGCTCCACCAGGGCGAGCACCCGGCTGGCCATGAACCGGGCGGTCCGGACCACCGTGCCACCCCGGGTCACCTCGGCCACCTCCACCACCCCGCGGCCGATCGAAGTCTCCACCCGCCGGCCGGCCCGGGTGGCGGTCACCTGGTAGGTGAGCGGTGCCCCACCGGTGTCCACCACGATCTCTACCCGGTCTCCCCTCATCGGTATCCCCACTCTCCGTGTGTGGACCCCGCCTTCCAGAGTAGGCGGAGGATCTGACCGGCCGCCGGGTTGCGGCGACATCGAGACCGGTAGGCTGGCTAACGGCCGCCGACCCCGACCCCGAGGGCTGACATGAGAATCGCCGTCACCGGCTCGATCGCGACCGACCACCTGATGCACTTTCCGGGCCGCTTCGCCGAGCAGTTCGTCGCCGACCAGCTGCACAACGTGTCGCTGTCGTTCCTGGTCGACGAGCTGCAGGTGCGGCGCGGGGGGGTCGCTCCGAACATCGCGTACGGGATGGGCCAGCTCGGCCTGAGGCCGGTGCTGCTGGGCGCGGTCGGGTCCGACTTCGCCGACTACCGCTCCTGGCTGGAGCGGCACGGGGTGGACTGCGAGTCGGTGCACGTGTCCGAGATCGCCCATACTGCCCGGTTCGTGTGCACTACCGACGACGACCTGAACCAGATCGCGTCGTTCTACGCCGGGGCGATGAGCGAGGCCCGCAACATCGAGCTGGTGCCGGTCGCGAAGCGGCTGGGCGGGCTGGACCTGGTGCTGGTCAGCGCGAACGACCCGGAGGCGATGCTGCGGCACTCGGCCGAGTGCCGCCAGCGCGGCTACCGGTTCGCGGCCGACCCGTCCCAGCAGCTGGCCCGGATGTCCGGCGCGGACGCGCTGCAGCTCATCGAGGGCGCGACCTACCTGCTGACCAACGAGTACGAGAAGTCGCTGCTGGAGTCGAAGACCGGGCTGACCGAGGCGCAGCTGCGCGACCGGGTGCAGATCCAGGTGACCACGCTGGGCAGCAACGGGGTGGTGATCGAGGGCCGGGACCTGCCGGAGGCGGTCCGGGTGCCGGTGGTCCGGGACGTCAACCCGTCCACCGACCCGACCGGCGTCGGCGACGCGTTCCGGGCCGGGTTCTTCGCGGCCCTGTCCTGGGAGCTGGGGCTGGAGCGGGCGGCCCAGGTCGGGTCGCTGCTGGCGGCGCTGGTGCTGGAGACGATCGGGCCGCAGGAGTACGAGGTGCGCCCGGACGCCTTCTTCAAGCGGTTCACCGACTCCTACGGCGACCTCGCCGCCGCCGAGATCCGCCCGCACCTGCCCGCCTGACCCTGCCCGCCTGACCCTGCCCGCCTGACCCTGCCTGGGCCGACTCCTCATCCGGGGCGTCAGCGGGTGCGCCGGACCTCGTACGCGTCCGGTGCCGGTGACCCGGCGAACTCCTGACCGCGCATCCGGCACCAGGCCCGGATGTCGTTGGCCGCCGCCGGGTCGTCGGCGAGCACCCGCAGCACGGCACCGACCGGCAGCTCGGGCAGCCGCCGGGCCAGCGCGATCACCGGTAGTGGGCAGCGCTGGCCCCGGCAGTCCAGCGGCTCGGTCGGCCCGGTCATACTCCCGGTCATACACCCGCCTCGGCCCGCAGGCCGGCCACCAGGCCGGGCAGCTCGGCCAGGAACCGGTCCACCTGCTCCCCGGTGGACTCCCGGTGCAGCGAGACCCGGACGTTGCCGTGCGAGAGCACCCCCATCGCCTCCAGCACGTGGCTGGGGCGCAGCGTCGAGGAGGTGCAGGAGGACCCGGACGAGACCGCGAACCCACGCCGGTCCAGCGCGTGCAGCAGCGCCTCCCCGTCCAGGTAGAGGCAGGAGAAGGTGACCAGGTGGGGGAGCCGGTCGGTCGGGTCCCCGACCACCTCCACGTCCGGGACGGTGGCCGCGACCGTGGCCCGGATCCGGTCCACCAGCGGCGCCAGCCGGGCCGCCTCAGCGGGCGCCTCGCCGGCCGCGGCCCGCAGCGCGGCGGCGGCGGCCACCACCGCCGGCAGGCCCGGCTGGCCGCCCGGCAGCGGCTCCGGCGGCGACCACGGAACCCCCTTGCGCACCACCAGCACGCCGACTCCGGAGGGGCCGCCCCACTTGCGCGCCGAGCCGATCAGTATCGACCAGCCGGCCGGCACCGGGACCCGGCCGATCGACTGCGCGGCGTCCACCAGCAGCGGCACTCCCGCCTCGGCGCACGCCGCCGCCGCGGCCGCGGCCGGCTGTACGGTACCCACCTCGTGGCTGGCGCTGAGCAGCGCCGCCAGCCCCACCCCCGGCCGGTGGACCGCCGCCCGCCACGCCGCCAGGTCGACCCGCCCGAGCCGGTCCACCGGCACCGGGACCGTCTCGCCGCCGTCCGCCCGGTGCCGGTCGGCGGCGTGCAGCACCACCGAGTGCTCGATCGCAGAGTGCACCCACACCGCCCGGTCGGCGCCGGTAACGCCTCCCAGCGCCGCCTGCACCGCCGCCGTCCCGCTGCCGGTGAAGTAGACCTCGTCCTCGCGTACCCGGAGCGTTTCGGCCACCGCGGCGCGCGCCGCGTCCAGCAGCTGCCGGGCCCGCCGGGCCGGCGCGTACAGCTTGGCCGGGTCGGCCCACCCGTCCTCCAGCGCGGCCGCCAGTGCCTGCCGCGCCACCGGGTGTAGCGGGGCGCCGGCCGCCGCGTCGAAGTAGACGGCCGGTTGTGCGGAGCTCACCATACGACGGTAGGGCACCGGCCGCCCCAGCCCGCCTGCCCCCGCCCCGATCCGGTACTCTGCCACCGTCGGTGTCACCTAAGGAGGCAGTAGCTGGTGGGCGCGAGGACATCGCGGAGCCGGGTCGCCGTACGGGGTGTGGGGCTCGCGGTCGCGGGAACGGCGGCGGTGACGCTGCTCGGTGGCTGCCTGCGGGACGTCGGCAGCGGGTTCGCCGGGTTCGGCTGGCCGGAGGGCGGCATCACGGACCGGTCCGAGCGGATGTACGACATGTGGATCGGCTCGGTGGTCGCGGCGCTGCTGGTCGGGCTGCTGGTGTGGGGCCTGATCTTCTGGTGTGTGGTGCGCTACCGCAAGCGGGGCGAGCAGCTGCCGGTGCAGACCCGGTTCAACCTGCCGATGGAGGTCTTCTACACGATCGCGCCGTTCCTGGCGATCGCGGTGCTGTTCTACTACACCGTGGTGATCCAGACCGACGTCGAGGCGACCTCGCCGGACCCGGACGTGACCGTCGAGGTGGTCGCGTTCAAGTGGAACTGGCAGTTCAACTACCGGGACGGGCTCGGCCCGGACGCGAACACGACCGCCTCGACGGTCGGCTCCAGCGACCAGATCCCGGTGCTGGTGCTGCCGACCGGGCAGACGATCCGGTTCGAGCTGACCTCCGAGGACGTGGTCCACTCGTTCTGGGTGCCGGAGCTGCTGTTCAAGCGGGACGTGTTCCCGGGCAGCCTGCGCAACGAGTTCGAGGTGACGATCCGGGTCGACAACGAGGGCGCCTACATCGGCCGGTGCGCCGAGCTGTGCGGCACCTACCACTCGACGATGAACTTCGAGGTGCGGGCGGTCTCGCCGGACCGCTACCAGCAGTATCTGTCCGCACTGGAGTCCGGGATGGCGCAGCCGGAGGCGCTGCGGTCGATCGGCGAGGAGCCGTTCGCGACCACCACCAAGCCGTTCGACACCCGCCGCACCTAGCAGCAACGACCGACCCGACCGGGGGGTTCCGATGAAGACCGAGTGGCGCATCTTCGGCGGCGTCGCGCTGTTCCTGGCCGCCGCGACCGCGCTGTACGGGTGGTGGACCTGGTACGAGATGGGGGCGGTCGAGTGGATCGGCTCGATCGCGCTGCTGCTCTCGTTCCTGCTCAGTGCGATGGTCGGGGGCTACTTCCTGGTGGTCTCCCGCCGGATCGAGGCGCGCCCGGAGGACCGGCCGGAAGCTGAGGTCGCCGAGGGGGCAGGGGAAGTCGGGTTCTTCAGCCCGGGCAGCTACTATCCGTTCGGCGTCGCCCTGGCCGCCTCCGTGACCGGGCTTGGCGTGGTCTTCTGGATGTGGTGGCTGATGGTTGCCGGCGTGCTCGGGGTGGTCCTCGCCAGTGCCGGCCTGCTGTACGAGTACCACACCGGCACCCGTCGCACCGCCGCCTGAAGGCCCCCATTGACGTGTTGATCATGGACTTGCGTCGGCGCTGATCCGCAGCCGGCCATTGCTCGTCGTCGTGCTCGCCCCGCCGCGGCTGGGCGGACGCCAGGGTCCCGGAGCCAGGCAGGTGAGGCAGCCAGGCGTTGGGACAACCGCGTAATCCGACCTCGCCAGCGGGAACTCCCACCCGGTCACCTACTCCACCCGACACGCCAACGCAGGCGGGACCCGGTCAGCGGGACTGGTCGGTGCCGGCGACCTCGGTGCCCTCGTACCCGTTCGGGGTCGGCGGTTCGGTGGGTGGCGTGGACGGCCGCTCCACCGGCGCCAGGAAGCCGCGGGTCGCCGGCGCCAGGGCGCCGAGCCGGTTCATCTTCTTCGGCACCGGCGCACCGGTGTACTCCAGCTCACCGTGACCGTGCGGGTCGGTGGGGCCGAGCGGCTGGTGCACCTCCATGAACCCGCCGTCCGGCCGCCGCCGGAGGATGCCGGTCTCCACCCCGTGCGAGAGCACCTGCCGGTCGTGCTGCTGCAGCCCGAGGCAGACCCGATGGGTAACCCAGTACGCCAGCGGCGGCAGCACGACCGCGCCGATCCGGCCGGCCCAGGTGGTGGCGTTCAGGCTGATGTCGAACGTGCTGGCGATCACGTCGTTGGCGCCGGAGAGGGTCAGGACCAGCCAGAAGGTCACGCCCATCGCCCCGAGCCCGGTGCGCACCGGCACGTCCCGCGGCCGCTGCAGCAGGTTGTGGATCTGCTTGTCCTTTAGCTTCCGGGCCTCGTAGAACGGGTACGCGACCACCAGCGTGGTCAGGATGCCGGGCAGCACCACCCCCGGCCAGAACAGCGTGGGGATGGTGAAGTGCTCCCCGAACAGCGGGAACCGGATCTCCCAGGACGGGAACAGCCGGGTCGAGCCCTCCAGGAACAGCACATACCAGTCGGGCTGGGTGGCCACCGAGACCACGGCGGCCTTGTACGGGCCGAACAGCCACACCGGGTTGATCTGGAACAGCCCGCCCAGCGCGGCGATCACCCCGAACACGATCAGCAGGAACGACGTCTGCTTCGAGATGTACCGGGGGAAGAAGCGCTCGCCGACCACGTTCCGGTTGGAGCGGCCCGCCCCGGGCCACTGGGTGTGCATCTGCTTGAACATGATCAGCAGGTGTGCGGTGATCAGGCCGAGCAGGGCCAGCGGCAGCAGGAACACGTGCAGGATGAAGACCCGGGGCATGATCGCGGTGCCGGGGAAGTCGCCGTCGAACAGCGCGCTGGCCGTCCAGGTGCCGAGCACCGGGATGGAGAGGATGATCGCGTGGGCGATCCGCAGGCCGCTGCCGGACAGCGCGTCGTCGGGCAACGTGTAACCGGTGAACCCGAGCAGGAAGGCCAGCCAGAACATGGCCACCCCGATCAGGTAGTTGATCTCGCGCGGCTTCCGGTACGCCCCGGTGAAGAAGATCCGCAGGAAGTGCACCACGATCGCGGCGAGGAACAGCAGCGCCGACCAGTGGTGCATCTGCCGGATCAGCAGCCCACCGCGTACGTCGAAGGAGAGCGTCAGGGTCGACTCGTACGCCCGGGACATCTCCACGCCGGACAGCGCCGTGTAGCTGCCGTTGTAGGTGACCTCCTCCATGGACGGGTCGAAGAACAGGGCGAGGAACGTGCCGGTCAGCAGCAGCATCACGAACGACCAGAGCGCGATCTCGCCGAGCAGGAACGACCAGTGGTCCGGGAAGACTTTGTTCAGCAGCGTGCGCAGGCCCGGGGACGCGAGCTGCAGTCGGTCGTCGAGCCCCCGCCCGGTGGCCGCTGGCATGTCCCGCAGCTGCTGCCGGCGCCGCTTCAACGCGCTCGGCCTCACCGTTATCGTCATCGGCCGTACTCCTGCGTCGTCATCATCAGCCGCACTCCTTGCAGTGACTAGCCGCGGCAGTTAGGTGATGCGGTGCCCGCACCACCGGCTCGCCCGTCTGCCCGCAACGCGTCGTTATCATCAACGCTCCCAGAACGAAGGTCCGACCGGCACCTGGTAGTCGGAGGTGGCTACGAAATACCCCTCGTTGTCCACCGCGATCGGCAGCATCGCCAGCGACCGGGTGGCCGGGCCGAAGATCGGCCGGGCGTTGTCGGTGATCAGGAACTGCGACTGGTGGCAGGGGCACAGCAGCCGGTTGGTCTGTTGCTCGAACAGGCTCGGTGGGCAGCCGGCGTGGGTGCAGATCTTCGAGTACGCGACGAAGTTGCCGGCCATGCTGTCCTGGTTCATCGGGTACAGGTTCTGCCGCAGCTCGGCGGCGAACTCCTCCCGCAGGTGGATCAGCAGGGTGGGGGAGTCGGCGTACTCGTTGGACGCGCCGTGGTCGATGCCCGGAAAGACCGTCACCTGCCCGCCGACGCTGACGTCGGCTGGCCGGATCGGGCTCCCGTTCTCGAAGGTCAGCCGGACCGGCTGCTCGTCGTTGAGCGCCGGGTTCCAGCCGGTGTAGTCCTGCGGGGAGGCGTTGAACCCGGGCTCGCCGGTGCGGTTCGTGTGCGGGTCCTTGAGCAGCCCGCCGACCAGCGGCGCCGCGGCGACCAGACCGATCGGGGCCAGCCCGAGCAGCAGCGCGCGCCGCAGCAGCGGACGCCGGGTCACTCCGGTCTCGTCCAGCATGTTGCCGAGCGTCGCGCCCATGATCTTACGGTCGGTGTCGCTGGAAGGCTGGTCGTGCCGGTGCTCCACCGAGACCTCGTGCGGCAGCAGCTTCTTCGCCCAGGTGGTGATCCCGGCCCCGATCGCGAGCATCGAGATCGCCAGCGTCACCCCGAGCACCGGGGTGTAGAACTTGCTGGTGGCGGTCGCGCCATCCGCGTACTCCCAGGGCCACCAGATGTACGCGACCACGAACCCCATCCCGGCGGCGCCGGCGAGCAGGAACAGCGAGGCGACGACCCGCTCCATCCGGCGGTCCGCCCGGCTGCCGGGCGGGAACCGGGGCTCGTAGTGGACGATCTCGATTCCCTTGCGGCGGGCGCCCTCCCGGACCAGGTCGAACCTGGTCAGCCGCGGGTCGTAGACATCCAGCTCGGCCGGCTCGGCGACCAGCTCGTCGGCGGTCCGCTGCCCGGTCTCGGTGCCCGTCGTGCCGGGTCCGGATGCCGTATCTGCACTCATGATTTGCCCGCAATCCAGAGCGTGGCGAACACCACCGCCACGATGCCGACCAGGAAGATCGCCAGACCCTCGGTGGTCGGGCCGAACCGGCCGAGGTTGAACACCCCGCCCGGGTCCCCGTCCTCCTGCAGGTGCTGGATGAACGCGATGACCTCGGCCTTCTCCTCCGGGGTGAGCTGGTTGTCGCCGAAGACCGGCATGTTCTGCGGTCCGGAGAGCATGGCGGCGTAGATCTGGCGGTCGGTGGCCTCGGCCAGGCTGGGGGCGGACGCCCCACTGCTCAACGCGCCCCCGCCGCCGGAGTAGGCGTGGCAGGAGGAGCAGTTGATCCGGTAGAGCTCACCGCCCCGAGCCACCGCCCCCTCGGCCGACTCGGCCAGGTCGGTGCCGGCGGGCATCTGCGGCCCGCCGCCCAGCTCCTGGATGTACGCGGACAGCGCGGCGACGTTGCGCTCCAGCTCCTCGCCCTGCCACTTCGGAGGCTTGGCCTGGGCCTGCGCCTCCTGTCGGGTCATCGGCATCCGGCCGGTGCTGACCTGGAACTCGACCGCCGCCTCACCCACGCCGACCAGGCTCGGCCCGCGATCCTCCACCCCGTCCGCGTTGCGGCCGTGGCAGCTGATGCAGTTGCGCTGGTACAGCTCCTCGCCCTCGGCCGCGGTCGGCGACAGCGGCTGGTCCTGGGCGGCCAGCCCGGGAGCGAAGGCCGTGTAGAGGAACCCGGCCAGCGCCAGCGCTGCCAGCAGCCGGACGGAGCTGCCCAGGCGACGCCGGGCCCGGCTCCGTGGCCGACGGCTCGGAGTCTGAGATGTCATCGCCAGCCTTTCGGGTCTAGTAGTAGGACGAGCGGGCGCCGGCTCGTGTGACGGACCCGGCATGCTCACCTCACTTGAGGAAGTAGATCATGGCGAACAGCGCGATCCACACCGCGTCCACGAAGTGCCAGTAGTACGACACCACGATCGCCGAGCTGGCCTGGGCCGGGGTGAACCGCCCCATCGTGGTGCGGATCAGCAGGACCACGAACGCGAGCAGCCCGCCGGTCACGTGCAGCGCGTGGAAGCCGGTGGTCAGGTAGTACATCGAGCCGTACCCGTCGGCGTTGATCCGGATGCCCTCGTTCACCAGGCTGCCGTACTCGACGACCTGCCCGAGCACGAACGTCAGGCCCATCAGGAACGTGATGGTGAACCATCGCCGCAGCCCGTATACGTCGCCCCGCTCGGCCCGGAACACGCCGAGCTGGCAGGTGATCGACGAGGCCACCAGGATGGTGGTGAAGGTCAGCGCGTACGGCAGGTTCAGCACCGCGGAGTGCTCGGCCCACAGGTCCGGAGCGGCGGCCCGGATCGAGAAGAACATCGCGAACAGGCCGGCGAAGAACATGAGCTCGCTGGACAGCCACACGATCGTACCGACGCTGGTGATGTTCGGCCGGTTGAGCGAGTGGGGCGAGCTCCGGGCGATAGCTGAGGCCGCAGTCACGCGGTCATTATGGCTGCCGCTCCCGACCGGTCGGCGCCGGGGTGGCTGGCCGGCGTTTCGCCGCCCCCTGGTGGGGGCCGGCAGGCGGGCGGGTGCCGGGGGTTAGCCTGCGGGGGTGGACGCCGTCCCGCTGGCGCACGATGACCCGGCCTCGATCCTCCCGCCGCTGACCCCGGCCAGCCTGTTCACGCAGGCAGAGCCGGTCAACTGGCTGACCCTGGGGCTGCTGCTGGCGGCCGCCGGCTACCTGTTCGGAGTGGTCCGGCTGCACCGGCGCGGCGACCGGTGGCCGGTGCAGCGGACGATCGCGTTCCTGGGACCCGGCCTCGGCTCAGTGGCGGCGGTCACGATCAGCGGGCTGGCCGGGTACGACACGGCGTTGCTCTCGGCACACATGGTGCAGCACATGGTGCTGTCGATGGTCGCCCCGATCTTCCTGGCCCTCGGGGCACCGGTCACGCTGGCGCTGCGGACGCTGCCCCGGGGCGGCCGCCGGCGACTGCTGGCGGTGCTGCACTCACCTCCGGTGAAGGTGCTGACCTTCCCGCTGGTCGCGTTCGCGGTCTTCGTGGTGAACCCGTTCGCGCTCTACTTCACCGACCTGTACCGGCTGAGCCTGAGCAACGGGCTGGTGCATGAGTGGGTGCACGTCCATTTCCTGCTCACCGGGTGCCTGTTCTTCTGGGCGCTGGTCGGGCCGGACCCGCTGCCGGTGCGCTGGCCCCACCCCGGCCGGGTGCTGCTGATGGTGCTGATGGTGCCGTTCCACACCGTGCTGGGGCTGACCATCATGCAGAGCACCACCCTGCTGGCCGGCGACTGGTACCCGTCGCTCGGGCTGACCTGGGCCGACCCGATGGCCGACCAGCGGCTGGCCGGCGGGATCCTGTGGGCCGGCGGGGAGCTGGTCTCGGTGGCGGTGCTCGGAGTGCTGGTGCGGCAGTGGATCGCCGCCTCGGAACGGGAGGCCGCCCGGGTCGACCGCGAGCTGGACCGGGCCGAAGCCGCGGCCGCGCGCGCCGCCAGTGCCCCGCCCGCTGCCGGGGCCGCGACTGCTGCCCGGGCCGCGACCGCTGCCGACCGCTCGGATCGCCCGCCCGCCGACCGCTAGGATGGCCCCGTGACCCAGACGGTGCTGCTCTACAGCGACAAGCCGGAGATCCGGGACCGGATGCGGCTGGCCGTGGGCACCCGCCCGGCACCCGACCTCACCCTCCAGTTCGTGGACGCGGCCAGCTACGACGAGTGCGTCTCGCTGGTCGACACGTACGAGATCGACCTGTTGCTGCTGGACGGCGAGGCTCAGCCGGCCGGGGGCCTGGGCATCGCCCGCCAGCTGCGCGACGAGCTGGACGACTGTCCACCGATCGGTGTCGTGGTGGCCCGGGCAGCCGACCGGTGGCTCGCCGCCTACTCGCGGGCCGACGCCACGCTGGTCCACCCACTCGACCCGATGACCACCGGGCAGACCGTCGCCGCCCTGCTGACCCGCGATCCGGCCGTCACCCCCTGACCGTCCGCACCCCGCACCCGGCTGGAGGCCCCATGGCTGACCTGACTCCCGCCGCCGACCGGAGCTGGCCGGAGCTGTTCGGCGCGTTGCTGCGCCGCGACGAACTGTCCACCGCCGATACCGCCTGGGCGATGGGCGAGATCATGTCCGGTGCCGCCACCCCGGCCCAGATCGCCGGGTTCGTCACCGCGCTGCGGGCCAAGGGGGAGACCCCGGGCGAGATCACCGGGCTGGTGGAGGCGATGCTCGCCCACGCAGTCCGGGTCGAGCTGCCGGTCGAGCTGCGGGCCGGGGCGGTGGACGTGGTCGGCACCGGGGGCGACCGGGCGCACACCGTGAACATCTCCACGATGGCGGCGCTGGTGGTAGCCGGCGCTGGAGTGCCGGTGGTCAAGCACGGCAACCGGGCCGCGTCCTCCTCCTGCGGGGCGGCCGACCTGCTCGAGCAGCTCGGTATCCCGCTGGACCTGGGGCCGCAAGAGGTGGCCCGGTGCGTGGCCGAGGCGGGCATCGGGTTCTGCTTCGCCCCGCGGTTCCACCCGGGGATGCGGCACGCCGGCGCGGTCCGGCGGGAGCTGGGCGTCCCGACCGCGTTCAACGTGCTCGGTCCGCTGACCAACCCGGCACAGCCCACGGCCTGCGCGATTGGCTGTGCGGACGTCCGGATGGCGCCGGTGATGGCCCAGGTGTTCGCCGCCCGTGGCCAGTCGGCGCTGGTGATGCGGGGCGAGGACGGACTGGACGAGTGCACCACCACCGGGCCCACCCGGGTGTGGGTGGCCTGCGCCGGTTCGGTCCGGGAGACCGTGATCGACACGGCCGACCTCGGTATCGCCCGGTCGCAGCCCGGTGACCTCCGCGGTGGCGACCCGGCCCGGAACGCCGAGGTCACCCACCAGGTGCTTGGTGGTGTCTCCGGGCCGATCCGGGACGCCGTGCTGGTCAACGCCGCCGCCGCGCTCGCCGCCCAGCACGGCCTCGACGGCGACCTGCACAAGTCGCTGCAGGCCGGGCTGGAGCGGGCCACCCACGCGATCGACTCCGGCGCCGCCGCCACCACCCTCACCCGCTGGCTGGCCACCGCCGCACCGCGTTGATCCCGGCCGCCAGCCGGCGTAGCGCAGCGGAGCCTGCCGGCCACCACCGGCCCGGACCTGGTTGGGTAGGGGTGATCACCGATACTGATGTATCCGGCATTCCCCCATACAAGATCGCCCCCTACCCAACCAGGAAGGCCGGGACCAGAAGGCGCGGGACGACTACTCGGCGAGGGTGGTGGCGAACTGGGCAACCCGGTCGGCGATCGGACCACCGGTGGCGCGGGCCCAGCTGAAGTGGTCGGCCTCGCCGTCGTAGTGCTCCCGCTGCACCGGCGCCGCCGCCAGCTTGCCGACCAGGTGGTCGACGGTCGGGGCCGGCGTGTACTGGTCCCGCTCGAGGCTGACCGCCAGCACCGGTGTGCGTACCGCCGCCACCGCCGCATCCAGGTCCACCCCGCCGACCGTCGGGAACCGGCCGGTGCGGGCGGTGAACGACCAGTCCCGGATCACCCCATGGGCCTGCCGGCCGCCGAACCCCCAGCCGGGCCAGACCCGCAGCACCGCGGCGGTGGCGTGGATCGCCTGCGTGAACGGCAGCACCACCAGCCGCCGCCGGCCGCGGTAGACCCGCCAGTACGGCAGCCCGACCGCCACCAGCGCCAGCCCGGCCACACCGTGGTCGCCGGCCCGCGCCAGGTGCAGCAGGCAGGCCTGGCCGCCCAGCGAGTGGCCCACCAGCAGCACCGGCCGCCGCCGTCGGTCCGGCGGGAGCGCCGCCAGCACCGCGCCGACATCCTCGGCCAGCTCCCCGTACCCGTACCGGGAACGGAGTGTGGCCCGCGGCGTGCTGGCGCCGGTGCCGCGCAGGTCGGCGATCGCCACCGACAGCCCGGCCTCTCGCAGAGCGGTCGCGAACGGCCGGTAGAACCGGGCCGGCACCCCCATCGCCGGCCAGATCACGACCCGCACTCCGGCCACCGGGCGGTCCGGTTCCGGCTCCGCGTACCGCTGCACGCCGATCCGGTCGGTGCCGCGGTCCACCCAGGTCTGCTCGTACGGGGTGGACGGCATCCGGTCACCTTACCGACCGGTAGCGCACCGCCCGGTAGAGTGCCCAAACATGAAACCCTCAGACCTCCCCGCGCTGCGGGTGCCGGGCGCACCGACGCTGAGCCCCGACGGCCGCCACGCCGTGGTCTCGGTCCGCTATCCGGACCTGGAGACCGACGAGTACATCGCCCACCTCTGGCTGGTCCCGACCGATGGGTCCGCACCGGCGCGCCGGCTCACCAACGGCTGGCGCGACACCGACCCGCGCTGGTCTCCGGACGGGCGGTGGGTCGGCTTCGTCCGGGCCGAGCGGGACCCGGCCACCGGGAAGGTCGGCAAGCCGCAGTTGTGGCTGCTGCCGGCCGACGGCGGGGAAGGGCGGCGGCTGACCGACCACCCGCTCGGGGTGGCCGAGCCGGTCTGGAGCCCGGACTCCGGCCGGCTGGCCTACACCGCCCGGGTGCCGGAGCCGGGCCGGTACGGCACGGACGAGCAGGTCGGGCCGGAGGCGGAGCCGCCCCGCCGGATCACCACCCTCAGCTTCCGGGTGGACAACCTCGGCTTCCTGACCGACCGCCGCGCCCACGTCTGGGTGGTAGACATCGACGGCGACGGCGAGCCGGTACGGGTGACGGACGGTGACTTTGAT
Source organism: Micromonosporaceae bacterium (assembly GCA_009377645.1). Lineage (GTDB taxonomy): Bacteria > Actinomycetota > Actinomycetes > Mycobacteriales > Micromonosporaceae > Natronosporangium. The sequence continues at coordinate 10,256 of WHTQ01000069.1, read as the reverse complement.
CACGACGGCGTGGACTGGAGCCCGAACGGGGAGCTGCTGACGTTCGTCGCCGCCCGGCACCCGGGCGCCGGAGACGACCTGCGCAGCGATGTCTGGGTCTGCCAGCCGGACGGTTCCGGGCTGCGGGCGCTGACCGCCGGCGGGTTCAACGCGATGAACCCGCGGTTCGGAGCGGACGGCGGCACGGTGTGCTTCGTGGCGGTCGAGCTCGGGGGTCCCGACCGGTCGGTCGTGTGCCGCAACGCCGGGCTGTGGTCGGTGCCGGTGCCGGCGCCGGGGTCTCCTGGGGACGCGGCTGCGCCGGTGCGGTTGACCGACCAGGATGCGTACCACCTGTCCCGACCAGCCGGCATGATCGTCCCCACCCCGGACGGGGTGCTGTTCATCGACGAGCACCGCGGGTCGGTCCGGCTGCTCCGGGTGCCCTACGGCGGCGGTGAGCCGGCCGTGGCCGTCGACGGCGAGCGGCAGGTGATCGGGGTGGCTGTTGCCGGCGGGGTGACCGCGGTGACCGTCTCCGACCCGGCCAGCTCGGGCGAGCTGGCGGTGCTGGACGGCGGCGGGCTGAAGACCCTGACGAGCTGGGGCGACGCGTTCGGCACCGAGATCGGCGTGCGGCCGATGATCGAGCTGACCGCGACCGCCCCGGACGGCTACCCGGTCCCGGGCTGGGTGCTGCGCCCGGACGGCCCCGGCCCGCACCCGGTGCTGCTGATGATCCACGGTGGCCCGTTCTTCCAGTACGGGTGGACCCTGTTCGACGAGGCCCAGGTGTACGCGGGGGCCGGGTACGCGGTGGTGATGGGCAACCCGCGCGGGTCCTCCGGATACGGCGAGGCGCACGCCCAGGTGGTGCGGGGCAACGTCGGCGAGGTGTCGGCGACCGACCTGCTGGCGCTGCTGGACGCGGCGCTGGCCGGTGACCCGGCGCTGGACCGGTCCCGGGTCGGGGTGATGGGCGGCTCCCACGGCGGGTTCATGACCACCTGGCTGGCCGCCCATCACGGCGACCGGTTCCGGGCCGCGATCAGCGAGCGGGCGGTAAACTCGATCGACAGCTTCACCGGCTCGTCGGACATCGGCTGGTTCTTCGCCGACGACCTGTACGGGCCGGACCGGCAACAGCAGGCGGAGCAGAGCCCGTTGACCCACGCCGACCGGATCGACATCCCGATGCTGATCATCCACTCGGAGCAGGACTGGCGCTGCCCGGTGGAGCAGGCGCAGCGGCTGTTCGTGGCGCTGCAGCGGCGCGGGGTGCCGGTGGAGCTGCTGCTGTTCCCGGGCGAGGGGCACGAGCTGAGCCGCTCCGGCCGGCCACGGCACCGGCTGGCCCGGTTCGAGGCGGTGCTGGACTGGTGGTCCCGGCACCTGCCGCTCAGCTGACGGAGACCGTCACGTCGGGACCGGCCCGGACGGCATCGACCAGGTGCTCGTCCGGGCCGACCCGGCCGTCCGGCCACACCACCGACCGGGTCAGCCGGCCCTGGACCACCGCACCCGCCCCGACCACCGACTCCTCACACCAACCGTCCACCCGGGCGTCCGGTGCCACGATCCGGCCGCCGGCCGCGACCGCGGCGTGCCGGTTGGCGGCCAGGTAGCCGGCCGGCGTCCCGGTGTCCTGGAAGAACCCGCCGAACCCGACCACCTGCAGCCCGCCGGCCGCCTCGGCCGGCCGCCACACCGCATGCACCAGCTCACCCGGGCCGGTCGGCAGGTCGGTGACCCACCGCCACGGCAGCAGCGAGAACCCGGCGAACCGGTACCCGTCGAACGTCCCCACCTCGCCGGGCGCCCCCGGCACCCCGAGCAGCCGTACCGCCTGCCCGTCCCAGCCGGCCAGCAGCCGGGCCAGGTCACCACCACTGAGGTACGCGTCGGCGTTGCCGACCAGCACCGCCCGCCCGCCGATCCACTCCCGCAGCCGGGCCAGCCCGCCGGCCGTACCGAGCGGGTCCGGCCGTTCGATCGACACGTGCGCCCGGCCGGCCAGGTGCTCGGCCAGCTGCTCCGCCAGCCAGGAGGCGTTGACGGCCACCGACGCCGGTCCGGCCGGCCCCTGCCCGGCCACCAGCGCGAGTGCCCGGTCGACCAGCGGCACGTTCCCGACCGGGCAGAGCGCCTTCGGCCGCAGCCGGGTCAGCGGGTGCAGCCGGGTGCCCCGGCCGGCGGCGAGCAGCACCGCCGCCAGCTCGCCGCTCACCCCGCGCCGGCCCCGCCCCCGGCCGCTGGGCCGATCCCGTAGCAGCCGAGCAGCCGTTCGGTCTGCCGGGTCAGCGGCGGCAGCGCGGCCAGGTCGTGCCAGGCCGCCTCCAGCACCTCCGCACCGTCCACCCGCAGCCGCGTACCGGCCGCCGGGACCGTCGCCTCGAAGACCAGGTCCACCCACCGGCCCCGGTGGTGGACCAGCGCGTTCGGCACTGCGGCGGTCAGCTGCTCGGCGGCCAGCACGATCCCGCTCTCCTCCGCCAGCTCCCGCAGCGCGCCCTCGACCGGGCTCTCCCCCCGGGCCAGCAGCCCGGCCGGCAGGCTCCAGCCCCGCCCCGGAGGCTGCCGCAGCAGCAGCAGCCGGTCCGCTCCGGCGTCCCGGACCAGCACCACCGCCCCCACCGTGTAGGTCGGGGCGACCCAGCGCACCAACCACATCCGGACCCGGTGCGGCAGCCGGTAGTAGACCGGGTACGCGGCGGCCAGCGCGCGGGTGCGCAGGGCGGCGGGCAGGCGGCTCATCCGGCCAGGGTAGAGGTTGCGGGTACCGGCTGGCTTGAGCCGCCCGATGGTCGAGCCCAGATCAGATGATCGTCAGTGGTGCTGGCCGGCCGATGAGATGGGAGACTTGATGCATGTCGTTACCGTCCGCGAACGGTCCCCGGCAGCCGGTCGAGGCGCCGGCGGTCCCGCCTGCCGACGCGGAGGTCGCCGACCCGGCGGGCGAGGACTTTCCCGGGCGGCCGCTGCCGGAGCCGGTCCGGGCGCGGGTGGTGGCGCTGGCCGCGGCCGCGATCACCGGCCTGCCGGCCGACGAGCTGCCGGCCTCGCTGCGCCGGGTGGCCAAGTTCGCGCCGCACCGGCGGGCCCGGCTGGGGGGTGCCGTGATCGCCACCCAGCTCGCCACCGACGCGGCGCTGCGGCAGCGGGTCGCCGCACAGGTCCAGGTCGAGGCTGGCGAGCTGGCCGCGGTGGTGGCCGGCGGGAGCAGCCCGGCCGCCGCCGACCCGGTGGAGGTGGCGGCGCTGGGCTATCTGCTGCGCCCGCCCGGCTGGCGGTCGTTGGTCGAGGCCGCGGAGGCGGTGCTGCGCACCGAGGCGGACCGGGCGGCCGTCGCCGACCAGGTGCGGGCCGCCGAGTCCCGGGCCACCCAGGCCGAGCACGACCGCACCGTGGCCCGGGTGGAGGCCGACAAGCTGCGGGCTGAGCTGGTGCGGGTCCGCGAGGAGCTGGGCACCCTGCGGGAGGAGCACCGCGGCGCGGTCCGGGCGCTGCGGGAGTCGCAGGCCCGGGCGCAGCGGGCCACCGACCTGCTCGCCACCGAACGGGGCCGGACCACCCGGACCGCCGCCGACCACGACGCCGAGCTGCGCCGGCTGCGGGCCCGGCTGGCCGAGACCGAGGCGGCGGTGGGCGCGGCCCGGACCGCCGCCAAGGACACCCGTACGGTCGACGACGCGCGGCTGTGGCTGCTGCTGGAGACGATCGGGCAGGCCGCGGTGGGGCTGAAGCGGGAGCTGGCGCTGGAACCCGCCGACGTGCTGCCCGCCGACGTGGCCGCCGGCACCGAGCAGGCACACCGGCCGGGCACCGGGCAGCGGCACCCGGCCCGGGCGATGGCCGCCGACGACCCGGCCCGGCTCGACCAGCTGCTGGCGCTGCCGCGGGCGCACCTGCTGGTGGACGGCTACAACGTCACCAAGCGGGGCTACGGCGACCTCGACCTGGAGCAGCAGCGCAGCCGGCTGGTGACCGGGCTGTCGGGGATCGCCGCGCAGACCGGCGCGGAGGTCACGGCGGTCTTCGACGGCGCCGACCGGGTCCCCGGGCTGCCGTCGCCGCCGCGCGGGGTGCGGGTGCTGTTCTCCCGCAAGGGGCAAACCGCCGACGAGCTGATCCGGGCGCTGGTGCGGGCCGAGCCGGACGGGCGGGCGGTGGTGGTGATCTCCTCCGACCGGGAGGTGGCCGACGGGGTGCGCCGGGCCGGCGCGTACCCGCTGCCCGCCGACACCCTGCTGCGCCGCCTGGCCCGCGCTTGAGCCGGCCGCCGCCGTGGCATGATCTCGCGGGTGAGACGGACCCTGCTGGTCACCAATGACTTCCCGCCGCGGCCGGGCGGCATCCAGTCGTTCGTGCACAACCTGGCGCTCCGGCAGCCGCCCGGCTCGCTGGCGGTGTACGCCTCGAGCTGCCGGGGCGCGGCGAGGTTCGACGCGGAGCAGCCGTTCGAGGTGGTCCGGGACCGCACCTCGGTGCTGCTGCCGACCTCGCGGGTGGCGCGGCGGGCGGTGGAGCTGGCCCGCGCGTACGGGTGCGAGGCGGTCTGGTTCGGTGCCGCGGCGCCGCTCGGGCTGCTCGCCGGCCCGCTGCGCCGGCGCGCCGGGGTGACCCGATCGGTGGCGCTGACCCACGGCCACGAAGTGGGCTGGGCGACGCTGCCGGGCGCCCGGGCGGCGCTGCGGCGGATCGGGCGCGGCCAGGACGTGGTTACCTACCTGGGGGAGTACACCCGGGTCCGGCTGGCCCGGGCGCTGACCGGGCTGACCGAGCTGCGGCAGCTGGTGCCGGGGGTGGACCTGGACGCGTACCACCCCGATGTGGACGGTGCAGCGGTACGGGGGCGGTACGGGCTGGCCGGCCGGCCGGTGGTGGTGTGCGTGTCCCGGCTGGTGCCCCGCAAGGGGCAGGACGCGCTGATCCGGGCGCTGCCGGCGGTGCGCCGGCGGGTGCCGGACGCGGCCCTGCTGCTGGTCGGCGGAGGGCCGGACCGGAGCCGGCTGGCCCGGCTGGCCCGCGACGCCGGTGTCGAGCCGCACGTGGTGCTCACCGGGGGGGTCGGCACCGCCGAGCTGCCGGCGCACTACGCGGCCGGGGACGTGTACGCGATGCCGTGCCGCACCCGGCGGGGCGGGCTGGACGTGGAGGGGCTGGGCATCGTCTACCTGGAGGCGTCGGCCACCGGGCTGCCGGTGGTGGCCGGGGACTCCGGCGGGGCGCCGGACGCGGTGCGCGACGGGCAGACCGGTTTCGTGGTGGGCGGGCGGGATCCGGCCGCGCTCGTGGACCGGCTGGTCCGGTTGCTGGCCGACCCGGACCTGGCCGCCCGGATGGGAGCCGCCGGCCGGGCCTGGGTGGAGGCGCAGTGGCGGTGGGACACCCAGGCGGATCGGCTGCACTGTCTACTTACCGACAGCGATGTCACGTGAGGTGTTCAGGGCACGACGGTTTGTGGCAGCCAACGGCGCAAGGTTCGCGTAGAGATTCGCGTAAACTAGATAACGACGATCTCTGTTATCGACTTTAGTGACGTGAGCTTGCGAAATATGCGTAGTCTATCCGATCTTGACCGCCTGATCGGGCAGGTGCCCGGCCCGATGGTGACGCTGCTGGGTGCGGTCGATCGTGGCCAGGGCTCCGAGGCGCTACCAGGTGGTCCGGTATGTCGGCCTGGAGCAGCTGGTTGCTGACTCGGCGGACGGCTACTATGCCGCGTTGCTCGAGTCGACCCATGGCTGGTACGAAGACTCGGCAACGCCATGGCCCTGGTTGACGTATTTCGTCCGTCTCCTCGCGGAGGCATACCGGCGGTTCGGAAGCCGCCTCGCCGATGAGCAACTGGCCGGCACCAAACAGGAGCGGGTCCGAGAGTTCGTACTGGACCAAGCGCCGGCCGTTTTCCGCGTCGCGGATGTCAGATCGGCTTTGCCGGGCGTCAGCGATCCGACCATCCGGCTCGTGCTCAACGAGCTGCGCAAGCTGGGCTACCTTGCCGCGGACGGGGTCGGGCGGTCGGCACGATGGCGGCGTGTCCGTCCAGAATGAACCGCTGGCCGGGCTACGGGCTGGGGACCGGTTCGCCGGCCAGCCGGCCGGTGAGCCGCTCGGAGGAGGTCGGGTGGCCGAAGTGCCAGCCCTGCGCGGTGTCGCAGCCGATCGCGCGTAGCTGCCGCGCCTGGGCGGCGGTCTCCACCCCGGTGCCGGTGACGGTCAGCCCGAGCGTGTGGGCCAACGCCACTACGGTGGCCAAGATCCGCTCGTCCACGGTCGGCTCCGGGTCCCGATCCGGGGCCGGGACGGGCAGCCCGGCCACGTACACACCGGCGATCTTCAGCTCCCGCACCGGCAGGTTGCGAAGGTAGGGCAGGGTGCAGGTACCGGTGCCGAACTCGTCCACCGCGATCCGTACGCCTCGGTCGGCGAGCTGGTGCAGGGCGCGGATCGGTTCACCGTCCTCGCTCGCCACCGCTCCCTCGGTGATCTCCAGCTGGAGCAGGTGCGGTGCCAGGCCGGTCTCGTCCAGCAGTCTGGTCACGATGTCGACCAGGGCCGGGTCCCGGGTCTGCCGGGGAGCCAGGTTGACGCTCACGAACGGCGGGTCCGGGACCTTGCCCTGCCAGTGCCGGGCCTGCCGGCACGCCTGCGCCAGCACCCAGCCACCGAGCCGGACGATCTGGCCGGTCTCCTCGGCCAGCCCGAGGAACTGGTCCGGGGTGAGCACCCCGTGCTCCGGATGACGCCACCGGACCAGCGCCTCCAGGCCGCGCAGCGACCCGTCGGCCAGCGACACGATCGGCTGGTACTCCAGGAACAGCTCGCCCCGGTCCAGCGCGCCCGGGATCGCCGCCGCCAGCGTGTGCTGGGCCAGCTCCCGCTCGTTGCGGACCGGGTCGAACACCGCCCACCGGCCCTTGCCGGCCTGCTTGGCCCACTGCAGGGTGACGTCGGCCGCCCGCATCACCTCGCTCGGGCTGGTCATGCCGAGCTCCCGCTCCACGATCCCGATGCTGCCCGAGATAGCCAGCTGGTGGCCGTCGACATTGGCTGGTTCGGAGATCGCGGCCAGCGCGGTCCGCGCCACCGTGACCGCGTGGTCGGTGTCGGTCGTGTCCTCGATCAGGATCACGAACTCGTCGCCACCGAGCCGGGCGACCAGCTGGCCGGGCAGGTGGCGGCGCAGCCGACCCGCGACCTCGACCAGCAACAGGTCGCCCACTTGGTGCCCCAGCGTGTCGTTGACGATCTTGAACCCGTCCAGGTCGACGAAGCAGACCCCCAGCCGCCGGGGGGAGTCGGCGGAGCCGGTGCCGCGGGCGAACAGCGCCGCCAGCCGGTCGGTGAACAGGATCCGGTTCGCCAGGTCGGTGAGCGGGTCGTGGGTCGCCTGGTAGCGAAACCGCGCCTCGCTCTCGCGCAGCGCCTGCTCGGCGTGCTGGCGGGCGAGCAACGCGGCCCGGCGGATCGCCTCCTGCTCGTCCAGGGTGCGGTCCCGAAGCGCCCGGGCGAACCCGGTGGTCACCGCGCCGAGCAGCTCGGCGAGCCGGTCCCGGCAGTGCCCGTCGGCGCGCACCACCTCCGGCAGCAGCCGGGCGGCGACCACCTCGATGGTCCGGCCGATCGCCTCCGGCGAGGCCACATGGGCGGTGACCAGGTCGGCCCCGATCTCCTGGCCCAGTCGCTGGTCGGGCGGGTCACCGTCGAGCTGGGCGGCCATCCGGGTGGCGAGCCCGGCCAGGAACGTCTCCAGCTCGTCGTTGCCCATCGGCAGGTAGCTGGTGCCAGAGACCGCCGCCGCCCACTCCCTTGCGAAGCTGGCCGGGTCAGTCCGGGCCGCCGGCGGCTCAGCCACCGAGCCGGCCCATCCCGCTGAGCATGATCGACTGCTCCGCTCCGGTGGTGTTGCTGCCGGGGTCCGGCCGCCACAGCGGCGCCCAGACCAGCCCCGGCTCCACCAGCGTGAACCCGTCGAAGAACCGCGCCACCTCGGCGGTGTCGCGGGAGACGAACGTGCTGTCGCTGCGGTCGTACACCCGCTCGCCGGCCTCCCGGTCGTGGGCGTCGATGTCCTCGATGTTGGCGTGGGACAGCGCCAGGTAGCTGCCCGGCGGGAGGGCGTCCCGGATGCTGGCCACCGCGGCGTGCGGCTGGTCGGAGTCGGGGATGAAGTGCAGCACCGCGACCAGCAGCACCGCGACGGGCTCACGGAAGTCGAGCAGATCTCGTACCACCGGGTTGGCCACGATCCGGTCCGGCGCTCGCAGGTCCTCCTGGATCACCGAGGTCTGGTCGTCGCCGGCCAGCAGCTCCTGGCTGTGGGCGACCGCGATCGGGTCGGTGTCGACATAGACCACCCGGGCGGCGGGTGCCACCTGCTGGGCGATCTCGTGGACGTTGCCGACGGTCGGGATCCCGGAGCCGATGTCCAGGAACTGTCGAACTCCGGCATCGACCAGGAAGCGCACGGCGCGGCGCAGGAACGCCCGGTTGGCCTGCGCCCGCAGCGGCACCTCCGGCATGATCGCCAGAACCTGGTGGGCCGCCTCCCGGTCTACCGCGAAGTTGTGGGAGCCACCGAGGAAGTAGTCGTACATCCGTGCCACACTCGGCCGCTCGATATCGATGGCCTCAGGTGCCCAGCCAGGCCGATGCATGGGTGGTCCTCCGGTACATACGGGTCGGGACGGGATCGTGCCAGTATCCCCGCCGTCACGGCGGTGCTCCCGTAAGGTAGTTAAGCAGTAGCGCAGCGCACAGGATCATCCGGGGTGGTGGTCACCGCCGGACCGACCCCGACCGGACCGGCCGGTCAGAACTTCGGTGCGTCGGGCGCCTCGAGCAGTCCCAGCCGCAGCGCGGTCATCAGCGCCTGCGCCCGGTTGGCGGCGCCCAGCTTCTCGTACAGCTTCGAGATGTGGGTCTTGGCGGTGGACTCGCTGACGAACAGCTGCTTGGCGATCCCGGCCACGCTCATCCCGTCGGCGAGCAGCTTGAGCACCTGGCTCTCCCGGGGGGACAGCTGCGGGCCGGAGGGGGCCAGCCGGCGCTTCATCGCCTCGGCCAGGTCGGCGGCGGTGAACGCCTGCGGCGCCGAGGCGGCGTGCCGGGCCGCCGCGACCACCTCGTCGGCCGGGGCGGTCTTGGGTACGAACGCGCTCGCGCCCGCCTCCAGCGCCCCGAACAGCTGGTCGTCGCCCGCGTACATGGTCAGCACCACGATCCCGATGGTGGTGCTGTTCTTGCGCAGCGCCCGGGTGATGTCCAGGCCGCTGCCGTCCGGCAGCCGCAGGTCGGTGATGACCACGTCCGGGTTCAGCGCGCCGGCCAGCCGGACCGCCTCGGCGGCGGTGCCGGCCTCGCCGACCACCTCGAACTGGCGGTCCCGGTCGAACGCGTGCCGCAGGCCCTTCCGGACCAGGTCATGGTCATCGATCAGCAGCACTTTGGTGCTGCGCGCGGTGGTGGTGTTGCTGGTGGACATCCCGGTTGCCTTCCCTGTGATGGTGCCTCACAAGCTATCGCGCGGGCTCCCGGCCGCCGAGCACCACCGTCACTGTGGTGCCGCTCGGAAGCCGCGGCCTGATCTCCAGCCTGCCTCGGATACGTTCCGCCCTCTCTGCCATGATCGCAAGACCGTACCTGCCGTCTGGCTGCGGATCATGGATTCCGTGTCCATCATCTGACACCTCAACCTGGGCAATCGGGGGGTCAACCGCACAAGTCACCCATAAGTTGGCGGCTCCGGCGTGCTTGCGGGCGTTGGTGATCGCCTCCTGCGCGATCCGGAGCAGCTCCGCTTCGGTGGCCGCCGGCAGCCGGGCGGTCGACTCGTCCAGGGACAGGTGGACCCGCAGCCCGGCCTGGGCGCCCACGGTCCGCGCGTACTCGGCGATCGCCGCAGCCAGCCCGCCGTGCCGGTCCACCTCGCTGCGCAGCTCGAACAGGCTCATCCGCAGCTCGGTGACCACCCGGGTGACCTCCACCCGGAGGCTGCGCAGCTCCTGCGCGGCCTCCTGCGCGCCCTCCGGCAGGGTGGCCAGCGTGTTGTCGATCCCGTAGCCGACCATCACCAGCTCCTGCGCCACCCCGTCGTGGATCTCCCGGGCCAGCCGCTGCCGCTCCTCGTTGGTGGCCAGCGAGCGCACCTCGTCGAACAGCAGCGCCGCCTCCAGCCGCAGCGCGGCCGGCGCGGCCAGCGCCTGGACTCGGTTCACCACCACCGGCGGGTACGCGGCGGCGGTGTCGGACTCGACCGCCACCAGCCCGATCGT
>WHTQ01000088.1 GCA_009377645.1 Micromonosporaceae bacterium | reverse complement strand
GTTCAGCTCCAGCGCGTACTCCATCGGCAGCTCCTTGGCGATCGGCTCGATGAACCCGCGCACGATCATCGCCATCGCCTCGTCCTCGGTCAGCCCCCGGCTCATCAGGTAGAACAGCTGGTCCTCGCTCACCTTGGAGACGGTCGCCTCGTGCCCCATCGCGACGTCGTCCTCGCGGATGTCCACGTACGGATAGGTGTCGCTGCGGGAGATCGTGTCCACCAGCAGGGCGTCGCACTTCACCGTCGACCGGCTGCTGTGCGAGCCCTCCTGGACCTGCACCAGGCCGCGGTACGAGGTGCGGCCGCCGCCCCGGGCGATCGACTTGGACACGATCTGGCTGGAGGTGTGCGGGGCGGCGTGGGTCATCTTGGCACCCGCGTCCTGGTGCTGGCCCTCGCCGGCCATCGCCACCGACAGCACCTCGCCCTTGGCGTGCTCGCCGACCATGAACACGCCGGGATACTTCATCGTGACCTTGGATCCGATGTTGCCGTCGATCCACTCCATGGTGGCGCCCTCGTGCGCCACCGCCCGCTTGGTGACCAGGTTGTAGACGTTGTTCGACCAGTTCTGGATGGTGGTGTAGCGGCACCGACCGTTCTTCTTCACGATGATCTCGACCACCGCGCTGTGCAGCGAGTCGGAGGAGTAGATCGGCGCGGTGCAGCCCTCGACATAGTGGACATACGCCCCCTCGTCCACGATGATCAGGGTCCGCTCGAACTGGCCCATGTTCTCGGTGTTGATCCGGAAGTAGGCCTGCAGCGGGATGTCCACGTGCACGCCCGGCGGCACGTAGATGAACGAGCCGCCGCTCCAGACCGCCGTGTTCAGCGCGGCGAACTTGTTGTCCCCGACCGGGATCACGGTGCCGAAGTACTCCCGGAACAGGTCCTCCTGCTCCCTCAGCCCGGTGTCGGTGTCCAGGAACAGCACCCCCTGCTGCTCCAGGTCCTCCCGGATCTTGTGGTAGACGACCTCCGACTCGTACTGCGCCGCGACGCCGGCCACCAGCCGCTGCTTCTCGGCCTCCGGGATGCCCAGCCGGTCGTACGTGTTCTTGATGTCGGCGGGCAGCTCCTCCCAGCTGGTCGCCTGCTTCTCGGTCGAGCGCACGAAGTACTTGATGTTGTCGAAGTCGATCCCGGACAGGTCGGCGCCCCAGGTCGGCATCGGTTTGCGCCCGAACAGTCGCAGTCCCTTCAGGCGCAGATCCCGCATCCACTCCGGCTCGTTCTTGCGTCCCGAGATGTCGCGTACCACCGCCTCGTTGAGGCCGCGCTGCGCGGTGGCGCCGGCCACGTCCGAGTCCGCCCAGCCGTACTGGTACGTCCCCAGTGCGGCCAGGTGTTCCTCCTGGCTCACCACAGCAGGGCTGACTGCGGCCGGTGCGAGCTGGTCTGTCATGATCTGGTCCCTCATCCTGTCCTGGTGTTGGTCCGGTTCGGGTCTGGAATGTGGGTGGTGCACACGCCGTCGCCGTGCGCGATCGTGGCCAGCCGCTGCACGTGCGTGCCGACCAGCCGCGAGATCACCTGCGTCTCGGCCTCGCACAGCTGCGGGAACTCGGCGGCGACGTGCGCCACCGGGCAGTGGTGCTGGCACAGCTGCCCGCCGGAGGCGATCGTCGACGCGCTGGCAGCGTATCCTTCGGTGGTCAGGGCACCGGCGAGCGCCTCCGCCCGGGCGAGCGGGTCGTCACCGGCCCCGGCCATCGCCGCCCGGCACCGCTCCTCCAGCGCCGCGACCTGCTCGGCCGCGAACGCGGCCACCGCCTGCTCGCCGCTGCGGGCGACGATCCAGCGCAGCGCCGCGGTGGCGATCCCATCGTACGTGTGCGGGAAGGACTCCCGGCCGGCCTCGGTCAGCTTGAAGGGCTTGGCCGGCCGGCCCCGGCCGCGGGGGCCGCGGACCTCCCGCTCGGCGGTCTCGACCAGCCCGTCGGCGAGCATCGCGTCCAGGTGCCGGCGGATCGCCGCCGGGCTGAGCGCCAGCTCCGCGCCGAGCTCGGCGGCGCTGGCCGACCCGTGCTCCAGCAGCAGCCTGGTGACCCGGCTACGGGTACGCTCCTCCCCGACCGGGCCGGCGGTGGGCGCCGGGGCCTGGTCGGCGTGGACGAACGCACTATCGGTTTTCACCACACAAGTGTGACGTATTTCGGCGGGAACGCACAATCCACCCCCCGGGTGACCCACGACACACGCGTACGATGACCGTCGTGTCCGTTTCCTCCACCCTGGTTCGGCGGCTCGCGCTGGCTTCCCTGCTCGGCAACCTCGCGATTGTGCTCACCGGCGGGGCGGTCCGGCTGACCGACTCCGGGCTGGGCTGCCCGACCTGGCCCCGGTGCAGCGACGAGTCCTGGACCGCGACCACCGAGATGGGCATCCACGGTGTGATCGAGAACGGCAACCGGGGGCTCGGGGTGGTGCTCGGGGCGGTCGCGCTGGCCGGGTTCCTGGCCGCGCTGGGGCTGCGGCCGCGGCGCGGCTCGCTGGTCCGGCTGTCCGGCGCGGTGCTGGCCGGGGTCGCCGCCCAGGGCGCGATCGGCGGGGCCGCGGTCTGGACCGACCTGAACCCGTGGATCGTCGCCGGCCACTTCCTGATCTCGATGGCCCTGATCGCGGCCGCGTACGCGTTCTGGCGGCGGGTCGACGAGCCCGACGCCCCGGTTCGGCCCACTGTGCCGTCGCCCCTGCGGCCCCTGACCTGGCTGCTCGGCGTCGTGGCCGCCGGTCTGCTGGTGGTCGGCACCGTGGTCACCGGCAGCGGCCCGCACGCCGGTGACGCGGACGTGCCGCGCACCGGCCTGGACCCGCAGGCGCTCACGCAGGCCCACGCCGACCTGGCCTTCCTGCTGCTCGGCCTGGCCGTCGCCGGCTGGTTCGCACTCCGCGCCGCCCGCGCCGACCCGGCCGCCACCCGTGCCGCCGCGATGCTGATCGGCGCCATCCTCGCCCAAGGCGCCATTGGCCTGGTGCAGTACGCGACCGGCCTGCCGGAGCTGGTGGTCTGGCTGCACCTGCTCGGCGCTAGCCTGATCTGGCTCGCCACCGTGCACCTGCTGCACACCACCGGCACCCGCGAGCCCGTACAACCCTCGGCGTCGATCATGGAGTTACCCGAGCGGGTCGCCCGGCGGGTCGCGCCGTAACCCCATGATCAACGCGGGGCATCACCCCCCGGATCCCCGGGTACGTGGTCACCGGCTGGTAGCTGCCGCAGTTCACGCCGTGGGCCAGGCAGTCCAGCGCGTCAGTGACGATCGACGGCGGCACGAACCCGCTGCCGGCGGCGTTGCCCGAAGCCGGCACTGGGTGTGCCAGGCCACGCCCGGTGGCGGCCACGACGATATGGTGCCCGAGTCCCTCCGGCCGCTGACATGTTGTGCTGATCTGGTTAGAAGACGGGACTGCCGTCCGGCGACAGCATCGAGGCCTCGACGTCGGGCCGACTGGCCCGGGCATAACAGGCGAAGATCACTGCCGACGTGTGGCTGCTGAAGGTCGCCTCGTGGGTCGTGTCGTCATCGGTCCATGTCAGGACGTGTCGGTAGCCGGGCAGGGTATGGAGGGAGAACCCGCCGGGTAGGCCGCCGATGCGGGGCAGTGCTGGCAGTCTGAGAGCCTGCCGCACCTGCCGGCCGAAGACGTAGGTGAGGTGCTTCTCGATCTGCGAGAGTTCAGGCGAGCTGACGTTCGGTATGCCGCGCTCACCGCGCGAGATGACGTGCAGGTGGTAGGAGCCGTCGCTGTGGGTGATCTCGTAACAGATCTCCAGATCTGCGGTGAACTCGAGCCGGGCGCCGTCGTCAAGCGTCCTGGCTCGTTGGCCGGCGCGTTCCGCTAAGTCGAGCACCGCTTTGTCTAGTGTGATCTCTGGCATCGCGGTCATGATACCCGCGGCCGAACAGGTCGTCGACGGCGTTCGCCCTCGGATGCGCCGCCGTCGGGCCAGGCTCTGCAGATCTCCACCGTCCGCTCCAGGGCCGCGCGGTCGGTCGGCACGATCCGCAGCCGCGCGTCGTACGCAATCAGCGGGCCCACGTCTGGCAGCGACACCTCAGCCCCAGACCTCCTCGGCGGTCTCCACGATCAGCGCCAGCTTGGCCATCTGCTGGTCGTAGCTGAGCACGTTGCCCTCGACAGTCGACGAGAAGCCGCACTGCGGAGACAGGCACAGCTGCTCCAGCGGCACGTACCGGGACGCCTCGTCGATCCGCCGCTTCAGGTCGTCCTTCGACTCCAGCACACCGGACTTGGTGGTGACCAGACCGAGCACCACCTGCTTGTCGGGCGGCACGAACCGCAGCGGCGCGAAGCTGCCCGAGCGCGGGTCGTCGTACTCCAGGAAGAACCCGTCCACCGCCAGCTGCGAGAACAGCGCCTCCGCCACGAAGTCGTACCCACCGGAGGCAGCCCAGGAGGAGCGGAAGTTGCCCCGGCACATGTGGGTGGTGATCCGCAGGCCGGCCGGGCGGTCGGCCAGCGCCGCGTTGATCTGCCGGATGTAGCGCAGGTGCTGGTGCTCGGCGTCGTCGCCCCGCCCGGCCAGCATCGCGCGCTGCACCGGGTCGTTCAGGTAGGCCAGCGAGGTGTCGTCCAGCTGCAGATACCGGCAGCCGAGCGCGGCCACCTCACGCACCTGCGCCGCGTACGCGGCCGACAGGTCGGCCCAGAACTCGTCCTGGTCCGGGTAGACCGCCGGGTCGATGGCGGCCGGCCCACCCCGGTAGTGGACCATGCTCGGGGACGGGATGGTCAGCTTGGCGGTGACGTCCGGCTCCACCACCGAGGCCAGGAACCGGAAGTCGTCGGCGAAGATGGTCTCCGGCAGGGTGATCCGCTCGGTCACCGCCAGCGCCGCGGTCTCGAACTCGATGTCGCCTTCGGGGTTGTGGAACTGGACCTTGATCTTCTCCTCGGACGGGCGTACCCCGCCCAGCCGGTAGATGAAGTCCATGTGCCAGGAGGTACGCCGGAACTCGCCGTCGGTGGCCGAGCGCAGCCCGGCCGAACGCTGAGCGGCGACCACGTCCCGGATCGCCGCGTCCTCAGCCTCCCGCAGCCGCCCGGCCGCATCGCCTGGCCCGGCCGCACCGGCGGGGCCGGCGGCCGCCGCATCGGCCCGCGCCGCCAGCAGTGCCGGCGGGCGCAGCAGGCTGCCGACGTGGTCGGCCCGGAACGGCGGGATGTCACGCATCGTCATCTCTCTCGACTCCTGTTCAACTCTGGTCGGGGCCTGTCGACCATTCGGTAGGCATCGGTAGGCCGGTGTAGGTTTCGGCGAACGAGGTGGCGGCGGCGGTCGACCTGGTCAGGTCGCGCAGCTGGGCGAGCTGCAGCCGCTGCGTGAACGGGTCCGGGGAGCAGTGCAGCATCGCGGTCATCCAGGCGGAGAACTGCTGGACCCGCCAGACCCGGGCCAGGCAGGTGCGGGAGTACGCGTCGAGCAGGTGCTCGGAGCCGGTGGCGTACCACTCCCTCAGCGCCGCCGCGAGAACCAGAACATCGGCGACGGCGAGGTTCAGGCCCTTGGCACCGGTGGCCGGCACGATGTGGGCGGCGTCCCCGGCCAGGAACAGCCGGCCGTGCCGCATCGGCTCGGTGACCACGCTGCGCAGGCCGGTGACGCCCTTCTCGAGGATCGGTCCGGTGGTCAGGCGCCAGCCCGGATCAGCACGATCCAACCGAGTAGCCAGCGCGGTCCAGATCCGGTCGTCGGGCCAGCCGGCGAGGTCCTCGTCCGGAGCTACCTGCAGGTAGAGGCGGGTGACCTCCGGGGTGCGCATGGAGTGCAGCGCGAAGCCGTCCGGGTGGTGAGCGTAGATCAGCTCGGGAGAGGACGGGGCGGCGGCGGCGAGGACCCCGAGCCAGGCGTACGGGTAGTCGCGGGTGTAGGTGGTGGCGCGGCAGGCGGGCCGGGTGATGCCGTGGAAGCCGTCGCAGCCGGCGACGACGTCGGCGTGGAGCTCGTGCTCCTGGCCGTCAGCGACATAGTGGACGGTGGGGCTGGCGGTGGTCGGGTCGGAGACGCCGACGGCCGGGGCGGAGAACAGCAGCGGGCGGCCAGTGTCCAGGCGGGCGGCGATCAGGTCCTTGACCAGCTCGTGCTGGCCGTAGATGGTGATCTGCTGCCGGGCCAGCGCGGTCAGGTCGATCCGGTGGGCGGTCTGCTCGAAGAGCAGCTCCAGGCCGTGGTGGACCATGCTCTCGCGGTCCAGCCGGCCCGCCAGCCCGACCTCGCGCAGCACCTCCACAGTCCCGTGTTCGAGCACGCCGGCCCGGATCCGCCGCTCCACGTGCTCCCGGGTCTGCCGTTCCAGCACCACCGAGTCGATCCCGCTCCGGTGCAGCAGGTGGGCGAGCAGCAGGCCGGCCGGGCCGGCGCCGACGATCGCGACCTGGGTGCGCATCGACATCCTAGAACGGGTACGCGGGCAGCTCGCCCCGGACCGTGATCCAGCGCTGATCGGTGAACGCGTCCAGGTTGGACTGGCCACCGAACCGCGCCCCGGTGCCGGAGTCCAGCACCCCGCCGAACGGCGCGACCGCCTCATCGTTGACGGTCTGGTCGTTGATGTGCACGATCCCGGTCGGGATCTGCTCGGCCAGGGCGAGGCCCCGCATCGCGTCCCGGGTGAGGATGCCGAGGGACAGGCCGTAGCTGGTGTCGGCGGCCAGCCGCACCGCCTCCTCGACGGTCGAGAACCGGATCACCGGGGCGACCGGGCCGAACACCTCCTGGGAGTAGGCGGGCAGGTCCTCCCGGACCGCGTCGAGCACGGTCGGCCGGTAGAACAGGCCGTCGTACGCGCCACCGGCGGCCAGCCGGGCACCACCGTCCACACTGGCGGTGACCAGCTGGTGCACCCGGTCCCGCTGGCCGGCGTCGATCAGCGGGCCGAGCGCCACCGCTCCGGTGGCCGGGTCCCCGACCGGCAGGTTCTCGGCGTGGCTGGCCAGCGCCACCACGTACGCATCGGCCACCCGCTCGTGCACGATGTGCCGGCCAGCGGTCATGCAGATCTGGCCCTGGTGCAGGAACGAGCCCCAGGCGCCGACCGAGGCCACCTGGTCCACGTCCACATCGTCCAGGATCACCAGCGCCGAGTTGCCGCCCAGCTCCAGGTGCACCCGCTTGAGGTGCTCGGCGCCGAGCAACGCCACCTTCCGGCCGGCGGCGGTGGAGCCGGTGAACGAGATCACCCGTACCCGCGGATCGGCGACCAGCGCCTGGCCGGTCTCGGCCCCGCCGGGCAGCACATGCAGCAACCCCGGCGGCAGGCCGGCCTCCTCGAACACCCGGGCCAGCACGAACCCGCCGGCCACCGGGGTCCGCGGGTCCGGCTTGAGCACGACCGCGTTGCCCACCGCCAGCGCCGGGGCGACCGAGCGGCTGGACAGGATCAGTGGGGCGTTGAACGGGGAGATCACCCCGACCACCCCGACCGGCACCCGGCGCAGCAGGCTCAGCCGGGGCTGCGCGGTGGGCAGGATCTCCCCCACCGGCCGGGAGGCCAGCGCCGCCGCCTCGTAGCACTCCTGGCTCGCCACGTGCGTGCCGAACCCGACCATCCCGGGCACTGAGCCGGTCTCCCGGATCATCCAGGTATGCAGCTCGTCGGCGTGCTGCTCGATCAGCGCCCCGGCCCGGCGCAGCACCGCCGCCCGCTCCTCGAAGCTGGTGGCCGCCCACTCGGGCTGGGCGGCGGCCGCCGCGGCACTGGCGGCGGCGACGTCCTCGGCGGTCGCCAGGCCGGTCGTGCCGAGGGCGGTGCCGGTAGCCGGCTCGACGATCGGGGCGGTGCCGCCGCGCGGGGCGGTCCAGCCACCACTGTAGATCTGGCCCTCCCAGATCTTCGGTTCCAGCAGAGTCATGACAGTTCCTCCTGCGGTGCCGGGTGCCTGGTCTTCTGGATCTGGGCGTAGATGTGCGCCCGCAGGTCGGTGAACCGCGGGTCGGAGCGGGTGGCCAGCTGGTCCCGTTCGACCGGCAGGTCGATCGCGAGATCCTCCCGGATCCGGGTGGGGGCGGCGGACAGCACGATCACCCGCTCCCCCAGGTACACCGCCTCGTCGATGTCGTGGGTGACGAACAGCAGGGTCACCCCGAGCCGCCGCCACACCGAGCGGATAAGGTCCTCCAGATCGGCCCGGGTCTGGGCGTCGACGGCCGCGAACGGCTCGTCCATCAGCAGCACCTGCGGCTGGTAGGCCACCGCCCGGGCGATCGCCACCCGCTGCTGCATCCCGCCGGACAGCTGCCACGGATAGGCCCGGTGCGCGTCGGACAGCCCGACCGCGGCCAGCGCCTCGGTGGCGAGCTCCCGGCGCCGTGCCCGGGGCAGGCCGGCCGCCCGCAGCGGCAGCTCCACGTTGTCGCGTACCCGAAGCCAGGGGAACAGGCTGCGGCCGTACTCCTGGAACACCACCGCCAGCCCGGACGGCGGCCCGGTGACCTGGCTGCCCTGCACCCACACCTCGCCGCCGGTCGGCGGCAGCAGGCCGGCGATGCAGCGCAGCAGCGTGGTCTTCCCGCATCCGGACGGCCCGACCACGCACGCGAACCGGCCGTCGTCCACGGTGAAGGTAAGCTCGCCGATCGCCTCGACCCGCCGGCCGTGACTGTCGTAGACCTTGTGCAGGCCCCGAACCTCCAGCATCACCGCTCCCGGTTGCTCGCGCGCAGGCCGTGGTACCAGCCCAGTATCCACGAGTCGGCGAGCCGGAACAGCAACGCCAGCGCAACTCCCAGCAGTCCCAGCAGCAGCACCCCGCTCCACATCTCCGGGTACCGGAAGCTGGTCTGGAACTGCTCCACGCTGAACCCGATCCCGTGTACGGTCCCCCGCAGCTCGCTGATAACCATCAGGATGATCCCGATCGCCAGTGCCTGCCGGGCACCGGTCATGATCTGCGGGCTGGCCGAGCGCAGCACCAGCTGGCGCAGCCGGGTCAGCCCGCGCACCCGGTAGCTGCGGCAGGTGTCGGCCAGCACCTCGTCGACCGCCCGCACCCCCTCCACCGTGTTGAGCAGGATCGGCCACACGCAGCCGGCGATGATGATCACGATCCGGCGGGAGTCGCCGAGCCCGGCGAACAGCCCGATCAGCGGGATCAGCGCCGGCGGCGGGATCGCCCGCAGCAGCTCCAGCACCGGCTCCAGCAGCGCCCGCAGGGTCCGGCTCCACCCGACCAGCACCCCCAACCCGACCCCCAGCACCACCGAGGCGGCGTACCCGCGGGCCAGCCGGCTCAGGCTCGGCAGCACGTCCTCGACCAGCCGCGGCCCGAGCCAGGTCTCCCGGAACGCGACCAGGATCTCGCTCAGCGGGCGGAACACCAGGTGGTCGCTGTCCGCGCTCGCGAACCACCAGACCACCACCAGCACCGCCGGCAGGCCGAGCACCAGCGCCACCCGCTGCAGCCCCTGCCATCCCGGTAGCTTGGTCACGCCGGCACCTCCCCGCGCACCGCCGGGTGCCAGGCCAGCGCCCGCCGCTCCACCAACCGGAACAGCAGGTTCGCCGCCACCCCGAGCAGCCCGGTCACCAGCACCAGCGCATAGGTGAGCGGGACCGCCCCGCCCGCCGAGGCGCGCAGGATCTCCGCGCCCAGGCCCGGGCCGCCGATGAACAGCTCCCCGGTGACAGTGAGGATCAGCGCCACCGTGGCGGCCAGCCGCAGCCCGGTCACCGCGTACGGCAGGGCGGTCGGCCAGGTCAGCCAGCGCACCCGCGCCCACCGGCCGAGCCGGTAGGAGTACGCGGTGTCCCGGGCGACCGGGTCGACGTCGGCAACCCCGTGCAGCACTTGCACCAGCATCTGCCAGAACGCCGCGTACACGACGATCAGCAGGGTGCCGGCCCGGACCGGGCCGTAGAGCACGAGCGCGGCCGGGATCCACGCCACCGACGGGATCGGCCGCAGGAACTCGATAGTGGAGGCGGTGGCCGCCCGCAGGAACCGCACCGAGCCGATCACCACCCCCAGCACGACCGCCGCCGCCACCGCCAGGGCCAGCCCGATCGCCCAGGTCAGCACGGTGTTGCCGACCGCCGACCAGAGCGGGCCGGCGCCCGCCTGCTCGGCCAGCACGGACAGGATCCGGCTGGTGGGTGGCAGGAACCGGTCGTCGACGACGCCGAGCCGCGGCACCAGCTCCAGCAGCGCGCCGAACCCGACCAGCCCGGCCACCCCCAGCCAGAGCGGCCGCAAGCTCAGAGCCAACGGTTCGCTCCGGCGCTCAGAACCATCGGTTCGCTCCGGCGCTCACGGGTACAGCGCGTCCAGGTCCGGCGGCTCGGACAGCAGGCCATCCTGCACCGCCTGCTGCGCCAGCGCCTCGGAGGACGCCCGGTTGATCTCCGGCGGCCAGGTCGGCAGGGTCAGCTCGGCGGCCAGCTCCTCGCTGATCTCGGTGTAGGTGGGGAGGATGGCCCGCACCGCGTCCGGGTTGTCGTTCGCGTACGCGAGCGACTCCGCCATCGCCTCGCTGAACCGCGCCACCAGGTCGGGGTTGTTCTCGGCCAGCTCGGCGGAGGTGAAGTAGGCCGCCACAGTGAGGTCCGGGGCCGCATCCACCCAGCTCCAGGCGACCGAGCGGCCCACCTCGTTGGTGCGGATGATGGTCTGGAACGGCTCCACCGCGAACGCCGCGTCCACGTCGCCGCCCGCCAGCGCCGCCTCCATCTCCGGGAACGGCACGCCCACGAACTCGACCGTGCTCGGGTCGCCGCCGTCGTTGCGTACCGAGGCCCGCACGATCGTCTCGACGATGTTGCTGAGCGTGTTGGTGGCCACGGTGGCGCCCTCCAGGTCCGCGGCGCTCTGCACGTCGCTGTCCACCGGGACCAGCAGGCTGCCGAAGTCCTCCCCCTGGGTGCCGGTGGAGTTGTTGCCGTTGGACACCGCCTTGATTTCGATGCCGCCGGCCTGGGCCAGCATCAGCGAGATCACGTTGCTGAACCCGAAGTCGAGCTGGCCGCTCTCCACGCCGGGGATCAGGTTCGCGCCGCCGGCCCCGAAGTCGGTGGCTAGCTCGATGTCGCGGGCGGCGAAGAAGCCTTGCTCCTGGCCGAGGAACAGCGGCGCCACGTCGACGATCGGGATAAGGCCGACCGAGACCTGGTCCGGGCCGGTCGGCTGGCCGGCCCCGTTGTCACCGTCACCGTCACCGCCGCCGTCGTCGCCGCAGCCGGCGGCCACCAGTAGTGCGGATGAGATCAGTAGTGCTGCCAGCTTGCGTCGCATGGTCGGTGCTCCTGTCCGCCCCGGCGTGTTCGTAGACCGCACGATCGTTCTCTTCGTGAACG
The DNA here is from genome assembly GCA_009377645.1 of Micromonosporaceae bacterium. Classification (GTDB taxonomy): domain Bacteria; phylum Actinomycetota; class Actinomycetes; order Mycobacteriales; family Micromonosporaceae; genus Natronosporangium. Next base: position 9,307 of record WHTQ01000088.1, on the reverse strand, counting down.
TAGAGGGTATCCTCGGCACCGTCAAGACGCGAACCCATGGAGGGTGGATGGCGGAGCTGGTCGGCCTGGCCGAAGGGATCCGGGAGCTGGTGCGGGACGGGGACACGGTCGCGCTGGAGGGGTTCACCCACCTGATCCCGGTCGCCGCCGGCCAGGAGATCATCCGGGCCGGGCGGCGGGAGCTGGAGCTGGTACGGATGACCCCGGACATCGTCTACGACCAGCTGATCGGCGCCGGCTGCGCCCGCAAGCTGGTGTTCTCCTGGGGCGGCAACCCGGGAGTCGGCTCGCTGCACCGGCTCCGGGACGCGGTGGAGCACGGCTGGCCGGCGCCGCTGGAGCTGGACGAGCACAGCCACGCCGGGATGGCCAACCGGTACGCGGCCGGCGCGGCCGGGCTGCCGTTCGCGGTGCTGCGGGGATACGCCGGAACCGACCTGGTCCACCACACCACCACCCTGGCCCCGATCAGCTGCCCGTTCACCGGCGAGCGGCTGACCGCGGTGGCGGCGCTGCGCCCGGACGTCGCGGTGATCCACGCCCAACGGGCCGACCGGGCCGGCAACGTGCAGCTCTGGGGGATCACCGGGGTGCAGAAGGAGGCGGTCTTCGCCGCCCGGCGGTCGCTGGTCACGGTCGAGGAGGTGGTCGACGTGCTCGACCCGCGGCCCGGTGCGGTGGTCCTGCCGTCCTGGGTGCTCACCGCGGTCGCGGTGGCGCCGGGGGGCGCCCGACCCTCGTACGCGCAGGGCTACTACGACCGCGACAACGCCTACTACCAGTGGTGGGACACGATCAGCCGGGACCGGGACGCGTTCACCGGCTGGCGCAAGGGGCTCAGGCAATGAGCTGGACCGCCGAGGAGATGATGACCGTGGCCGCCGCCCGGGCGCTGGCCGGTCACACCTCCTGTTTCGTCGGGATCGGCGCCCCCAGCACCGCCGCCAACCTGGCCCGCCGGCTGCACGCGCCGGGCCTGGCGCTGGTCTACGAGTCGGGCACGATCGGCGCCCGCCCGCGTACCCTGCCGTTGTCCATCGGGGACGGTGAGCTGGCCACCACCGCCGACGCGGTGGTGAGCGTGCCGGAGGTGTTCAACTACTGGCTGCAGGCCGGCCGGATCGACGTGGGCTTCCTGGCCGCCGCCCAGCTGGACCGGTTCGCGAACATCAACACCACGGTGATCGGGCCGGACTACCGGCACCCGACGCTCCGGCTGCCCGGCGCCGGCGGGGCGCCTGAGATCGCCGCCTCCTGCCGGGAGGTGTTCATCCTGGTCCGGCACAGCCGGCGTACCTTCGTGGAGGCGGTCGACTTCGTCACCTCGGTCGGCTACGGCGACGGGCCGGGTGCCCGGCAGCGGCTCGGCCTGCGCGGCCGCGGCCCGGTGCTGGTGGTCACCGACCTCGGCGTGCTGGAGCCGGACCCGGCCTCCTGCGAGCTGACCCTCACCCGGGTCCACCCGGGCGTGGAGGTGGCCGACGTGCGGGCCGCCACCGGCTGGGAGCTGGCGGTCGCCGGGCCGGTCACCGAGACCGAACCGCCCACCGAGGACGAGCTCGCGCTGCTCCGCGCACTCACGGAGGGACCCGTACCATGACGTACTCCCGCGTGCACCCGCCACTGCGCTGGCCGGCCTACCGGTCCACGCTGCGGCGGGCGCCCAGCAGTCCACTGGTGACACTGCCACCCGGACTTACCGAGCAGACCGGGCCGGCCGGCGCTGCGTTGCTGGGCGACCATCAAGTCGACCCGCTCGACCACGACCTGACCCGGCAGCACCCGAGCGAGCCGCTGGGGGAACGGATCATCGTGCACGGGCAGGTCCGGGACGCCGGCGGCCGGCCGGTGCCGGACAGCCTGGTCGAGATCTGGCAGACCAACGCGGCCGGCCGCTACCCGCACCACGCCGACCAGCACCCGGCGCCGCTGGACCCGAACTTCACCGGGGTCGGGCGGTGCCTGACCGACCCGGCGGGCAACTACCGGTTCGTCAGCGTCAAGCCGGGCGCCTACCCGTGGCGCAACCACGACAACGCCTGGCGGCCGGCGCACATCCACTTCTCGCTGTTCGGCCGGGCGTTCACGCAGCGGCTGATAACCCAGATGTACTTTCCGGGCGATCCGCTGTTCGACCAGGACCCGATCTTCAACTCGGTGCCGGCGGCCGCCCGGCCGGCGCTGGTCTCCCGGTTCGACTTATCCCAGACGGTGCCGGAGTGGGCGCTGGCCTACCGGTTCGACATCGTGCTCGGGGACACCCCGGTAGAGGAGGAAGGATGATGCTGACTCCGGCACAGACCATCGGGCCGTTCTTCTCGCACGCGCTGCCCTGGCCGGACGGCCCGCACGTGGTGGCCGCGGACGCGCCGGGCGCGTTCTGGCTGCGCGGCCGGGTGCTCGACGGTGCCGGCGAGCCGGTGCCGGACGCGCTGATCGAGAGCTGGCAGGCCGACCCGGACGGCCGGCTCGGCGGCCCGTTCCGGGGGTTCGGCCGCTGTCCCACCGACCCGCACGGGTGGTGGGCGATCCGGACCGTCAAGCCCGGCCCGGTGCCGGGTGCCGGCGGCCGGCCGCAGGCGCCGCACCTGGCGCTGTCGGTGTTCGCCCGGGGGCTGCTGCACCGGGTGGTCACCCGGGTCTACTTCGCCGACGAGCCGACCGCGAACGCCGCCGACCCGGTGCTGTCCGGGCTGCCGGAGCCGGCCCGCGGGACACTGGTGGCCGGGCAGACTGAGGACGGGTACCGGTTCGACATCCGGTTGCAGGGGGAGCATGAGACCGTCTTCTTCGCCGTCTGAGCCGGCGCTCGACGCGCTGCCGCCGGAGCCGCCGCCGGGGCTGTTCGACGAGGTGACGGCGCACGGGCCGGCACGCGCGGCGGTGGCCGACCCGGCCTGGCTGCGGCACCTGCTGGCGGCCGAGGCGGCGCTGGCCACCGCCCAGGCCGAGCTGGGGATCATCCCGCCAGCGGCGGCGGTGGCGATCGCCGCCGCCTGCCGCCCGGAGCGGTTCGACCTGACCGAGCTGGCCCGGGCCGCCGCCGGTCCCGGCAACCCGGTGCCTCCGCTGGTGACCGCGCTGCGCTCGGAGGTGGGCGGCGAGGCGGCCGAGTACGTTCACTACGGCACCACCAGTCAGGACCTGCTGGACACGGCCGCGATGCTGATCACCCGGGACGCGCTCGAGCCACTGTACGGCTCGGTGTCCCGGGCGGCCGGGGCGGCCGCCCGGCTGGCCCGGACCCACCGGGACACCCCGATGGCCGGCCGGACCCTGCTGCAGCACGCCCGGCCGGTGACCTTCGGCCTGGTCGCCGCGGGCTGGCTGGCGGCGCTGAGCACCGCCGCCGGGCTGCTGACCGGCGCCCGGGACCTGCTCGCCGTCCAGCTCGGCGGCCCGGTCGGCACCCTGGAGGCGTACCGGGACGCCGGCCCGCGGCTGGTGGTGCGGTTCGCCGCCGCGCTCGGACTGCCCGCGCCGGCGCTGCCCTGGCACACCGACCGGACCCGGGTCGGGCAACTCGCAGGCCTGCTCGGCACGGTCGCCGGAGCGGCCGGCAAGGTGGCCCGGGACGTGACCCTGCTCGCCAGCAGCGAGGTCGGCGAGTTGGCGGAGGGCTCCCACGGCGGCGCAGCCGGTCAAACGAGCGGAGCGAGTGAGGCGGAGCCGCCCCCGGTTCACGGCGGGTCCTCGGCGATGCCGCACAAGCGCAACCCGGCCGCCGCGGTGTCCGCGCTGGCCAGCGCCGCCCAGGCACCCGGCCTGGTGGCCACCCTGCAGGCGGCGATGGTGCAGGAGCACCAGCGGGCGGCCGGCGCCTGGCAGGCCGAGTGGCGCCCGCTGCGGGAGCTGCTGGTCACGACCGGCTCGGCCGCCCAGTGGCTGTCCGAGTGCCTGGCCGGACTGGTGGTCGACGAAGATCGGATGGCCGTGAACCTGGCCCGGCTCGCCCACACCGTCGGGCTGGCCGACCCGACCGAGCACCTGGGCGCGGCCGGCGAGCTGGTGGACCGGGCGCTGGCGGCCCACCCCGGCTACGAGGAGGAACAATGACCGAGCTGGACCGAAGCGGCGAGCGTACCCGGCGAGCGGTGCTCGGCGACGCGCACGTGGACCGGGCGCAGGCGGCGACCACTGGGTTCACCGCCCCGTTCCAGCAGTACGTCACCCGGGCGGCGTGGGGCGAGGTGTGGTCGCGACCCGGCCTCGACCTGCGTACCCGCAGTTGTCTTACGCTGGCGGTGCTGGCCGCGCTGCGGTGCGAGAACGAGCTGGCCATGCACGTCGAGGCGGCGGTCCGGCTCGGGGTCACCGCGGAACAGATCCGGGAGGTGCTGCTGCACACCACCGTGTACGCCGGCGCGCCGGCCGGCAACGCCGCCTTCGCGGTCGCCGCCCGGGTACTGGCCGAGCTGGGGCTGGAGCCGTGACCCGGTCGGGGCCGGATTTCGTCCAGTCGCTGCAGCGCGGGCTGGCGGTGATCCGGGCCTTCGACGCCGACCACCCGGAGCTGACCCTCAGCGAGGTCGCCGTCGCCACCGGCGTGACCCGGGCGGCCGCCCGCCGGTTCCTGCTGACCCTGGCCGAGCTGGGGTACGTCCGCAGCGACGGGCGCCGGTTCTCGCTCACCGCCCGGGTGCTGGAGCTGGGGTACGCGTACCTGTCCAGCCTGTCCCTGCCGGAGGTGGCCGAGCCGCACCTGGAGGCGCTGGTCGCGGAGGTTCACGAGTCCTCGTCCATGTCGGTGCTGGACGGCACCGACATCGTCTACGTCGCCCGGGTGCCGGTCAGCCGGATTATGACCGTGGCGATCAGCGTGGGCACCCGGTTCCCCGCGTACGCCACCTCGATGGGCCGGGTGCTGCTGGCCGGGCTGCCGGACGAGGCGCTGGCCGGGCTCGAGATCAAGCCGCTGACCAGCCGGACGGTCGACTCGGTGGCCGCCCTGCGGGCCGAGCTGGCGCGGGTCCGGGCACAGGGGTGGGCGCTGGTGAACCAGGAGCTGGAGGAGGGGCTGCGGGCCGTCGCCGCGCCGGTGCGCGACCACACCGGTGCGGTGGTGGCGGCGGTGAACGTGTCCGCCCATGCCACCCGGACCCTGGACTCGATGCGCCGCGACCTGCTGCCGCCGTTGCTGACCGCCACCTCCAAGATCGAGGCCGACCTGGCCGCCGCCTCCCCCGGCCTGCGCCGCTGACCCGGCCGCGCCTGGCCTCCAACCGGTGGTGGTCTTGCCGAGCGGTATACCTCTCAGGTATCCCGATACCGGAGAGGTATACAGACGCAACGAACCAGGTGCGTTCGCAGCCATCAGGTGCAGCACTCCGGTGCTTGGTGCTACACTCCGGTATGCCCACCACCCGGCCACGCCACACGATCACCGAGACCGACCAGGTGGCGCGCGCGCTGGACGAGGCCGCGAAGCACTGGCCGGAGGCCGCCGGCACGCGCGGCCGACTGCTGCATCACCTCCTCGAAGAGGGTTACCGGGCGATCCGCGAGGGGCGTCGAGAGCGGGCCGACCAGCGCCGCGCGGCGATCCGGCGCACCAGCGGCGTGGTGACCGGCACATACGAGAAGGGTTACCTGGCTCGACTGCGGGACGACTGGCCGGCATGATCATCGTCGACGCAAGCGTCCTGATCGCCCACCTCGACCGCAACGACGCACTACATGCCCGCGCCCAGAGGGTGCTCGAGGAAACCGCCGAGTTCCCGTTGGCGGCCAGCGGGATCACCCTGGCCGAGGTGCTGGTCGGCCCAGCCCGTGCCGGACGGCTCGGGGCCGCTGAGGCCGCGCTGCGCGACCTCGAAGTCGGCGAGGTCCCGGTGCCGGCGGGAGCAGCCGGCCGGCTCGCTGAGCTGCGGGCCGACACCGGGCTGAAGCTCCCCGACTGTTGTGTGCTGCTCGCGGCGCAGGAGGTCGCCGCCGAGGCCGTCCTTACCTTCGACGACCGGCTGGCCAAGCGCGCACGCGACCTTGGCTACGGATCTGACACGTAAGCACCGAGTTAGCGTCGGATGCGGGGGTGGTCAGCGAGCTGACCGGACGGCGACGGGCCAGGCTGTGGCAGGCACCCGAGGTGCTCACGGTGCTGGACGACTTCGCGGCCCGAGCGGGCCGGCACGGCCCCCCTGCCCCGGCCTGAGCCGGGCGGCGATCGCGGCGGCCAGCCGGGCGGCGGCACCGGGCTCGTAACCGAGGAACAGCGACGGCTCGGTCAGCTCCACCTCCACCAGCTGCGGCCGCCCGTCGACACCCGGGATCAGGTCCACCCGCGCGTACAGCAGCCGGTCCGGGCCGCCCGGGACCTCGGCCAGCACCCGCCGGGCCAGCGCCAGCTCGGCCGCGGACGGGACCCGGTCGGTGATCTGCTCGGGGCGGAACAGCTCCGGGCTCGGCCGGTCCGGGCCGGCTAGCATCGGGCCCTTCCGGACCGCGTGGCTGTACAGCAGCCCGTCCCGGCCCGGGCCGGCCAGGAACAGCACCGCCGTCTCCCCGTACCGGTCCACCGCCGGCTGGTACGGCTGGACCATCACCAGCTGGCCCGCGTGCTGCAGCCGGGCCACGTGCGAGCCCGCCAGGCGGCGGTGCACCGGGTCGGCCAGCCGGTACCGCCCGCAGGACTTGCTGCCCACCCCGACCGCCGGCTTGACCACCCACTCCCCGGTCTGCGGCGGCTGCCAACGGTCGTCGGCCGCCAGCCAGCTGGTCGGCACCACCGGCAGCCCGGCCAGGTCCAGCTCGACCAGGTAGCGCTTGTCGGTGTTCCAGGTGACCACGTCGACCGGGTTGGCCAGCGCCGGCACGGTGGCCGCCCAGCCGAGGAACTCGGCCCGGCGGGCCGGGTAGTCCCAGGGCGAGCGCAGCACGGCCAGATCGAAGCCGGACCAGTCCACCGCCGGGTCGTCCCAGACCGCGGCCACCGGCTCGACGCCGAGCCCGCGCAGCGCCGCCGCCAGCAGCCGGTCGTCCGGGTCCAGCTCGGGCAGGTCCGCACAGGTGACGAGGGCGACCCGGGAGGTGTCCCGGGTCGCCCTCCGGTCGTCGGTCATTGGCTGAGAGAGGGTGCTGGCCGCTACCGGGCCAGCGTGCGGCGGGCCATCGACCGCCACAGGTCATTGCTGGGACGCATCTGCAAGATCAGCTCCTGCTCCCAGGAGTTCTCCACCGGTACGCCCGCGGTAGCGCAGGCCTGCCGCGCCACGTCCGTCCCGGGCGCGAACTGGTCTCCCCAGGCGCCGTCGCCGCCGACCAGCACGATTCGTGCTCCTCGGCGGCCGACATATTCGATGATCGCCTTCGCCCCCTCGTGTCCGGCGGCAAAGGCCTTCAGGCCGTCGACCAGACCACTGGGTGGGGCCTCGCCGGCTTCGGGACGCTCCGCAAGGAGCGTGGTATCACCATCTGCCATGCCCGCAGCCTAAGCAGACAGCCGGGGCCGAGGACGCATTCTGCCGGTGTTTTGTGATGACTGTTACGCGTCAGGTAGCCGACTCCCCCTGTGCTCTTTGTCCACCTTTTTCGTCTTATCGGTGGATAGAACTAGGCGAACACCAGCGTGTCCACGGCCAGCCCGAGGAACAGGATCGTCAGGTAGCTCACCGACCAGTGGAACAGCCGCATCGGCCGCATCGGCTCCCCCCGGACCACCCGCCGGAGCAGCCGGTGCGCCTCGAGCACCAGCAGTGCGCCCAGCACCACCGCCACCGCCCCGTAGAGCGGGCCGGTGGCCACCGGCCACAGTGCCACCGAGACCGCCACGGTCAGCCAGCTGTAGACCACGCACTCGACCGCCACCCGGCGGGCGGAGGCGACCACCGGCAGCATCGGCACCCCGGCCCGGGCGTAGTCGTCCCGGAACCGCAGCGCCAGCGCGTAGAAGTGCGGCGGCTGCCACAGGAAGACCACCCCGAACAGCAGCCACGCCTCGACTCCGACGGTGCCGGTGACTGCCGCCCAGGCGATCAGCACCGGGGCCGCCCCGCACACCCCACCGGCCACTGTGTTGTGCGGCGTGCGCCGCTTGAGCCACAGCGTGTAGACCAGGTCGTAGTAGGCGATCGCGCCCAGCGTCAGCGCGGCGGCCAGCAGGTTGGTGAACGCCGCCACCAGCCCGACCGCGGTCACCGCCAGCAGTACGCCGAACAGCAGCACGTTGCGCGGTCGCAGGGTGTGCGCCGGCAGTGGCCGCCGGGCTGTCCGCCGCATCACCCGGTCGATGTCTCGGTCCAGGTAGCAGTTCAGTGAGTTCGCCGCGCCGGCGGCCAGCGCACCGCCGGCCAGCACCGCCAGCGCCGGCCCCAGCGGCGGCAGCCCACCGGCCGCGAGCACCATCGCCGGCCCGGCGGTGACTAGCAGCAGCTCCACGATCCGCGGCTTGGTCAGGGACAGGTAGGCCCGGGCGACCGCGCGACGGGACGGCCGGGGCGGCACCGGAACCGGCACCGGCGAGACCGGGGCCACCGGGGCCACCACCGTGGCCGTCGCGGCCAGCTGGGCGGCGCTCCGTTGGGTGGTGACCGGACTCATCCGGGCCAGGGTACGGCAGCCGGGCCGGTCTGCACCGCCGGCCCTTCCCGGCGTGTGGTCCGAGCCATGCGTGGATCGCCGCCGCCGGACCGGCCACCAAGGATAGGCTCGACCACAGGACACTTGTCCGGACCATCCGGCATCGACCCGGAGCAGCCGACAGGGAGCAGCAGCACCGTGACCAGCACCTCGCCCGTACTGTCCTGGACCGACCTGGACCGCCGGGCGGTCGACACCGTTCGGGCGCTGGCGATGGACGCCGTACAGCGGGCCGGCAACGGGCATCCGGGCACCGCGATGAGCCTGGCGCCCGCCGCGTACCTGTTGTTCCAACGGGTGATGCGGCACGACCCGGGCGAGCCCGAGTGGCCCGGGCGGGACCGGTTCGTGCTCTCGGCCGGGCACTCCAGCCTGACCCTCTACATCCAGCTCTACCTGTCCGGCTACGGGCTGGAGCTGGCCGACCTGCAGGCGCTGCGGCAGTGGGGTTCGCTGACCCCCGGGCACCCGGAGTACGGGCACACGGTCGGGGTGGAGACCACCACCGGCCCGCTCGGGCAGGGGCTGGCGAACGCGGTCGGGATGGCGATCGCGGCCCGCCGGGAACGCGGCCTGCTGGACCCGGACGCGCCCGCCGGCACCAGCCCGTTCGACCACCACATCTGGGTGATCGCCTCGGACGGGGACATCGAGGAGGGGATCAGCCACGAGGCCAGCGCGCTGGCCGGGCACCAGCAGCTGGGCAACCTGGTGGTGATCTACGACGACAACC
>WHTQ01000133.1 GCA_009377645.1 Micromonosporaceae bacterium | reverse complement strand
CGATTCTGTCAGCGAACAGGAGCTTGCTCGGCTCCTGCACGAGCAGGGCAACACCTAAGGGCTGGGGAGCCCGGACCCTCCTGCGCCTGGCGTCGACAGCGGCCGATACACGCGGCCTTGATACGCAGCTCTGCCAGTCCCACCAGGGCAGGGAGGATTACCGGCGCCCGGTGTCCCGTCCGTGTCCCGTCCGTGTCCCGTCCGCGTTTAGGTGGCGGAGTTCAGACTTAGTTGGCGGAACCGGTGGCGGTGTTCAGCTTTAGCTGGCGTGTCGCGCCGGTTGATACGCGGCTGGGCGGGCTCCCCGGCGTCACACCTGTCCGCACGTCCGTTCGAGCTTACCGGCGCGATCGTCGCGAGCGGCGGCTGGGGCGACGGCGTCGGCCCGCGGGAGGAGCGTGGCCTGAAGCACCGGGCCCGGGGCGCCACCCGTCTCGTGCCCGTCGCGCCGCCGCTGTGCGACCTCTTGGACGCGCACCTCGACCGGTTCGGGGCCGGTCCCGGCAGCCGGCTGTTAGTCATCCGTCGCACGCCTACTGGACGGCTCAGACCCGGCAAGCCAGGTCCGGTGTCGGGCAACACCTACGCGTCCGCCTGGCGGCGCGCTCGGGAGGCGGCGCTGACCCTAGCTCAGCTGCGCTCGCCGCTGGCCCGCCGGCCGTACGACCTGCGGCACGCCGCCGTCTCCACCTGGCTCAACGTCGGCGTACCCGCCCCGCAGGTGGCTGAGTGGGCCGGGCACAGCGTCCACATCCTGCTCAAGGTGTACGCCAAGTGCATCGACGGTCAGGAGGAAGCCGCCCGGCGCCGGATCGAGAACGCGCTCGGGATCGAGCCAGCCGGCGCAGACCGCGCGGGTAGTCCATCAGGCGTACAAGATCGTCAATGACCGGTCGTCTCGCCGACACGAATACGACACAACCAGCGGGATCGGGCTGGTCCGGGCGGCACCCAGCGGGACTCCCGGCCCGGCCGACAGCCGGCGCGATCACGACGAAATACCAGGCCAGAGGCGCATTATGGCTGGTTGGCGGAGGGTGAGGGATTCGAACCCTCGGAGACGATCACTCGCCTCAGCGGTTTTCAAGACCGCCGCCATCGGCCACTAGGCGAACCCTCCTACCTGCGGAAGCGCAGTCCACGGACGTTGTTGACCTGGCTGCTGTCGACTATCCGTCCGGTGGCGTCAACGACGCTACCTCACCGGAGTGGTTGGGTGGCGCTGTCACCAGGAGTGGGAACCGCCACCCGGCCGGTGGTAGCGCGATCCGGCGCTCCCCGCTGACCTGCAATGCCGCTTGCCGGGACCACGCAGGTGTCGTGGCGCAGCGCACGGACGGCGCTGTGTGATCCGCCTGGGGCCGGAGTACGAACGACGACGACCCGGTCAGGCCGGGTTCGGCGGCTGCAGGGGGTCGAACGGCTCCGGCCCGGAAGGGCGCGGTAGCCCGCGGTCGGTGCCCGTGCGCCGGTCGAACCGCTCCAGCTCCAGCAGCGCCTCGCGGTAGGCCAGCTCGGCCCGCCGGTGCTGGATCTCGAGCTCTTTCGCCTGCGCCTCGGCGATCCGCGCCTCCTCCCGCTTGAGGTTCAGCCGATACCCGCGCCGCCCCTCGACCAGCCGGAGCACGAACCCCGTCCCGCCGAGGCACAGGAACATGACGATCGCCACGACGATCCAGAACGCCACTGGGTCACCTCCCTGCCGCGACCACGCTCCCAGCGTAGAGTCCCAGCGCGACTACGGCCTCCTCACAACCCGGGCGCGACAGCCGCGGGGTAGAGGGGTAGCGCTTCATGACCCGACCGGAGCCGAGCGACGGGGAGATCGCGTCCACTCTCGCCGCCCCGCCCGTCATGCGCGGACGTGGTTCGACCGAGTCCGGCCTCCTGCCTTGAGGACACCACCGGGGTGGTCCTCCGGTCGGCGCGGGCCGTCGACCGCCTAGTCATCGCCGGGTAGCTGGGTTTCTTAGGTCATATTACCCATGACAAATATCCCCTAGGGGACGAAGAATGACTCCACCTCACGATCCGGCAGCACGGTGACGAGGGGTGTTCCGGTGGTACCGGAGACCGGTGCAGTCGGCGGGCGTGTGGTGTCGCCGTTACTGGTAGGACGGGGGCGGGAGCTGCCCCAACTGGTGTCGACCGTGTCCGCGTCCCCGGCCGTCGCGGTGGTCGAGGGCGAGGCCGGCATCGGCAAGACCCGGCTGGTGGCCGAGCTGCGCGAGCGGCTCGCGGACAGCGACCGCCGGTTCCTGGTCGGGCGGTGCCGCCAGATCCGGGAACCGTTCCCGCTCGGCCCGGTCATCGAGGTGGTACGCGGGCTGCGTACCGAGCTGGCCGGCGCGGCTCTGTCCCCGGTTGCCGGGGCGCTGCGGCCGTTGCTGCCGGAGCTGGCGGACGTGCTGCCGCCGCAGCCGCCGCCGCTGGGCGACCGGATGGCCGAGCGGCACCGGGTGTTCCGGGCCGGGCTGGAGATCCTCGAGTCGTCCGGCCCGGCGGTGCTGGTGCTGGAGGATCTGCACTGGGCGGACGAGCAGACCCTCGACTTCCTCAGCTACCTGCTCGCCGACCTTCCGGCGAAGCTGTCCCTGGTGCTGACCTTCCGGGCCGAGGAGGTGGACCCGGCGGTGCCGGCGCTGACCGCCCGACTGCCCCCGGGCGTGACCCGGGTGCACCAGGTGCTAGAGCTGCTCGACGAGCAGCAGACCGGCGCGCTGGCCGCGGCGATCCTCGACACCGGCCGGATGACCGAGCAGCTCGCCGGCTACCTGCACGCCCGCACCTCCGGGCTGCCGCTCGCGATCGAGGAGCTGCTGGCGCTGCCCCGGGTACGGGCGGCGCTGACCCACCCGAGCACCGGCCGGCCGCGCCGGGAGCTGCGCCAGATCGACGTGCCGACCGGCATCCGAGACTCGGTGCTGGCCCGGGTGAGCGGCCTGTCCGGCGAGGCCAGGCGGGTGCTGGAGGCGGCGGCGGTGCTGCAGACCCCGGTGCCGGTGCCGATGCTGCTGGGCACCTGCCGGGTTCCGGTGGCGCAGGCGCTGCCGGGCCTGGAGGAGGCGCTCGCGGCCAGGCTGCTGGCCGAGGACGAGGGGCGGGTCGGGTTCCGGCACCTGCTGGCGGCCCAGGCCGTGTACCAGACCATGCCCCAGACCAGCCGGCGGCAGCTGCACAGTCGCGCCGCGGCCGCGCTGGCGGCAGCCCGCCCGGTCCCGCTCGGGCAGCTCGCCCACCACCTGCGGCACGCCGGCCGGCGGCGCGCCTGGGTGGTGGCGGCGGAGCGGGCGGCCGACCGGGCGGTCGAGCTGGGCCACGACGACGAAGCGGTGCAGCTGCTGGAGGACCTGCTCCGGCAGGCGCCGCTCGGAGTCGAGCAGCGGGGCCGGATCGCGGTGAAGCTGGCCCGGGCCGCGATCCAGACGCTGCACGCGGGGGAGGTCCTCGATCTGCTGCTGGCGGTGCCGACCGCCGGCCTGCCGGCGCCGATGCGCAGCGAGCTGCGGTTCTGGCTGGCGCTGCTGCTGCACCAGGCCGGCGACTGCCCCCGGCGCGGGCGGGCGCTGCTGACCGAGGCGGTGGCGGAGCTGCCGGACCGGCCGGACCTGCGGGCGCTGGCGATGGTGGCGTTGGGCGTGCCCACCGGCGTGCCGGGGGTGCCGCTCGCCGAGCACCTGCGGTGGCTGCACCGGTCGCTGGAGATCCTGCCGGAGCTGACCGACCCGGCGCTGGAGGTGCTGGTGCTGGGCAAGGTCGCGATGGTGCTGACCAGCGTCGGCGACCCGGCGTGGCGGCCACTGACCGACCGGATCCGGACGGCCACCGGGGGCTCCCCGCACCGGCGACCGGACATCAACGCGTGCGAGTCCGTCGGGGTGGACGCCTGCTTCGCCGGCCACCACGAGCCGGCCCACCAGCTGCTGACGGCCGCCCTGTCCGGGGCCACCGCCGGTGGCAGCCGGCGGCTGGAGCTGCGCTCGCGCTCCGGGTTGGCGCTGCTCGACTACTGCCGGGGCAGCTGGGACGGGCTGCGTGAGCGGGCCGAGTGGCTGGCCGCGGAGCTGGGGGACTACCCGGAGGGCCGGGTCAACGCCGAGGTGGTGGCGGGCTGCCTGGCGCTCGCGCAGGGCGACCTCGACCCGGCGCAGCGGCGGCTCACGGAGGTGGTGGCGCGCGTGGAACGGGCCGGCGGTCTCGACCTGCTCCCGCTTCCGGCGGCCGCGCTGGTCCGGCTCACGCTGGCCCGTGGTGACCCGCAGGCGGCGGCGGCGATCGCCCGGCGGGTGCTCGCCAGTGCCGAGTCCACCGGAATCTGGCCCCCGGCGATGCGGATGCTGCCGCCGTGGGCGCAGGCAATGGTCGCTGCCGACCGGGGCGACGAGGCCGGCGCCGAGCTGGACCGGATAGCCGGGCTGCTCCGGGACCCGGGCTACTGGGGGGAACTGGACGCGCCGCTCGCCCCGGCGGCGCTGCGCCACGCGCAGGGGCACCTGGCGGCGGGTGCCCGGCGCTGGCGACCGGCGGCCGAGCACTTTCTGGCCGCCGCCGCCGCGTATGACTCGCTGAGCTGCCCGTACGAGGCGGCGCAGGCGCGCGAGCAGGTCACGGTCAGCCTGCTGGCGGTCGGCGACCGGCCCGCCGAACCGCCGCTGCGCGCCGCCCGGAACGCGTACCAGCGGCTGGGTGCGACCTGGGATGCGGCCCGGGCCACGCGGCTGGCCCGGCGGCACCGGCTGCCGCTGCCCGCCCCGCATCGGGGCGGGCGCCGGGGCTACGGCGGCGACCTGTCGCCGCGGGAGCGGGAGGTGGCGCAGCTGGCGGCGGCCGGCCGCACCAACGAGGAGATCGCGCGGGACCTGTTCCTGTCCCCGAAGACCGTGGACAAGCACGTCGGCGCGGCCATGCGCAAGCTGGGGCTGCACTCCCGGCGGGCGCTCGCCCGCCAGCTCGGGACCGGGCTCGCCGGCGGCGAAACCCCGGCACCGTAGGCGAATAATGGGGTGCCGCACCCCATAGCTACCGGTCGCCACGTCACCCACACTGGCCGTAACGACGGTCAGCAGACAAGCCTGTACCGGCGCATCGCGGGGGCGAGGCGAGAAAGTCGCCTCCCGACGCTAGCCTGGAGGACTCGTCGTCATGGCCATCGTGGAGGTCAACCAGCCGGTGCCGCTGGTCGGGCAGGTTCCGGTCGTCCTGGGGATCGCGCTCGGCGACGACGACCGGCGCCGGCTCGCCGCCGCGCTCGACGGAGCCGGTGTACTGGTGTTCGCTCCGGATCTGGTCACCGCCGGAGCGGTGCTGGACCGCCACGCCGCCGTGGTGGCGGAGCCCAGCACCCGGCCGGCCGAGCCGGTGGTGCGGCGCGGCGGGCTGGAGGTCGACCCGGCCCGGTGCCGGGCCCGCTGGCGGGACACCCCACTCGCGCTGACCCAGCGGGAACGGGCACTGCTGGCGTGCCTGGCCGCCGAGCCGGCCCGGGTATGGAGCTACCGGCAGCTGTACGCGGCGGCGTGGCCGGGCGGCTACCTTGATCCTGGCCCGGTGCACGCGGCGGTCAAGCGGCTGCGGCGCAAGCTGCGAGCGGTCGGGGCGGCGGTGCGGATCGAGGCGGTTCGCGGGGTCGGCTACGAGCTGGCCGAGACCGACGGCTACCAGACCAGCTGACGGGCTTCTCCCCAAGCGGGGGCGCCCCGGCCGGTGACCGGCCGGGGCGCCCGCGCGCTAGTTGCGGTTACTGGAACTGCTGGTTACCGCTCAGGCAGACGGCCGACAGAGCGAAGTTCTCCACCACCGTCTTGCGCGGGATCAGAGCTGCGTCCCGGGTCTGCGGCTGGTGGCCGGAGACCGCCGCGATCAGCGTCAACGGGTTGTTGCGGATCGGCAGCCAGTAGGCGTAGCCGCCGTCCCCGTCGGTGCTGAGCGTGACATCCTCCCGCGCGCCGTCGATCTGCACCGTGGCACCGGCCAGCGGAGCCTCGGTGCCGTCACAGGCGACGCCGGTCACCGTACCGGTGATCTTGCCCCAGTCGTTCGGCGGTGTGACGTTCATCGTCACCCCGACCGTCGGGACCTGGTACGGCGTGTCGTGCTGGATGCCGATCCCGGCGGTGTAGGCGCCGGGCTGCGCCACGTCCTCCGCATTACTGTCCACCGACACGGTCACGGTGACACTCTCACCGGGCTGCAGGGTGGCGGTCTCCGGGTCGTGGGCCAGCCACGACACGTCGCTGGAGTGCGGAACCCCGCTCTCGATCAGGTAGGCGGTGTTCTGGCCCTGGCTGACCATCCACAGGTTGCCCGCGTCATCCATGTGCAGCCCGGCACCGTTGAATCCCGGATCCGGGTGCGGCAGCGCGTCTTCGACAGTGCAGCTGTCCGGCTCCATCAGCCAGATCTCGTCATCTGGCGTGTTGTTGGCGACCCACAGCCGCTCGACGGTCGGGTTCCAGGCCAGCCCGGAGATCCCGGTCGCGGGTCCCAGAACGCACTCGTTGAGGACCTCACCCGGGTTGGCGTGGCTGAACCCGCGGACGTGGTAGAAGGTGTCCTGGTTCCAGCCACCGATGTAGAAGGTGTCGTCATCGGGCCGGTAGGCCAGCCCCCGCTGGGAGATGCTGGTCCACGCGAACGAACCGGTGATCGACCGGGTGACATCGCCGCTGCCGGTGTTCCAGCAGTAGATGCCGTTGTCGCCACCCACGTTGACCTGGCACATCTCACCGTCGGAGAGCAAGGCCATGTCACCGGGCCAGGTGCCGACCCACGGAGAGGTCGAGTGGCTGGTGCCGGTGAGGTCCCCATTGACGGTGAACTCGGTGTTGGTGTCGTTGTTCGGGACATCCGACAGCCACACATCGCCGTCGAACCCGACGCCCCAGCCCAGCGCAAGCCCGGTGGCTGGGAACGAGGCCAGCACGTCGCCCGCCGCGTCCGGGTGGGCGCTGGGCCGGGTACCCTCCAGGTACTGCCCCTCGGTGGTAGGCGAGTTCGGGTCGTAGTCCGGGTTCGGAACCAGTCCGGATCCCGGCGTGACGCCGCGGCTGTCCGAGAGAATCTCGAAGCCGCCCAGCCGCTCGCCCAGCTCCAGCTCCGCCGGAGCGGTGCCGGTGTTGGTGATGGAGAACGTGCGCTGCGCCGACTGGCCCATCCGCACGGTGGCCTCCACCTCGGTCGGGTCAACGGTCAGCTGCCCGGCCGCGAGCGAGAAGTTGGCCTCGTTGGCCGCGTCGGCCAGCACCGACACGGTCTGGGCGTCGTCGACGTAGTTGCCGGCCGACGCCGTGAACTGCTGGTCGCCGATTAGCGACGAGAACAGCCAGTAGAACCCGTCATCCAGCCCCGGGTCGTCCGGAGTGGCGAACGAGACCGCGGACTCGTCCGGGTTGCCGCCGCTGGTCACGGTCGCGCCGTTGAGCCCAGCGCTGGTGTTTCGGTCCTGCACCTGCCCGAGCACCAGACCACCCTCGACCGGGTTGCACTCGAACGAGGCTTCCCCTGGGGCGGCCCAGTCGACCGCGTTCCAGAAGATCTGCTCGGAATCCTCTGACCAGCCGTTCGGCCCGCGGCCCGCGGTCTGCGAGTTCATCGACAGCAGCGCGTGCCGGTTGGTGGCCCGCTCCTGCACGGCGATGCCGGAGCCGAAGATGCCGTCGGTGGTCCGGCCCACGTCGGCGATCACCTGCGTGCCTTCGCCCGTGTACCCGTCGAACCACGCGATCCAGGCGGCCAGCCCAGGCTCGACGATGATCTGCTCACCAATGTCGAACCCTTCCAGGATCGGGTGAGCCTGGGTGGGCTGGTAGAAGGTCTCCTGCCCGGTACCGGCGGTGTTGCTGCCCCTCGACGCGGGGTTGCCGGTGACCCGGGACAGGGTCCGGATCCCGTTGTGGGTGGTGAAGCCGTGGTCGAGGAAGACCACGCCGGTGCCCTCGGCGTCGGTCCGGTCCAGGAAGTCCAGGAACGCCTGGTCGTTCACCGTGCTGAAGTTGTAGCCCAGCATCACCAGGTCGTACCCGGTGATCTGGTCAATCTGGGCGGCGGTGAAGAAGTCCACCGTGACGCCCCGGTCCTCGAAGTAGTTGCTGAAGCTGCTACCCGGGTTGGTGCTGAGCATCGCCATCCGCGGCTGGTCCAGCTCGTAGCCCGGGGCCTCCCGGCACCGCAGCTCGTCCACCAGCAGGCTCACGTCCACCGTCACATCGGACTCACCGAGGTCGACGTCTGCGGTGTGCCCGTCGTAGCCCGGGTACTGCGAGGTCACCTGAATGGTGTAGCTGTCGTTGACCGGCAGCGACAACTCGTACTGTCCGGTCAGCGGGTCGGTGAAGGTGCTCACCGGAACACCGTCCACGTCCACCCGGGCGTAGATCGGCCAGCCGTGACCCGAGCCGTCGGTGATCGTGCCACGGACGGTCGCGCTGTCCACTGCCACCAGCGGGAAGTTCTGCTCGGTGGTCTGGCCCTCGGTGATGGTGACCGGGACGGTCTGGTCCCCGTACCCGAACGCCGACGCGGTCGCCGAGTAGTCACCGACCGGCAGGGTGATCGAGTAGGTTCCAGCCTCGCCGGTGGTCAGCTCCCGGTCCACCGGGCCGGTGAGCGTGACATCGGCGCCGCTGATCGGGTCACCGGTCGCGCTGTCGGAGACGGTTCCGGTCAGCATCCCGACCGGACCTCGCGGGGACTGGTCGACCGCCGCGAACGCGTCCAGCCGGCCCTCGCCCCAGACGTTGTTGTTCTCCGGGGTGCCACCGCACTGGTCGTTTGCCGTGTCGATGGCGGTCATGTCCAGCAGGTCCCGGGTGGCGTCGAGGTCGCGCACCAGCGAATCGGCCGCCGACCACATCAGCGCGACGACGCCGGTGACGTGCGGCGCGGCCATCGAGGTGCCGTTGTTGGGGGCGTACCCGTTGCCCGGCACCGAGGAACGTACATTAACCCCGGGGGCGGACACGTTGGGCTTGATCCCCCCGTCGATGGGCGACGCGCCGCGGCTGGAGAAGCTGGCGATGTTGTCATTGATGTCGAACGCGCCAACGCCGTAGCTCTCCGGGTAGCTGCCCGGAGAGCCCACAGTCCCGCACCCGGCCGCGCCGTTGTTGCCGTTGGAGAACACCGGGAAGATCCCCGCCGCGACCCAGGCCCGCACGCTGTCCAGGTAGGTAGTGGAGCTCCCGTTGTTGCTGCCCCACGAGTTGTTCACCACATGCGGACGCATCGACGGGTCCGGGTTGTTGCCCTCCAGGTCGGTCGGCGCCAGCAGCCACGCGAACGAGTCCAGCAGTGCCTGCTGCGGGCAGCCACCGCCCGGGCAGCCGTTCGCGGTGATCCACGTCGCGCCGGGTGCCACCCCGATCTGGTTGTCGCCGCCGTCGTCGCCGAGCGTGGTACCCATGGTGTGGGTGCCGTGCCCGAACGTGTCACACGGCACCGGGGTGCCGCAGTGGTTGGTCGGGTCGAACCAGTTGTAGTTGTGGTCGAACACGCCGTTGCCCAGGTTGCCCCGGTACTGCGAGACCAGCGCCGGGTGGTCGAACTGCGCCCCGGTGTCGATGCTGCCGACCACGATGCCCTCGCCGCGCACCCCGAAGTCGCTCCAGACCTGCGGGGCGTTGACCCGGTCGATGTTCCACTCGATGGCATCGATCGTCTCCTCGGGCGTCCCGGCGATCGGTTTCGGGATCTGGTAGACCCGGTCGGCCAGGATCTCGTCTACCTCCGGGCGATCCGCGATCCGTGTCAGCAGGTCGGCATCCCCGGTCACCAGGATCGTGTTAGAGATCCAGTACGGCTTGTACGCGACGCCCTCCGCCTCCAGCAGCTCCCGTAGCCCGGCCTGGCTGGTTTCGGCGGTCTGGGTGAGGCGGTCGTAGACGAACTGCCCCCGTTGGTCCCAGTCGGCTATCGACTCCGCCCCACCCAGGTCTGCCTGCTCGCGGAGGTGGATCCAGAAGTCGGTGGCACCCTCCGCGG
>WHTQ01000192.1 GCA_009377645.1 Micromonosporaceae bacterium | reverse complement strand
CGATGAGGTGCTGGACGACCACACCGCGCGGGCTCACGACCTGCAGACCATCGACGCGGCTTTGGGCCAGGTGCAGGTCAAGTGGGATCTGGCCGAGCACGAGCTGGACGAGCTGCGGCACCGCGCTGAGCAGGCCGCGGCCGCGACCCGCGCCGACCGGCTCGAGGCCGCCCGCCACCGTGCCGAACAGCTCGCCGCCCAACACCAGCGCGCCGCCGACCAGCGGCGCCGCGGGCAGCCGGGCAGCCGACGGCCAGCCGGGATGGCGATGTGACCCGACCGGCGGCTGGCCGGTGAGCCGGTGAGAGGAGCGATGCGATGAGTGACCAGCACGACCCCCTGCACGCAGGGTCCGGCTTCCCGCCGCACCCGTCGGCGGCTGAGGTTGCCGATCAGGCCATCGGGCTGTTCCTGGAGTACCGGGACCACCACGGCCGCAGCGAACAGCAGGCCCGGTCCGCCGCCGTCCAGGACGTGCTCGACGGGCTGACCGCGGACCTGCCCGCCCCGCCCGAAGCCGCCACCACCGAGCTCGGTCAGGCCGCCGCGGACGCCGCAGAGCGCCGGCAGGCGGCCGAGCAGCGGCAGGCCGCCGCCGAGGCGCGGGTTGGCCGATGCCGGCAGGTGGCCCAGGAGGCCCGCCGGCAGCTGGACGAGGCGCGCGCGGCGGCCAACGGCGCCTATCGGCGGCTGGGGGCCGCCGAGGAAGCGCTGATCGCCGCGCAGCAGGACGTGCAGCTGCTGGAGGCGCTCGAGGACACCCGGTCGCGTCCGGCACGCACGGACCGCGGCGGCGGGATGGCGATGTAACGAACCGATATGGGGTGCCCCGCCTGCGCCAACGACCTCCAGGCGGGGCTGACACCAGGGGGTGTCGACGTTGAGCGTACCTGCGCTGCCCGACCGGCAGAGCGCGACCAATCCTGGACGGCTGCCCGCACTGCCCGGCGATGCCGGCCGTCCGGTACGTGGACCGGCCGGGCCGCTGACCAAGGCCGCCGCGACGGCGGCGCGGACCGCCGGCGGGACAGGGCTGGTCGCCGGCGCGGTCGCCGCCTGGCAGGCCGGCGTTCCCTGGTGGGCCGCCGCGGGCGGGCTGGCCGGCACCGCGGCCGCCAGCCGGGTCTCCGCCAAGCGGGCCACGCAGGCGGGCCGGTTGCGGCTGGACGAGTCCGATCCGTTGGCGGCGATCCGCGTCCAGGCGCAGCGGGCCGGGGGCGGGGCGTTCATCGGGCTGGACATGGGTCGGGGTGGGATCGTGCACGCCCCGGCCGAGTCCGCCGTCCTCGTCCTGGGGCCGCCGCGGCGTGGCAAGTCGACCTCGGTGGTCATCCCCTCGGTGCTGACCGCCCCCGGCGCCGTCGTGTCAACGTCGACGAAGCCGGATGTGTTGATGGCCACCGCCCCCGCCCGGAGCAGGTACGGGACGGTGTGGGCGTTCGATCCGACCGGCCAGGCCGATTTACCGGATGGGGTCCGCAGGCTGCGCTGGTCCCCTTTGGACGCGGCAGGCGATTGGGGGGCGGCCAAGCGGATCGCCGCCGCCATGGTCGGCGCGTCGCCGGCGGCCAAGGGCACCCGCCACGAGTCCCACTGGACCTCCCGCGCCTCAGCGCTGCTCGGCCCGCTGCTGTACGCCGCAGCGTCGGTGCGGTTACAGATGCGCGACGTGGTCGGCTGGGT
>WHTQ01000152.1 GCA_009377645.1 Micromonosporaceae bacterium | reverse complement strand
TCACGCCGGCCGCTCGTGTTCGGCGAGGTACG
This sequence comes from Micromonosporaceae bacterium, assembly GCA_009377645.1. Lineage (GTDB taxonomy): Bacteria > Actinomycetota > Actinomycetes > Mycobacteriales > Micromonosporaceae > Natronosporangium. Next base: position 5,269 of record WHTQ01000152.1, on the reverse strand, counting down.
CCTCGACCGCGCGGACCATCGTCTCGCTCGGGATGCGCACGGCAGTCTCGTCGGCCAGCGGGTCGTGCAGCTGCGCGGCGGTGTCGGCGTCGAGGAACTTGCCCTGCACGACCATCACCGCCGGGTCGTCCTCGGCGACGTAGACGGCCGGGCAACCGCCGTTCTTCGAGCCGCCGTCCTTGGCGAGTTTCCGCAGCCTCATCGGGACTCCTTCCGTTCCACCGGGTGGGCGTTACGAGCTCAATGCTCGCATCCGCACATGCTACTTGTCCATATGTCGATCGTGTGCCACCATCGTTGGCATAATATGTCAACGATGGGAGGGGGACGGCCTCCTCGACCGGGGTCGATCTCAAGTTTCTTGTCAAGGACGCGCGCTTACCCCGCCGGTAGTGGGGGTGAAAGGGCAGGCATAGCCGAGTGCCCCGCCGCAGTGGCAACTGCGACGGGGCGGGCATCAAGAGATGGGAGTCTCCAAGATGCGTGACGAGCGTAGCAATCGTCGTGCGCGCGCAGGGCTGTCCCCTGCCGAGCGCACGCTGCGGGCGCGGCTGGCAGCTCACGCCATGCACGCCCGGCACGACAGCCGCCAGACGACCGCGGCGGGCCGGCAGGCCTTCAACGAACGGTTCGAGCGGCAGGTCGACCCGGACGGGACGCTGCCCGTCGAGGAGCGACGCCGACGCGCCGAGCACGCCCGCCGAGAGCACATGACCCGGCTGGCGCTGGCCTCCGCCCGCACCCGCCGCCAACGCCGCCTCGCCCGGGAAGGCGGTGAGGTCGCGTGAGCGTCCACGTCCACGACTTCGTTCCGGCGGGGCACGTGCTGCGCTGCGCGTGCGGCGCGTGGGTGCCGCCGCCGTGGGTGCGCAAGGCGCGCCGCGCGACTGGTCGCGCCATCGGTGGCGACGCGGGCCGCGGGTTGGGCGGTGATGCCGCATGAGCGCGCACGCCCCTTCGTGGCCGCGGCGGTTGGCGATCGGCTCGGTGCTGGTCGTCGCGGCGACGGTGTTCGCGTTGTCGTTTGTGGCGATCTCCGAGGTCGCCGTCGCCGTCGGCGCGGTCAACGCGGGCATGGGCTGGCTGGTCCCGATCGCGATCGACGGGGGGATCATCGCCGGCTGCGCGACCTTGTGGGCTCAGGCGTTGGAGGGCCCCCACAGCTTCCAGGCTGTTCGTCGCCGCGCTGCTGGGCCTGTCAGTGTGGGTCAACGTCGAGCACGTCGCCGCCGGCCCGGGCGGGCTGCTCGCCCGCGTCATCGCCGGGGCCCCGCCGGTGATCCTGTTCGGAGCCCTCGAGCTCGTCGCCGACCAGTTCCTGCGCTCCGCCCGCACCCACCGCCGCGATGTGACCGCTGGCACGGAGGTTATGCCAGCTGGCACACCCCCGGATGCGGAGCCTGCGGTGGACCCGGCGCGGCTGCCCGTACCGCCTGCGGATCTGCCGGTCACCGAGCGGGCTCGCCACACCCTGGCCGCCTACCTGGACGGAGGCGGTGACAGCAGCGACCGCGGCCTGGCGCAGGCGATCGCCGAGCGGACCGGCTGCCATCCGCGCACCGCCTACCGGGTCATCCAACAGCACCTCGGTGACGGCTCGGCTCACGCCCAGGACAACGGCGATGCCGACGCCCGCGCCGACCCCGCACGGGTGGGCTGACGTGACCCCGCTGTGGGCGGATGAGGACACCCGCCGGTTCCGCGAGACCCAGCAGGACGCCCTCAACAGGGCGCGGGACCTGCCAGCCGAGCAGGGCCGCGCCGAGATCGCCCGGCTGGCCCGGGAGGAGGCCGCCCGGCGGCAGGCCCGCGACCGGCAGCTGCGCCACGGCCTGCAGCACGACCGCGGCGATGGCGGCGGGATCGGGATGTGACAGGCCGAAACACCTGCTCCCGGTTCGGGGTGGGTGTCCGCCGGGTGGGCCCGGCGCTGAGGAGGCCCCGCACACGACAGGAGGACGTGATGGGCAACCAGGAGGAGTACCGGCAGGCCGCCTATCAGGGTGAGCGGCTCGGCTTGCGGCTGAACTGGCAGGCCGTCGACGAGCTGCGCCGGACGCTGGACAGGCTGGCGCCCGGGTCGTCGTGGGGCAGCCGCGACCAGGTCAGGTTGCGGCTGCCCGACGGCCGCGACCTCACCCTGACCATCGCGGCGGTCGAGGACGGCGCGGTGCTCGACGAGCACGGCGAGTACGTGGGCGATGACGGGTTGGCGCACGGCGACGTGACCGGCGACCTGGACCTGCACCACGACGCCGCGCAGGTGATCGGAGCGGTCACCCGGCCGCCTGGCTACCTGGAGCTGCCGCTGCCCGGCGACGCCGACCAGGAGGTTGACGCCGGCTGGTTGGAACGCCGCGACCGCGACGTGATCGACCGCGGGATGGACCGCCTCGCCGGCTGCTACGGCGGCCCTTATGCCAGCTCGCAGCAGTGCTGGGTGGACCAGGTGCGCGAGCGGGCCGAGCGGGCCGCCGAGGCCACCCGCGGCCATCGGCTGGCCGAGGCGCAGCGCGATGCCGAGCGGCCGGCCGAGACCCGCGCCCAGCGGCAAGCCCAGCCCGGACCACGGCCCGACGGGGCGCGGGACCACTGCCTGACGGGGGCGCGTCGCCGTCGGCCGGGCTCGGGATGGAGGTGTGACCGGCATGCGCGTCCGGTTGCACGGCGCCCCCGACGAGCAGCACGACGACACCCGCGACCGCAGCGGAGGAGGGAGCTTGTCATGACCACACCGGAGACGACCGAGACGACGCCGGGTCAGCGGCCGGTGAAGGTGGCTGAGGCCGAGGCGCGGCTGGCCGGCGCCGAGGCGCGTGTGCGCGCCGCCCAACAGCAGTCCGCCGCGGCCGACGGGCTGGCGGCCGACCTGCAGGGGATCTTCGACGAGGCCGAGCAGGACCGCTCCGCGGCCGAGGCGGAGCTTGCCGCCGCCGAGTTGCACCTGGACCAGCTTGCCGACATGGACGGGGTGGACGGCCAGGTGCGGGCGGTGGCCGAGCGGCGGCTGGCCGACGCCCACGAGCGGTGGGCCTGGTGCGAGCGGCGGGCGGAGGACGCCTGGGCGCTCGGCCGACGACGCCGACGCCGCCCGCCGGGGCGCCGAACGGGAGCTGGACGAGGCCGGGGGTGACCGGTGGTCGGCGACCTACGCGGTCCGGGCCGCCGCCGAGCAGGCCCGGCAGGCCGAGCACGACCGCGCCCACCAGCAGGCCGCGGCCGGGATGGCGATGTGACAGGCCGAAACACCCGCCCTCGGTTGTGGGTGTCTGCCGGGTGGGGCCCGGCGCTGACGAGGCCGACCAGCAGCAGCACGAGGGATCGGGGTTGTGATGGACGAGCGGTGGACCACAGGTGCGTTGGACCGGCGGCTGTTCGGCGCTGGCCGAGATCTGGCCGGCGAGGCCCGGACGCTGGGGGTGCCGGTCGAGGATGTGGTGCGCTACGCTCGGGTCCGCCAGATCGTGCTGGCCGCCGGGCGGGACGAGATGACCGCCGAGCTGCGCGCTGCGGGGGTGCCTGGGGAGGACCTGCACGCCTACCTGCGGGTGCTGATGCGCGTCCAGCAGCTGCGCACCCGCCCGGACCCGCAGCGGGCGCGGCGGCTGGCGCTGCCCGCCGGCGACCGGGCCTCGGCCGCCGAACCCGCCAGGAGGCGAGGAACACCCCGAGCACGCGCCCGGCTCCGGGGATGCGGCTCCGCCGCGGCCGTCAGTCGTGTCCGCCGACCACGGCAGCGTCCAGACACCTGCCGACGCCGCGGAGGGCGAGGGTGGTGAGCGGGCGTTGTACCAGGGCAGTGGCTCGGCCTAACCCTGGACCTCGCTGGCGCGGCCGGGTTGCGGGACGCGCTGGAACGCCTCGTCCGCCAACCCTCGACCGTGCTGCCCAGGGAGCGGCTGACGACGCGGCTGCCCGACGGGCGGCCCCTCGGCCTGGCGCTGCGCCTCGACCCCACCGGCCACGACCGCGCCGACGGCCAGCCGGGCGTAGATGTGGCCGGGGACTTCGTGTGGGCCGCCGACGCCAACAGGGTCATCGACCTGGCCTGCGCCCCGCTGCGAATCCCTGACCCGGCCACCGATGAGGTGCTGGACGACGACGACGCCGCGCGGGCCCACGACCTGCAGACCATCGGCGCCGCGCTCACGGGAGGGCCGCCAAGTGGGATCTGGCCGCCCACGAGCTGGACGAGCTGCGGCACCGCGCCGAGCAGGCCGCCGCCGCGACCCGGCCCGACCGGCTCGACGCCGCCCACCAGCGCGCCGCCGAGTTGGCCACCCAACACGAGCGCGCCGCCGACCAGCGGCACGCCAAGGCCGCGGCTGAGCGGCAGCGGCAGGAGCAACCGGGCAGCCAGCGGCCGGACGGCGGCGGGATGGCGATGTAACGAGATCGGGGTGTCCCCGCCCGGGCCGTGTGTGGAAGCGGGGGCCGGGTGGGGCTGACACCAGGGGGTGTCGCACGTGAGCGTACCTGCGCTGCCCGAGCGGCGGAGCGAGAACGGCCCGGCGCGGCTGCCCGCACTGCCCGGCGATGCCGGCCCTCCGGCGCGCAGGCGGGGCGGGCCGCTGGTCAAGGCCGCTGCGACGGCGGCGCGGACCGCGGGGTCCGGTGGGCTGGTCGCCGGGGCGGTCGCCGCCTGGCAGGCCGGGCTGCCGTGGTGGGCGGCAGCGGGCGGGCTGGCCGGCACCGCCGCCGCCAGCCGCGTCTCCGCCAAGCGGGCCACGCAGGCGGGCCGGCTGCGGCTCGACGAGACCGACCCGCTCGCCGCGGTCCGCGCGCAGGCGCAGCGGGCCGGTGGCGGGGCGTTCATCGGCCTGGACATGGGCCGTGGTGGGATCGTGCACGCCCCCGCCGAGTCCGCCGTGCTGGTCCTCGGGCCGCCCCGGCGTGGCAAGTCCACAAGCGTGGTCATCCCCTCGGTGCTCACCGCACCCGGCGCCGTCGTGTCGACCAGCACGAAGCCGGATGTGCTGATGGCCACCGCCCCCGCCCGCTCCCGGTACGGGACGGTGTGGGCGTTTGATCCGACCGGGCAGGCCGACCTGCCCGACGGCGTCCGCCGGCTGCGCTGGTCCCCTCTCGATGCGGCAGGTAATTGGGGTGCGGCCAAGCGGATCGCCGCCGCGATGGTCGGCGCGTCGCCAGCGGCCAAGGGCACCCGCCACGAGTCCCACTGGACCTCCCGCGCCTCAGCGCTGCTCGGCCCGCTGCTGTACGCCGCAGCGTCGGTGCGGTTACAGATGCGCGACGTGGTCGGCTGGGT
>WHTQ01000057.1 GCA_009377645.1 Micromonosporaceae bacterium | reverse complement strand
GCCATAACAAGCACGGTAACGCATCAGCGTCGACGTCAGGTTGCGACACGCCGACATATTCTGTCTACACCTCTACATGTGACTCTGCTTGTATCCGCAGCTCAACGCTCAAATCCCTACTGAAACCCGACGTAACTTCGGACTAGAGCCCTCGTCGCGCAGCTGCGCCACCAGCGTGCGGAACTCGCGGGCGGCCACCGGGTCCATGCCGGTGGTGGGTTCGTCCAGCAGCAGCACCCGCGGGTCGCCAACCAGCCCGCGGGCCAGGTGCAGCCGTTGCTTCATGCCCCGGCTGAACCCCTCGACCCGGTGGCCGGCCCGCCCGTCGAGCCCGACCCGGGCCAGCAGCTCGTCCACCGTGGCCCGCAGCCGCCGGCCCCGTAGCCCGTACAGCGAGCCCCAGAACTGCAGGTTCTGTCGGGCGGTGAGCCGGCTGTACAGGCCGCGCTCGCCACCGAACACGATCCCGATCAGCTCGCGTACCGCCGTAGTCTCGGCGACCACGTCGTGGCCACCGACCCGGGCGGTGCCGGCGGTTGGAAGCAGCACAGTGGACAGTATCTTGCAGAGAGTGGTCTTGCCGGCGCCGTTCGGGCCGAGCAGGCCGTGCACCTCACCGGCCGGGATGGCAAGGTCGATCCCGGCCAGCGCCACCACCCGCGGGTTCCGGCGCCGCCCACCGAAGTTCCGGCGCAGCTGCCGGACCTCGACCGCGTACGCGGGGGTGGGGTCGGGCATGCGTCGATGGTGCCGGAGCCGGCAGCAGCCCGGCGTACGCAGAAATGACTACCCTGTGGGCATGGCCGCGGCGGCGGAGCTGGTGGAGCGGGCGGCGGAGCTGGCCGCAGTCCGGTCGGTGCTGGCCGGCGGCGGCCGGGCGGTGGTGGTCACCGGCCCGGCCGGGGTCGGCAAGAGCCGGCTGCTCCGGGAGGCGATCGGGGACCGGCCGGTGCCGGCGGCGCTGGCCAGCCCGGTCGCGCCGGTGCCGTTCGGGGTGGTCGGCGACCTGCTGCCCGGCCGGCGGCCGGCCTCCGGTGACCGGGCCAGCATGATCCGGTGGTACGTGACGGAGCTGCGGCGGCTGCCGTGCCCGGCGGTGCTGATCGAGGATCTGCACTGGGCCGACGCGGACAGCCTGGCGGTCGCGGCCGACCTGGCCCGGGGCGGCGACGGGCCGGCGCTGCTGGCGAGCACCCGGGACGAGCCGCACCGGCCGCTGCTGGACGCGCTCGCGACGCTGGCCAGCACCCCGGAGGTGACAGTGCTCCCGCTGACCGGGCTGTCCGCCGGCGGGGTGGCGGCACTGGTCGAGTCGATCTGTGGCGCTCCGGTGGGTGCCCGGGTGGCGATCCAGTTGCGCGAGCGCACCGGCGGCCTGCCGTACTGGGTGGAGGAGCTGGCCCGGTCGGTCCGCACCCCGGCCGAGCTGGCCGGGGCGGCGCTGCCCGGGATGGCCGGCGCGGTGCTGTGCGCCCGAGTGGACGCCGCCGGGCCGGCGGCCCGGCGGGTCGCCGAGGCGGCCGCGGTGCTGGGCGAACGGGTGGACCTCGACCTGCTGGCGGCGGTGCTGGCCGAGCCGGCCGGCGCGATCCTGCCGGTGCTGCGGGAGCTGGTGGACGCGTGGATCCTGGTCGAGGTGGCGCCGGGCCGGTTCGCGTTCCGGCACGCGCTGACCGGCGAGGCGGTGGCCGGCCGGGTCCCCGAAGCGGTGCGCCGGGACTGGCGCGCCCGGGCCTACCGGACGCTGCGCGCGGCCGGCGCCGGTGACCCTGTGCTGGCCTGGCACGCGGCCGGGGCGGGGCTGCGGGCCGAGGCCGCGCAGGTCGCACCACGGGCAGCCGCCGCCACCCTCGCCGCCGGGTCGGGTACCGAGGCGCTCCGGCTGGCCGAGCTGGCGCTGGCGGCCGGCGTCCGCCCGGCCTGGCCGGTGCACGCGCTGGCGGCCCGGGCCGGGTACGCGGCCGGCTGGTTCGACGAGGCGGATCGGCACGCGCGGGCCTGGCGGGACGGGGCCGACGCCGCCGGCGAGGTGAGCGCCGCCGCCGAAGCCGACTGCATGCTGGCGTCGCTGCGCTGGCGGGCCGGGGACCTGGCCGGCCAGTGGGCGGTGCTGGAGTCCGCCCTTGCCCGGCCCGGGCTGGCCGGGCTGGCGCTGGCGCAGGTGCGGGCGGCCCGGGTGAACGCGCTGCACCGCGCCGAGCGGCTGGCCGAGGCCGCCGTCGAGGCCGATCAGGTGCTGCGGCTGGCCGAGCAGGTCGGTGCCGGCGCGGCCCGGCGCAGCGCGCTGGTGGACAAGGGCACGGTGCTGTCCAGCCACCGTGGCCTGGCCATCCGGGAGGCTGACCCGGACCGGCGGGCGGCGGTGCTGGCCGAGGGGGTGGCCCTGCTGGCGCAGGCCGAACAGGAGTGCCTCGCGGCCGGTGACCGGGTCGGGCTCGGCCGGGTGCTCAACAACCGGGTTGATGGTGTCGTGGGCCGACCGGCCGGCGCCGCAGCTGTGGGCGCAGTGGGAGGTAACCTTCCGGCGGGCCAGCACGCTCGAGTTGTATCCGTCGCTTGGAAAGATCGTCGGGCAGGCGGTCGACCTGGCCGAATGGACCGGCCACTGGCTGCGGGGCTGGCGGGCGGTCACCGACCGGCTGCCGGAGGAGACCGACCCGGTGGAGCGGGTGGTGCTGGGCGCCCGGGCCGCGCTGCTGGCGCTGGAGACCGACCGGCTCGACGACGCGGCCCGGCTGGCCGAGCGCAGCGCCGTCGAGGCGACCGGGATGGACCACCTCCGGGCGGTGCTCTACGTGGCGCTGGCCGAGGTCGCCCTCGCCGCCCGGACCGGCCCGCCCGCGCGTACCGTCCGGGCGCTGCGGCGGTACCGGCTGGCGGTGGCGCCCAGGGTCCACACGATGCGGCCGCACCGGGTCTGGGAGGCCGGCCGGTGGGCGCTGGCCGGCGGGGTGGACCCGGGCACGGTACGGGCGTTCCTGGCCGGCACCCTGCCGGCCGGGCTGCCGGACCGGGAGGCCGAGGAAGTGCAGCTCTCGCTGGCCGAGGTGACGAGCAGGCGGCCCGGGCCGGTGAGCGGTTGCTGGAGCGGGAGCTACCGGCGGTACGCCGGGCGGACGCGCTGACCCGGCTGGGCGGCCGCCGGTTGCGGCTCGGACAGCCGGCGGTGGCGGCCACTCACGCGGCGGAGGCGGTCTTCCTGCTGTCCGGCTGGCCCGGGTTCCGGCGCGCGGCCGCGCAGGAGCTGGCCCGCGCCGCCGGTGCCGCCGGGACCGCGCCGGCGCTGACCGCCCGGGAGCGGGAGGTACGCGAGCTGGTCGCGGCCGGGCTGGCCAACCAGCAGATCGCGGCCCGGCTGGGGATCTCGCCGCGGACGGTGGCGGTGCACGTCTCCCGGCTGCTGGCCAAGACCGGCTGCGCCTCCCGCACCGAGCTGGCCGTCCAGCTGCTGCGCGCGGCCACGACGGATGTCGGGTAGGTGGCTACGGGGTACGGAAGTAACGGCGGCGGGGATCGCGCGGGCTAGTCCCGATCTCGCGTACCAGCCCCCATAGCCGGCGGGTCGGTGCGAAGGGCTCGGAAGCCGCTCGGAAGTCCACCGCTTCCGAGTCGAGCTCCGGCATCGGCTGCTCGGAAGCATAGTAAGAAGTGTCGCGGTCGTGGGCGGCCCGCCGTTCGTGGCGCGTCCCGGCAGCGAGGAGCCCACGTGCCGGTCGGTAGCATGGGCCGGTGACCGACGTGATCGCTGGTGGTGGCCGTGCGTGCGCATGAGGCGGGGGCGCTGCACGCCGACCTTGGCCGCCGGGCACCCGCCTGGCTGCGCCCGCCGACCGACGTCAACGCCCTGCTGCCCCCGCTCTGGCCGGCCACCGCCGGCCGGGGCGGGGACGGGGTGCTGACCGCCGGCGGGGTGCCGGTGACCGAGCTGGCAGCCGCCCACGGCACCCCCGCGTACGTGCTGGACGAGGCCGACCTGCGCACCCGCTGCCGGGAGTTCGTGGCCGGCTTCCCGGGCGTGGACGTCTTCTACGCCGGCAAGGCCTTCCTGTGCAAGGCGGTGGTCCGGATCATCGCCGAGGAGGGGTTGGGGCTGGACGTCTGCACCGGCGGCGAGCTGGCGACCGCGCTGGCCGCCGGGATGCCGCCGGACCGGATCGGGTTCCACGGCAACAACAAGTCGACCGCCGAGCTGGCCCGGGCGCTGGATGCCGGGGTGGGCCGGATCATCGTCGACTCGTCGGCCGAGATCGACCGGCTGACCGGGCTGGCCCGGCAGCGGGGCGTCCGCCCGCGGGTGCTGGTGCGGGTCACCGTCGGCGTGGAGGCGCACACCCACGAGTACATCGCCACCGCCCACGAGGACCAGAAGTTCGGCTTCTCGCTCGCCGGGGGGACCGGCGGCTCAGCGTTCGACGCGGCCGCCCGGATCCTCGCCGACGGGGTGCTGGAGCTGGCCGGGCTGCACTCACACATCGGCTCCCAGATCTTCGACAGCTCCGGGTTCGAGGTCTCCGCCCGGCGGGTGCTGGGGCTGCAGGCCCGGCTGCGGGACACGCTCCGGGTGGAGCCGCCGGAGCTGGATCTGGGCGGCGGGTTCGGCATCGCCTACACCACCCAGGACGACCCGGCGCCGCCGGCCGAGCTGGGAAAGCAGCTGCTGACCATCGTCGAGGACGAGTGCCGGGCGCTTCGGCTGGCGGTGCCGCGGCTGGCGGTCGAGCCGGGCCGGGCGATCGTCGGGCCGGCGATGTTCACCCTCTACCGGGTCGGCACGGTAAAGGACGTCGACGGTATCCGCAGCTACGTTAGCGTCGACGGCGGGATGAGCGACAACATCCGGACCGCGCTCTACGACGCGGCCTACTCGGCCACCCTCGCGTCCCGCGCCAGCTCCGCCGGGCCGATGCTGGCCCGGGTGGTGGGCAAGCACTGCGAGGCCGGCGACATCGTGGTGGCCGACGAGTTCCTGCCGGCCGACCTGCGCCCCGGCGACCTGCTGGCGGTGCCCGGCACCGGGGCCTACTGCCGGAGCATGGCCAGCAACTACAACCACGTCCCCCGCCCACCGGTGGTGGCGGTGGCCGGCGGCCGCTCCCGGGTGATCGTGCGCCGGGAGACCGAGGCCGACCTGCTCGCCCTGGACGTCGGATGACCGCGCCGGCGGTACGGCTGGCGTTGCTGGGCTGCGGCACGGTCGGCGCGGAGGTGGTGCGGCTGCTGCACGAGCAGGCCAGCGACCTGGCCGCTCGGGTCGGCGCCCCGGTCGAGCTGGCCGGGATCGCGGTCCGCCGGCCCGGCCGGGCGCGGGACGTGCCGGCCGATCCGGCGCTGTTCACCGCCGATGCGCTCGGGCTGGTCAAGCGCTCCGATGTGGATGTGGTGGTCGAGGTGGTCGGCGGGATCGAGCCGGCCCGGACCTGGCTGGTCGAGGCGCTGCGGCTGGGCAAGGGCGTGGTGACCGCGAACAAGGCGCTGCTGGCCGAGGACGGCGGCGCGCTGCATGACGCCGCGGTGGCCGGTGGGGCGGACCTCTACTTCGAGGCGGCGGTGGCGGGCGCGATCCCGCTGCTGCGGCCGCTGCGGGAGTCGCTGCACGGGGACCGGATCACCCGGGTGACCGGGATCGTCAACGGCACCACCAACTTCATCCTGTCCGCAATGGACACGACTGGGGCTGGGTTCGCCGAGGCGCTGGAGGAGGCGACCGCGCTCGGCTACGCGGAGGCGGACCCGACCGCCGATGTGGAGGGTTTCGACGCGGCGGCGAAGGCGGCGATCCTGGCCTCGCTCGCCTTCCACACCCGGGTAAGCGCGGCCGAGGTCTACCGGGAGGGGATCACCGAGATCACCGCCGCGGACGTGGCCAGCGCCCGGGAGATGGGCTGCGTCATCAAGCTGCTGTGCTTGGCCGAGCAGACTGGTGGGCAGGCAGGCCGGGCGGTGTCGGTGCGGGTGCATCCGGCGATGATCCCGCGCAGCCACCCGCTGGCGGCGGTCGGCGGTGCGTTCAACGCGGTGTTCGTGGAGGCGGACGCGGCCGGGCAGCTGATGTTCTACGGCGCCGGGGCCGGTGGCGCGCCGACCGCCAGCGCGGTGCTCGGGGACATCGTGGCGGTGGCCCGGGCACGGGTCAGCGGACCTACCGGCCAGCGTGGACAGACCGGGCTGGAGGCGTACGCGGACCTGCCGGTGCGCCCGATCGGGCAGGTGGTCACCCGCTACCACGTACGGCTGGACGTGGCCGACCGGCCCGGGGTGCTGGCCACTGTGGCCGGTGTGTTCGCGCGGCACGAGGTGTCGATCGCGACCGTGCACCAGACCGGCCGGGGCAGCGAGGCCACCCTGGTGATCGTCACCCACGGGGCGCCGGACGCCGCGCTCGCCGCGACCGTGGCCGAGCTGCGCGACCTGCCGATCGTCCGGACCGTGGTCAGCGTGCTGCGGGTCGAGGGCGGGGAGTAGCCCATGCCGACCTGGGCGGGGGTGATCGCGGCCTACCGGGACCGGCTGCCGGTCACCGGCAACACCCCGGTGGTGACCCTGTACGAGGGGAACACGCCGCTGCTGCCCTCGACCGCGCTCTCGGACCGGACCGGTGCCGAGGTGTTCCTGAAGGTGGAGGGCGCGAACCCGACCGGCTCGTTCAAGGACCGGGGGATGACGGTGGCGGTCTCGAAGGCGGTCGAGACCGGCGCCAAGGCGGTGATCTGCGCCTCCACCGGGAACACCTCCGCCTCGGCCGCCGCGTACGCGGCCCGGGCCGGGCTGACCTGCGCGGTGCTGGTCCCGGAGGGGAAGATCGCGCTGGGCAAGCTGGCTCAGGCACTCGTACACGGCGCCCGGCTGCTGCAGGTGGCCGGCAACTTCGACGACTGCCTGGCGGTGGCCTCGAAGCTGTCGCTGGACTACCCGGTGGCGCTGGTGAACTCGGTCAACGTGGACCGGCTCTACGGCCAGCAGACCGCCGCGTTCGAGATCGTCGAGGCGCTCGGAGATGCGCCCGACATCCACTGCCTGCCGGTCGGCAACGCCGGCAACATCACCGCGTACTGGCTGGGCTACCAGGCCGACCAGGCGGCCGGGCGGGCGCGGCGGCTGCCTCGGATGTTCGGCTTCCAGGCGGCCGGAGCGGCGCCGATCGTGCGCGGGGAGGCGGTCCGCGAACCGCGCACCATCGCCACCGCGATCCGGATCGGCAGCCCGGCGTCGTGGGCGAAGGCGGTGGAGGCCCGGGACGCCTCCGGCGGGCGGATCGAGGCGGTCACCGACCGGCAGATCCTGTCCGCGTACAAGCTGCTGGCCCGGGAGGTCGGGGTGTTCGTGGAGCTGGCCAGCGCGGCCGGGGTGGCCGGCCTGCTGGCCGCCGCCGACGCCGGCCAGGTGCCGGCCGGCGCCACGGTGGTGTGCACGCTGACCGGGCACGGGCTCAAGGACCCGGAGTGGGCGATCTCGACCGCCCCGGCGCCGGCCACCATCCCGGCCGACCCGCAGGCCGCCGCCCGGGCGCTGGAGCTGGCCTGAGGACTCCGGCGCGGCGGTGTCGATGGCGGGCCCGGCCGTTCGTCTTTCAACCGGCGGCAGAGCGCCGCCGGAACGATCCGAGGAGGGGCAGATGCGGTACCTGTTGTTGATCTACAGTGAGGAGCCGGCCAGCCCGCCGTCGCCCGAGGTGATGGACGCGGTGATGGCGGAGTGGGTGGCGTTCGACTCGGCGATTCGCGGGTCCGGGACCTACGTCTCCGGCGAGGCGCTGCAGCCGACCCAGACCGCCACCACGGTGCGGCTCAAGGGCGAGGAGCGGATCGTCACCGACGGCCCGTTCGCGGAGACCCGGGAGGTGCTCGGCGGCTACTACACGATCGACGTCCCGGACCTGGACACCGCGCTGGACTGGGCGGCGAAGTGCCCGGGGGCCAAGTACGGGTCGATGGAGGTGCGGCCGGTGATGGTTTTCGACCCGCCGCCGCAGTGAGAGCCGCGGTGAGAGCCGCTGTGTGAGAGCCGCAGTGAGATGAGCGAGCGCGGGCGGGCAGCCGGAACCGTCGAGGCGGTCTTCCGCGAGGAGTGGGGCCGGCTGCTCGCCACGCTCGTCGGCTGGCTGCACGACCTCGACCTCGCCGAGGAGGTGGCGGCCGACGCGATCGCCACCGCGGTCGAGCGGTGGCCGGTCGACGGGGTGCCGGACCATCCGGCCGCCTGGCTGCTGACCACCGCCCGCCGCCGGGCGGTGGACCGGCTGCGCCGCCGCCAGACCTACGCCGCGAAGCTGGCGATCCTGAAGGTCGAGGCGGAGCGGGCGGGGACCGGTGGACCGGCCGCCCCCGAGCCGTTCGGGGACGACCGGCTCCGGCTGTTCTTCACCTGCTGCCATCCGGCGCTGACCGCCGAGGCCCGGGTGGCGCTGACCCTGCGGTACCTGGCCGGGCTGTCCACCACCGAGGTGGCGCGGGCGTTCCTGGTGCCGGAGACCACCATGGCGCAGCGGCTGACCCGAGCCAAGCGCAAGATCCGGGAGGCCCGGATCCCGTACCGGGTCCCCGGCCCGGCCGAGCTGCCGGCCCGGCTGCCGGCGGTGCTGCGGGTGATCTACGTGGTGTTCACCGAGGCGTACGCGGCCAGCCGCGGCCCGACCCTGACTCGCCCGGAGCTGGCCGAGGAGGCGATCCGGCTGGGCCGGATCCTGCACCAGCTGCTGCCCGACGACCGGGAGGCCACCGGCCTGCTGGCGTTGATGCTGCTGGTGGACGCGCGCCGGGCGGCCCGCACCGACCCGGCCGGCAACCTGGTGCTGCTGGCCGACCAGGACCGCTCCCGCTGGGACCGGAGCAGCATCCAGGAGGGGGTCCGGCTGGTCGAGCGGGCGCTGCCGGGCGGCCGGCCCGGCCCGTACGCGTTGCAGGCGGCGATCGCGGCGCTGCACGACGAGGCGGACTCGCTGGCGGCCACCGACTGGCCCCAGATCGTCTCGCTCTACGACCTGCTGCAGGCAGTGGCGCCGTCCCCGGTGGTGGCGCTGAACCGGGCGGTCGCGGTCGGCATGGCCAGCGGGCCGGCGGCCGGGCTGGTGCTGCTGGACGAGCTGGCCGCTGACCCGGCGCTCGCCCGCTACCACCTCTACCACGCGGCCCGGGCCGGCCTGCTGGAGCGGCTGGGGCAGCGGGACCAGGCGGCGGCCGCGTACCGCCGGGCGCTGGCGCTGGTCGGCAACGAGCCGGAGCGGGCGCTGCTGACCCGGCAGCTGGCGGCCGTGGTGGCCGCGCCCCCCGGGCGTACGCGGTAGTGTCTTTGTACGTGCTGTCTGTTGTCTCGGTCCTTACCCGCCACCGTGACTTCCGGCGCCTGTTCGGTGCCGAGCTGGTGGTCTTCGGAGGCGACTGGTTCGCGGTCATCCCGTTGATGGCGCTGCTGCTGGACCTGACCGGCCGGGGGCTGTGGGGTAGCCTGGCGCTGGCCGCCGACACCGCCGTGCTGGCGCTGCTGCTGCCGTACGCGGGAACGGTGGCCGACCGGCTGGACCGGCGGAAGATCCTGGTGACCACCAGCCTGGTGGCGGTGCTGGCGGTGGTGGTGCTGCTGGCGGTGCGGTCGCCCGGGGTGGCCTGGCTCGGCCCGGTGGCGATCGGAATACTGGGCGCCGCGAAGGCGTTCTACACCCCGGCAGCGCTGGCCGCGCTGCCGAACCTGGTGCCGCGGGAGGACCTCTCCACCGCGAACGCGATCGCCGGCAGCGCCTGGGGCACCATGCTGGTGCTCGGGGCATCGCTGGGTGGCGTGATGACCGCCCTGGTGGGGCCGTACGTCTGCTTCCTGATCACGGCGGTCTGCCTGCTCGCCGCGACCTACCTGGTGTGGCGGGTCCGGACCCCGATGCAGGGCGACCGGCCGGCCGAGCCGACCCCGCCGCTGCGCGCGCTGCGGGAGGCGCTCGGCTACATCCGGCAGCGTCCGCGGGTGCTGTCGCTGGTCACCGTCAAGTCCGCGGTCGGCGTCGGGAACGGGCTGCTCGCCACCTTCCCGCTGCTGGCGGCTGCGTTCGCGGCCGGCCCGATCGGCACCGGGCTGCTGTTCGCGGCTCGCGGGCTGGGGGCGCTGGTCGGCCCGCTGCTGCTGCGCCGGGTGCTGACCCACCGGTCCTGGCTGCTGCCCGGCCTGGCGGTCTCGATGGCCGGGTACGGCCTGGCCTATCTGGGGGTGGCGGCGAGCCCGTGGTTCGCGCTGACGCTGGTACTGGTGACGGTGGCCCACCTCGCCGGAGGCGGGAACTGGACGATGAGCAACTACGCGCTGCAGCTGGAGGTGCCGGACGCGCTGCGGGGGCGGGTGTTCGCCACCGACATGATGATCGCCACGCTCGCGATCTCGGTCAGCCTGCTGGTGGTCGGGGTGCTGGTGGACGTGCTGGAGCTGCGGGTGCTGATCGCTTGCTGCGCCTCGGCGACGCTGCTCTACGCGATCGGCTGGCGGATCGCCACCCGCAAGCAGTCGCGCGCGCCGGTGCCGGTGTCCGGCCCCGGCGTATCGTGACCGGGTGAACTCCGAGCGTCGGGGCGCCTCCGTGCGGGTGCCGGCCAGCAGCGCCAACCTGGGGCCGGGGTTCGACGCGCTGGGGCTGGCGCTCGCGCTCTACGACGAGGTGTCGGCCGCGCTGGTCTCCGGACCGACCACGGTGTCGGTGCACGGTGCCGGGGCCGGCGAGCTGCCCACCGACGATCGGCATCTGGTGGTGCAGGCGCTGCACGCCGGGTTCGCCGCGCTCGGCGAGCCGCCGCCGGCGGTCGCCCTGACCTGCCACAACCGGATCCCGCAGGCGCGGGGGCTCGGTTCGTCCTCGGCCGCGATCGTGGCCGGCGTGCTGCTGGCCCAGGCGCTGGCTCCCGGCGGGGACCGGCTGGACGGTCCGGCGGTGCTGCGGCTGGCGGCCCGGATCGAGGGGCATCCGGACAACGTGGCCCCGTGCCTGCGGGGCGGCCTGACGATCGCGTGGACCGGGCCGGACGGGGCGCGGGCGACTGGCCTGATGCCGGATCCGCGGGTCCGCCCCACCTGGTTCGTCCCGGAGCAGCGGGGGCTCACCGCGGCCGCCCGGGCGGCGCTGCCGGCGAGCGTGCCGCACGCCGACGCCGCCCACGCCGCCGGCCGGGCGGCGCTGCTGGTCCACGCGCTGACCCAGGACCCGGCACACCTGTTCGCGGCCACCGAGGACCGGCTGCACCAGCCCTACCGGGCCGCCACCGCTCCGGCCACGGCGGAGCTGGTGGCCGGGCTCCGGGCGGCCGGGGTGGCGGCGGTGGTGAGCGGGGCGGGGCCGTCGGTGCTGGCACTGTCGCCGGTCCCGCCCGACTTCCCGGCCCCGGATGGTTGGGTTCGTCACGATTTGGAGGTAGATCGGCGCGGTGCCATCGTGCGACCGGGTACACTGGGCGCAGCAGTACCTGGTTAGAGACGCGTGACACGCCGACACGGGCCGGTGTTGCCCCAGGTAGGGTGGAGTGTTTAGGCTCTAGGGAGCACAGCCGCGAAGCGGCGAGATCTGCGAACCCCTGTGATGTACGAGGTTCGTGGGGCACCCCGGAAGATGTCGGCGGCCAGTCTGTCATACCCCTACCAGCAAGTCGGACCACGGTCTCCACGAGAGTCGTTGCTGTGCAAGAAGCTCCCCCGCATCTCCACGCGGGGGTATCCGAGCCGCCCGGTCGCCGTTGTGCCGTATCCGGGCAGTTCGGCCCATCGAGGGAAGGAATCCATTGAGCGACACCACCGACGTGACGCCGGAGGTTGCACCCGTGGTTACGGGCGCCCCCACTGGCAGCCGACGCGGCGGCAGCGGACTGTCGGCGATGCTGCTCTCCGAGCTGCAGAGCCTCGCCGGGTCGCTGGGCATCACCGGCACCGGCCGGATGCGCAAGGGCGACCTGATCGCCGCGATCCAGGAACAACGGGCCGGCGGTGCTGGTCAGGGCGGCGCGCGCACGCGAGCCGCGGTCGCCGCCGGAGAGCCCCGCGAGGAGGTACGGGCAGAGGTGCGCACGGATGACAGCAGCGAGGGTCGCGCGACCCGGCCGGCCGGTCCGCCCGAGCCCCGGGTCCAGGGCGGCGAGAGCCGCGACGGAGACGGCGGAGCGGGCACGGTGACCACCACCGGGACCCAGCGCGCCGGTCGGACCGACGGTGGCCGCTCAGACTCCCGCGGCCGGAACGACAACAACCGGGCCGAGGGCGGTGGCCGGGCGGAAGGCGGCGGCCGCGCCGAGGGCGGCGGCCGGTCCGAGAACGACCGTTCCGGCCGGGCCGAGAGCGACCGGGCTGGTCGGGCGGAGAACGACCGGTCCGGCCGGGCGGACAGCCGCAACGGCCGGGACGGGGATGACGACGACGGTCCCGGCGGCGGCCGGCGCGGCCGGCGCAACCGGTACCGTGACCGCCGGCGCGGCCGCCCCGAGCGGAGCGGCGGTGGTGGTGGCGGCGGCGGCGGCGGCGACAGCGAGCCGGCGCTGACCGAGGACGACGTGCTGATCCCGGTGGCCGGCATCATCGACGTGCTCGACAACTACGCGTTCGTCCGCACCAGTGGCTACCTGTCCGGCCCGAACGACGTCTACGTGTCGATGGCGCAGGTCCGCAAGCACGGGATCCGGCGCGGCGACGCGGTCACCGGGGTGGTCCGGGCGCCGCGGGATGGCGAGAACCGGCGGGACAAGTACAACCCGCTGGTCCGGCTGGACACCATCAACGGGATGGACCCCGAGGAGGCCCGGCGGCGGCCGGAGTTCTACAAGCTCACCCCGCTCTACCCGCAGACCCGGGTCCGGCTGGAGACCGAGCCGCACCTGCTCACCACCCGGGTGATCGACCTGATCATGCCGATCGGCAAGGGCCAGCGGGCGCTGATCGTCTCCCCGCCGAAGGCCGGCAAGACCATGGTGCTGCAGGCGATCGCGAACGCGATCACGGCGAACAGCCCGGAGTGCCACCTGATGGTGGTGCTGGTGGACGAGCGGCCGGAAGAGGTCACCGACATGCAGCGCTCGGTCAAGGGCGAGGTGATCGCCTCCACCTTCGACCGGCCCCCGTCCGACCACACCACCGTCGCCGAGCTCGCGATCGAACGGGCCAAGCGGCTGGTGGAGCTGGGGATGGACGTGGTGGTCATGCTCGACTCGATCACCCGACTCGGCCGGGCGTACAACAACGCCACCCCGGCGAGCGGCCGGATCATGTCCGGCGGCATCGACTCCACCGCGCTCTACCCGCCGAAGCGGTTCCTGGGCGCGGCCCGGAACATCGAGAACGGTGGCTCGCTGACGATCCTGGCCACCGCCCTGGTGGAGACCGGCTCGGTCATGGACACCGTCATCTTCGAGGAGTTCAAGGCCACCGGCAACGCCGAGCTGAAGCTGGACCGGAAGATCGCCGACAAGCGGGTCTTCCCGGCCATCGACATCGACCAGTCCTCGACCCGGAAGGAAGAGATCCTACTGGCGCCGGACGAGCTGGCGATCACGTACAAGCTGCGCAAGGTGCTGCACTCGCTGGAGTCGCAGGCGGCGCTGGATCTGCTGCTGAGCAAGCTGAAGGAGAACAAGACCAACATCGAGTTCCTGATGCAGATCGCGAAGACCACCCCGGGCGACTAGGACGCTGCCCACAGCCGGGCATGGCAACCGAACGGCCGGTGAGGCGCTGGCGTCCCGTAGCCGGCGCGTGGGACCCGGTGCCTGACAACGCGGGTCTCGCACCGGGCACGCCGGGGCGGGTGCGACGCCCGACGAGCGACGGACCCGCCGGTCGTCGAGGAACGCCACCCCGCCGCCGGGCGTCGCCCGGGCTCAGGTGCGCTTCCAGAAGTCGCGCCGGCGCGGGGTGGGCTCGGGAGGTGACAGCGCCGTGCCGCCGGTGAGCTCGTCGAGCAGGTCCTGCATCCGCCGCCACAACCGGGTCAGCACATCGCTCGGCACGTGCAGCGCCGTCTCGCCGGGCAACTCGTCCAGCAACGTGCGGAGCCTGGCCAGCGCGCCGCCGGCGGTGTCCGGGTGCTTGACCCGCAGCATCGCCTCCAGCCGGCTGGCCAGGTCGGCGAGCACCTGCCGCCGCTCCGGCTCCGGAAGCCCGGCCGCCGCCCGTAGCCGCTCCGCCTCGGTCCGCAGCTCCGGGAACGGGGCCCGCTCCGGCGGCGCGATCCGCCGTCCGGGGGTCGGCCGGATCAGCATCCCGCCCGAGCCGCCGAGCGTCTGGTGCACGGCGGCCTGCTGCACGGCTGCCTGGAACCGGCCGCCGCCCTCCGGCGCCGACTCCAGCACCGCCGGCCGGACCAGCCCCGGATCCCCGGCGTCCACCGGCATCCGGCTCGGCCCGGCGAGCAGCTCCCAGCCGGCCGCCGGCTCCACCGGCTGGATCACCCGATGCGGCGACTCGCCGTCGGTGACGGTCCGGCGGTCCACGGCGACGTAGGCGGTGAACCGGCACAGCACCGAGAACCGCCGCGAGGTGAGGATCATCCGGCGCTCCAGCCCCTCCGTGTCCGGCCCGGTGCCGGCCACGTACCGGTCCTCCAGGTCCCGCAGGTGCGCCCGGGCCCAGGCCGCCGCCAGGGCCGGGTTGTCCACCGTGGAGGCCGAGACCTCGGCCCGCCAGGGCGACCCGTCGGCGCCGGTGCCGCGTACCACCAGGGCCCCTTCCGGCCGGCCGCGGTACCGACCGGCCAGCACCAGCGGGGCGCCGGGGAACAGGTCCGGTACGCGGGACGGGGCGAGACTGTCCTCGCGTACCGCCAGCCGGTCGGCCTGCCAGGTCAGGCCGGTCACTACCGGGGCGCCGATCCGGCGGTGGATTCGGTCGGCCGCCTCGTCCAGCCGCTCCTCCGACTCCACCAGCTCGCACCGCCCGCCCCCGGCGGCGGCCAACCGCCCGAGCAGCCCGGCGTTGACCGCCCGGTCGATGCCGATCGTGTGCACCCGGAACGCCCCGGCCAGGTTCCCGTCGGAGCGGTCAAGCGAAGCCAGCGACGCCGCCGGCATTGCCGCGGTCAGCTCCCGCAGCAGCTGGTCTTCGTTGCCGACCTGCCCGTCGGTGACCAGCACCAGCACCCGGTCTCGCTCCTGGTCCTCACCAGCCAGCAGCGCCAGCGCCTCCTGCAGCGGGGTCAGCAGCACCGTGCCGCCGCGGGCCTGCACGCCGGCCAGGTGCTCGACCGCCCGGAACCGGTGCTGGTCGGTGCCGGCGACCAGCCCGGCCAACCCGGCCGGGCGCTCGACGACCGTGTCGAAGGTCAGCACCGCGAACCGGTCGGCGGCGCTGAGGGTGTCGACGATCCGGGCCGCCGCCCGCCGGGCCGCGGCCATCTTCCAGCCGCGCATGCTGCCGGACCGGTCCAGCACCAGCACCACGTCCCGGGGTCGGGGCGGGGCGGCACCGCTCGGCGGGAGCAGGGTCAGCTGGAAGGTGCCCTCCTCGCCGTCCGGGTCCGGGCACAGCGCCAGCGCGTGGCTGGTGTGGACCGGGTCGCCGTACCGCAGCCGCAGCACGAAGTCCTGGTCGGCCCGCTGGCCCGGCCGCACCCGCCACCCCTCGTCGGTGGCCTCGACCGGCAGGCTGGAGCGGGCGTCGGCCAGCGGCAGCCCGGCCGGGTCCAGCGTGACCTCGATCCCGAGCCGGACCGGGTACGGGAACCCGGGTAGCAGCACCGGTGGGGTGATCCGGGAGGCGTCGGGCACCGCGTCGGTGTCGACCGCGTACCCGTCGCCCACCTGATCGGCCGCCAGCGGGGCGCCGGGGATGAACCGGGGGGCGACCACCAGCGGGAACCGGAACGTCGCCTCACCGTCCTCGTACGACAGTGGTCCGGTCAGCGTGAGGGTGACCGTCACGTGCTCGCCGGGCAGGATGTTGCCGACCCGGATCGTGAACACGTCCGGCCGGTCCTCCTCGGCGATCGCGGCCCGCTGCCCGGCCGCGATCGCCCGGTCGTACGCGGTGCGGGCCTGCGCCCGCTCGGCCAGCTCCGCCACGATCACCCGGTCGTCGGCGGCCATCCGCATCCCGGTGACCGCCGCCCGATCCGGCAGCGGAAAGACGTAGGTCGCCTCCAGCGGCACGTCGTGGGGGTTGTGGAAGCCCTGGGTGAGCTCGGTGTGGGCGAGCAGGCCGGTGATCCGGGCCCGCAGGTCGAGGGACTCCAGCGGCAGATTGCCGCGGTCGGTGCGCAGCGCGCCGAGCCCGGCGTCCTCGCGGGCCGGAAGGTGCTGCGTTTCGGTGTGGCTCATCGGGGTGATCTGCAGAGTCATTCTGGCCTCCGGGACGGGTCGGGCAGCAGGCCGCGGGCGACCAGCAGGTCGAGCAGCGGTCGGGCGGCGGCGTGGATGGCGGTCAGGTCGTCCGCCTCCGGTTGCCGGGGGAGGGTGAGGGTGGCGGCCGGGTGCAGCGACACCGGATAGATCGGCGCGACCGGGCCGGTCGGGCCAGCGGCGGTCGGGGTCCGCCAGAACTGCCGCTGGTCGCCGGCCGGGTGGGCGGGCGCCGACGGCGGCGCCGGGGCGGCCGCGGCTGGCAGGCCGGCCACCCGGCGCAGGGTGACGTCGGTGGCTCCCGCCAGCTCGGCCTGGATCGCCGCGAGCGGCTGCCCCTCGGCCTGCCGCCGCTTGACGGCGACCAGCTGCAACAGGTGGCGCTCGCCGTACCGGGCGACCCGGCCACCGGTGCGCAGCGGCCGGTCGAGCAGCCCGATCGTCGCGTACCACCGGATCACCCGGCGGGCCGGCAGCGCGGCGACCCGGCCGTTCGGCGCGCGTACCCCCTCGCTGGCCAGCGCCTCGGCCGCCCGCGCCGCCAGCTCGTCGATCGTCCAACCATCCACCACCCCACCTTGACACTGTCACACTGACAGTGTCAACCTACGAGGAGCATCTCTCTCATGACCTGGTTGGGCAGGGGAAGGGTCAGCCGGCCAGGCCGGACTGGTACGCGAACACGACCAGCTGGGCTCGGTCCCGGGCACCCAGCTTGACCATCGCCCGGCTGACATGGGTACGGGCGGTGGCCGGGCTGACCACCAGCCGGGCGGCGATCTCGTCGTTGCTCAGCCCCTCGGCCACCAGCACCAGGATCTCCCGCTCGCGTTCGGTGAGGGTGTGCAGCTGCGGGTGGGGCCGGGTGGTGCGGGCCGGATGGGTGGCCAGCTCCCGGACCACCCGCCGGGTCACCGACGGGGACAGCAGCGCGTCCCCGGCCGCCACCACCCGCAGCGCCCGCAGCAGGTCGACCGGCTTGGTGTCCTTGATCAGGAACCCGCTGGCCCCGTGCCGCAGCGCCTCGAAGACGTACTCGTCCAGCTCGAAGGTGGTCAGGACGACCACCCGGGTGTCGGCCAGCTCGGGCGTGGCCGCGATCCGCCGGGTCGCCTCGATGCCGTCGATGCCGGGCATCCGGACGTCCATCAGGATCACGTCCGGCCGGAACTGCTTGGCCAGCGCCACCGCCTGCAGGCCGTCGGCGGCGTCGCCGACCACCTCGATGTCCGGTTCGTTCTCAAGCAGCGTGCGCAACCCGAGCCGGACCACGTCCTGGTCGTCGGCGATCAGGACCCGGATCATGCCCGCTCCTCTGGCAGCCAGGCGTAGACCCGGAACCCGCCGCCGGTCGAACGCCCGGCCTCGAACCGGCCGCCGAGCGCGGCCACCCGCGCCCGCATGCCGGCGATCCCGTGGCCGCCTCCGCTGCCGCTGCCCGGAGCGGCGGCAGCGGCGGCGGCAGCAGCAGTAGCGGCAGCAGCAGTAGCGGCGGCGGAGGAGGTAGTGGCGACCAACCGTCCCGGGTCCCCGCCGGGCTCCGCGTCCCGCCCGGCGTCCCGGTCCGGATCCGCCGGCCGGGCCTCCGGGCCGGTGTCGGTGACCTCGACCTCCAGGGCCTCCGGCAGGTAGCCCAGCCGGACCGTGACCGCGGAGCCACCGCCGGCGTGCCGCAACACGTTGGTCAGCGACTCCTGCACCACCCGGTACGCCGCCAGGTCGACGGCGACCGGCAGGTCCCGGCGCACCCCGGTCACCCGTACCGTGACCGCCACCCCGGTGCCCGACATCCGGCCGACCAGGTCCGCCAGCCGGGACAGGCCGGCCTCCGGCGTCCGCCGGTCGTCCTGGCGCACCACGTTCAGGGTGGCCCGCAGCTCGTCCAGCGCCTGCTTGCTGGTGCGGCTGATCGTGGTCAGCGCCGGCTCGGCCTGCTCCGGGCGGCTGGGGAGCAGGTGCAGCGCGATCTCGGCCTGCATGTTGATGGCGGCCAGCCCGTGCCCGACCACGTCGTGAACCTCCTGCGCCACTCGCAGCCGCTCCTGGTCGGCGACCTGTCGCACCTGCTCGGCCCGGGCCCGCGCCGCCACCTCCCGGGCGCCCCGGACCATGGTGCCTATCGCGAAGGGTACGACAATCCAGGCCGCGCCGGGCAGCACCCCGAACGGGTCGTCGAACGGCTCACCGCCGCCCAGCGGGATCACCAGGTGCAACAGCAGCACCAGCAGCGCCGCTCCGGCCACCGCCGCCCCGGTGCGCAGCGGCAGCCGGGCCGCCACCGTGTAAGTCGCGACCGCCACCGCGACCAGCATCACCCCGAACGGGTAGCCGAGCATCAGGTAGAGCGAGGTGGCCACGGTGGTGACCCCGAGCGTCACCGCCGGCCAGCGCCGGCGCACCGCCAGCGGCAGCGCCGCCACGGCGATCAGCGCCACCCCGAACCCGTCGATCGGGGTCCGGTCCGGTGCCCACGCCTCGGCTCCCACCGCGTTGCCCGTCCCCAGCACCATGATCACCAGGCCGAGCAACCCGTCGACCAGCGCCGTCCGCCAGGACCAGCCACCGTAGGTGCGCGTACCGCCGTTCATGTGCCTGACGATAGGGCCAGGCAGCGGCCGTGCCGTCGTCGCCAGCACGTAGCTGCTGCTACCGCGGTGCGCGTACACTGGGAACCCGACCTGGTAGGTCGACCAGAAGGAAAGGACCACCCACGGCCATGAAGCCGGACATTCACCCGCAGTACGTCGTGACCGAGGTCAGCTGCTCCTGCGGCAGCTCGTTCACCACCCGCAGCACCGCCAAGAACGGCGTGATCCACGTCGAGACGTGCAACGTGTGCCACCCGTTCTACACCGGCAAGCAGCGGGTGCTCGACACCGCCGGGCGGGTCGCGAAGTTCCAGCAGAAGTACGCCAAGGCCAGCAAGCAGGCGGCCGGCGCCGGCAAGCAGTCCGCCGCCAGCCGCTAGCGGCCCGCTCCCGCCCGCCCCTAGCCGGGCGGGCGTAGCTGTGTCCAGATCACGTCCAGAGGAGCGCAGCGATGAGCACCGCACAGCCAGCCGCCGGTGAGCCGGGTGCCGCCGAACCGGGCCGGCTGGCCGATCTGCTGGCGGAGTTCGCCGACCTCGAGCAGCAGCTGGCCGACCCGGCCATCCACGCCGACCAGGCGCGCGCCCGGACGGTGGGTCGGCGCTACGCCGAGCTGACCCCGGTCCACCGGGTCGCCACCGAGCTGGCCGCGGCCCGCGCCGACCTGGCCGCCGCCCGCGAGCTGGTGGCCGAGGACCCGGCCTTCGCGGGCGAGGTCGCGACGCTGGCCGCCCGGGTCCCGGAGCTGGAGGAGCGGCTGGCCGCGCTGCTGGCCCCGCGGGATCCGCAGGACCCGAAGGACGTGATCCTGGAGATCAAGGCCGGGGAGGGGGGCGCCGAGTCGGCCCTGTTCGCCGGTGACCTGCTGCGGATGTATCTGCGGTACGCGGAGCGGCACGGCTGGGCCACCGAGGTGATCGACTCCCAGGAGTCGGACCTGGGCGGGGTCAAGAACGTGGCGCTGGCGATCAAGACCCGCCGGACCCCGGACGGCGGCCACGGGGTGTGGTCGCGGCTGAAGTGGGAGGGCGGCGTGCACCGGGTGCAGCGGGTGCCGGTGACCGAGTCCGCCGGCCGGATCCACACCTCGGCCGCCGGCGTGCTGGTCGCGCCGGAGGCGGAGGAGGTGGAGGTGACGATCGACCCGAACGACCTGCGGATCGACGTCTACCGGTCGTCCGGGCCGGGCGGCCAGTCCGTGAACACCACCGACTCGGCGGTCCGGATCACCCACCTGCCGACCGGGATGGTGGTTTCCTGCCAGAACGAGAAGAGCCAGCTGCAGAACCGGGAGCAGGCGATGCGGATCCTGCGGTCCCGGTTGCTCGCGATCGCCCAGCAGGAGGCGGACGCGGCGGCCTCGGACGCCCGGAAGGCGCAGGTGCGCACAGTGGACCGTTCGGAGCGGATCCGTACCTACAACTTCCCGCAGAACCGGATCACCGACCACCGGATCAACTACACCGCGTACCACCTGGACCTGGCCATGGACGGGGACCTGGACGGGGTGCTGGACGCGCTGGCCGAGGCCGACCGGCGGGCCCGGATGGCCGGCGTTCCCGCCCTGTCCCGCCAGTGATCCCAGCGGATCGGTCAGCGCTGCGCCCAGGTGATGGTGACCCCGATCCGGCTGCCCGGCACCAGGGCGGCCCAGTCCTCGGCGCTGACCGCGTCGCTGATCCGCTGCGCGACCTGCGCCGCGTGGTCGCCGGGGGAGGCCGCCAGCACCACCGCGAAGTCGTCGCCACCCCGCCGGGCCACGAAGTCGCCCCGCCGCAGCACCCGCGCCAGCACTCCGGCCACCCGTTGCAGCACCAGGTCGCCGGAGAGCCGGCCGTGCACCTCGTTGACCGCCGCCAGCCCGTCGACGTCCACCGTGCCCACCATCGCCGGCTCCCCCCGCTCCGCCATCGCCGCCAGGTAGCGTTCGAGATGGCGGCGGTTGGCCAGGCCGGTGAGCGGGTCGGTCAGCGAGTCCGAGTCGTGCCGGGCCACCGCCCGGCGGACGTCCTCCTGGTCCAGCCGAGCCGCGATCCCCTCCAGGAACACGTCCCGCAGCCGGTCGGTGCGCTGGGCGGCCAGCCGGAACGCGTGCCGGTCTGCCTGGTGGGCGGCGGCGTGGTCGCCGCCGGCGCTGAACGCCAGGCTCCGCAGCCGGGCCTGCTCGGCCGGGCCGAGCGTGTCCGGTGAGACGGTCACCGCGTCCAGCCGGGTCAGCGCGTCGGTCGCCTTGCCGCTCGCGATCATCAGGCACACCTCGCCGAGCACCTTGATGTCCCGGGCCCGCTGGCCCTCGGCCCCGGCGGACAGCAACGGCCGGGGCGGGTGCGGCGGGTGCGGCGCCGGGGCGTCGAGTGCCGCCTGCCGGGCCAGCGCGTAGCCGTACGCCACCCGGTCGCTGGGGCGCATCCGGGACAGCAGGTACCGGTCCAGCTCGGCGGTCAGGTCCCGCAGCACCCGCAGGCATCCGTCGGTGTCGCCGTGGTGGTCCAGCGACAGCGCCATCCGCAGCCGGATTCCCGGCTGGGCGAAGTGCTCCGCCGGCACCCCGGCCGGCCCGCCGATCGCCCGGGCCCGGCCGATCGCCTCCAGCGCGTACGGGTGGAAGCCGAGGTACGAGTAGGCCGCGGCCAGGTCGTGCCAGCCCCACGCGAGGTCCGGGTCGGCCGGCCAGCCCGAGGCACCGCCGGCCGCCCCGAGCGCCCGGGCGGCGTGGACCAGGTGGGTGAGCCCCCGCTCCGGGGCGCCTAGCTGCCGGGCGGCGAGCGCGGCCAGCGCGTGCGTGTGGCCGTGCGGATACCGGTCGGGGAACTCCCGGATCGCCGCGAACGTGTCGTCCACGGCGGCGGTGTACTGGGTGGTGCGCCCGAGGTTCACCAGCGCGCAGACCCGCAGGATGTGGGCCTGCGCCTGGGCGTAGGGGTTGCTGACGGTGCGCACCGCCCGCTCGGCCGCCCGCAGCGCAGCCGCCGCCCGCCCGCTGATCATGAACTCGCGGACCGCGTCGATCGCGTCAGCGTCAGGTTCGAACCGGTCGCGCCATCTCACGCCACCGCCTCCGTTTCTCGCCGCCCTGCCCGCCGCGGCCCGCCACCGCTCCCGTCCGGTCATCTTCTGTCGCAGACGGACGACTCATTATCTGCCGCCCATTATCTGCGCGCACGGATAATCTGAACAGCCCCCCTGGGTCCTGATCCGGACCGGCGTCCAGGTATACAGCCGGTGTGGGGCAGGCGCGGCTGGTCCGGGTAGCGGTAGCGGTGGCGGCCGCCGCCCGGCGGCTGAGCGCCGCCGGAGTGCCGTCCCCAAGGGCCGACGCCGAGCTGCTCGCCGCCCACGTGCTGGGGGTTCCCCGGGGGCGGCTGGCGCTGGCCGGGGGGCTAGCTCCGGACGCGCTGGCGCGGTTCGAGCAGCTGGTGGCCGCCCGGGCGGACCGGGTGCCGCTGCAGCACCTGACCGGCACCGCCGGGTTCGGGCGGCTGGAGCTGGCGGTCGGGCCGGGTGCCTTCGTACCGCGTCCGGAGACCGAGCTGCTGGCGCAGTGGGCGGTGGGTACCGGCGGCGCGGTCGTCGTCGACCTGGCCAGCGGCACCGGCGCGCTGGCGCTGGCGGTGGCCCACGAGCTGCCGGCCGCCCAGGTGCTGGCGGTGGAGCGGAGCCCGGCGGCGCTGGCCTGGCTGCGACGCAACGCCGCCGACCGGGCCGCCGCCGGCGACCGGCCGGTCGAGGTGGTCGCCGGGGACGCCACCGACCCGGCCGTACTGTCCGACCTGGACGGCACGGTGGACCTGGTGGTCTGCAATCCGCCGTACGTGCCGGCCGGGACCCCGGTGCCGCCGGAGGTGGCCGACCATGACCCGCCGGAGGCGGTGTTCGCCGGGCCGGACGGGCTGGCGGTGATCCGGCCGGTGATCGTCCGGGCGGCCCGGCTGCTGCGCCCCGGGGGGTGGCTCGGGCTGGAGCATCACGAGACCCACCCGCCGCTGCTGCCGCGCCTGCTCCAGCCGTGGTTCACCCGGGTAACCGACCACCGGGACCTGGTTGGTCGCCCGCGCTACGTGACCGGGCAGCGGGTGGCAGACTAACCTCTCGTGAAGGTCTACGACACCCAGCGGCCGGACGAGCGGGACCAGGGGATCGCCGCCGCGGCCGCCGGCGCCCGGCGGGGGGACCTGGTGGTCCTGCCCACCGACACGCTGTACGGGCTGGGGTGCGACGCGTTCAAGCAGCACGCGGTGGCCGCGCTGTTCCGGGCCAAGGGGCGCGGCCGGGACATGCCGCTGGTGGTGATGGTCGGCTCCCGCCGCACCTTCGACGGGCTGGTGCACCGGATGCCGAAGCCGGCCCGGGCGCTGGCCGACGCGTTCTGGCCCGGGGCGTTGACGATCATCGTCGAGCACGCCAAGACCCTTACCTGGGACCTCGGCGACACCGACGGGACGGTGGCGGTACGGATGCCGCTGCACCCGGTCGCGCTGGAGGTGCTCCGGGAGGTCGGACCGATGGCGGTGTCCTCGGCCAACAAGACCGGGCAGCCGCCGGCGGTGACCGTGGAGCAGGCGCGCGAGCAGCTCGGCTACGCGGCCCGGGTCTACCTGGACGGCGGCCCCTGCCCGGCCTCGGTGCCCTCGGCGATCGTGGATCTCACCGGCGAGGCGCCGCGGCTGCTGCGGGCCGGCGCGCTGGCGGTGCCGCAGCTGCGGGAGGTGCTGCCGGACCTGCTGGTCCCGGACGAGCTCGCCGCCGACACCGCCCGCACCGACGCCGATGCCGCCGCCGACGACGCCGGCACCGCCGGCACCGCCCAAGCTCCGGACCCGGCTCCAGCCTCGGCCGAGGGGTGAACGTGCCGCCATTCACCGTCCTGCACGTCTGCATGGGCAACATCTGCCGGTCCCCGATGGCGGAGCGGCTGCTCGGCACCGCGCTGCGCCCGCTCGCGGGCGAGAAGCTGGTGTCCAGCCACAGCGCCGGCACCGGCGGCTGGCACGCCGGCGAGCCGATGCACCCCTCGGCGGCCCGGCAGGTCCGGTCCCGGGGCGGCGACCCGGACGGGTTCACCGCCCGCCGGCTGCGCTCGGAGCACGTCGACGCCGCCGACCTGGTGCTGGTGGCCACCGCCGACCAGCAACTCTACGTGACCGCGCTGCGCCCGGACGCGGCCGCCCGTACGTTCGTGCTCGGCGAGCTCGGCCGGCTGCTCCGGCGGGTCGACCTGGCGGCGCTGCCGCCCGTAGAGCCGTCTCCGGACGCTGTCCACGCCCGCGGGGTGGCGCTGGTCGCCGCGCTGGACGCGCTCCGGGACGGGGCGGCGCCGCTGCCTGACGACGACCTGGACGACCCGTGGGGCCGCGGCGAGCAGACGTTCGGGCGGGTCGCCGACGAGATCGAGGAGGTCCTGCGCCCGTTGGCCGCCGCCCTGTTGGGCGCGGACGTCAGCCCTGAACGTCCGGGCCGGCCCGGGTGAGCGTGACCCGCACCAGCACCCGGCGGTCGCGGCGCATCGCGGCCCGGTAGTCGTCCCAGTCCGGGTGCTCCCCGGAGATCCGCCGGTAGTAGTCCACCAGCGGCTCCAGCGCCTCCGGCAGGTGGACGATCTCGGCCTCGCCCTCCACCTGCACCCACTCGCCATAGAACCGGTCGGTCATCACGCACACCGACGCCCACGGGTCCTGCGCGAGGTTACGCACCTTCCGCGCAGTCTCCCGGGTGCTCACCTCCACCCGCCCCGCCTCATCCACCCCCACCGTCACCGGGGTCAGCTGCAGCCGGCCGCTCGGGTGGCGGGTGGCCAGCACCGCCCGGTGGTGCCGCCGGATGAACGCGCGGGCCTGGTCGAGATCCATGCGCGTCACCCTAACCCAGGAGGGGGTCCCCTGATCCGGCTCGAGCCGGATCAGGGGACCCCCTCCTGGGAGCGGGCCGGTCCCGGTCCGGTCCGTCCGGGATCGGTAGGCTGCGGTCGGTGGACACTTACTGGGGGCCGGACTTCGACGCGCTGGCCCGGACCGACCCGGAGATCGCCGCGGTCGTGCTCGGCGAGCTGGACCGGCTGCGGGGCGGGCTGCAGCTGATCGCCAGCGAGAACCTCACCTCGCCGGCGGTGCTGACCGCGCTGGGTTCGACGCTGACGAACAAGTACGCCGAGGGGTATCCGGGGCGGCGGTACTACGGCGGCTGCGGGCAGGTGGACATCGCCGAGCAGCTGGCGATCGACCGGGCCAAGGAGCTGTTCGGTGCCGAGCACGCCAACGTCCAGCCGCACTCCGGCGCGTCGGCCAACCTCGCCGCGTACGCGGCCTTGCTGCGCCCGGGCGACGTGGTGCTGGCGATGGAGCTGCCGCACGGCGGCCATCTCACCCACGGCAGCAAGGTGAACTTCTCCGGTCGCTGGTTCAGCACGGTCGGCTACCCGGTGCGCGCCGACACCGAGCTGATCGACTACGACCAGGTCCGGGACCTGGCGCTCGCGCACCGCCCGTCGATGATCATCTGCGGCGCCACCGCGTACCCGCGGCTGGTCGACTTCGCCCGGTTCCGCCAGGTCGCCGACGAGGTCGGCGCCTACCTGCTGGTCGACGCCGCCCACTTCATCGGCCTGGTGGCCGGCGGCGCGGTCCCGTCCCCGGTGCCGTACGCGGATGTGGTCAGCTTCACCACCCACAAGGTGCTGCGCGGCCCGCGCGGCGGCATGCTGCTATGCCGGCAGGCGCTGGCCGGCCGGATCGACAAGGCGGTGTTCCCGTTCACCCAGGGCGGCCCGCTAATGCACGTGGTCGCGGCCAAGGCGGTGGCGCTGCGGGAGGCGGCCGCGCCGGCGTACCGGGAGTACGCGCACCAGGTGGTCGCCAACGCCCGGGTGCTGGCTGACGGGTTCGCGGCGACCGGGATGCGCCCGGTCTCCGGCGGCACCGACACCCACCTGGCCCTGATCGACCTGCGCGAGCTGGACGTCACCGGCCAGCAGGCGGAGCAGCGCTGCGACCGGGCCCGGATCACCCTGAACAAGAACGCCATCCCGTACGACCCGCGCAAGCCCACCATCGCCAGCGGGATCCGGGTCGGCACGCCCAGCGTCACCACCCAGGGGATGCGGGAGCCGGAGCTGCGCCAGGTGGCCGGTCTGGTGGCCCGGGCGGTGCGCGCCGACCCGGACACCGCGGCCGGATCCGCCGCGCTGGCCGAGGTCGCCGACGAGGTCGGGGCGCTGGTCGGCAAGTACCCCGCGTACCCGCGATGAGGCTCGGCTGGCGACTGGCGCACCTGCCGCTGCTGCTGGCGGTGACCGCCGGCCTGCTGGCCGGTGCGGCCGGGGTCGGGTGGCTGGTCGGCGGCGGTACCGCGGCCGCCGGCGCGGCGGGCGGTGCCGGCCTGGTGGCCGCCGGCTATCTGGGGTCCAACCTGGCGGTCGCCTGGGCGGACGCGGCCCGGCCCGGGCTGCTGCTGGCGGTCGCGCTCGGGTCGTACGTGGCCAAGGTGAGCCTGGTCAGTGCGGTGCTGCTGGCGGTGGCCGCGCGGGACGGGCCGGGGCTGGTGCCGATGGCCTACGGAGTGCTCGCCGGAGCGGTCGCCTGGCCGGCGACGATGGCGTGGTGGGTGGTGGGGCGCCCCCGCCTAGCGGAACGCCGGTCCGGCCCGCAGTTTCCGGCCGGTGGAGATCAGTGACGGCTGCGGGTATCCCGGCCGACTCCGCCGAGTCGCTCCACCGAGTCACTCCACCGGATTCCGCTCCACCGAATTTCCCGGCGGTATCGCGGCCCAGATGATGGCAATTCACCATACCGCATCCGGGCGGACCGACGGGGGGTGCGTCCGGTGCGGGGTCCCGGTGGCTGATATCGTTCGCCGCGTCATGGCCGATGACCAGTCGCCACAGGGTTCTGGGGGAAGTGAGCCCGGTGTCGGCGCACACCACGCATGGTCGGTGATGAGCTACCTGATCGCCGGGATCGGGGTGTGGGGGTTCGTCGGCTGGCTGGTCGATCGGTGGCTCGACGCGGATGGAGTGGCGACCGCGGTCGGGGTGCTGGTCGGTGGCGCCGGCGCGATCTACCTGATCGTGCGCCGGTCGGGGTTTGAGCGCGGGAAGGGAACGCGGTGAGCGGCGAGGTGAGCGTGCGGGCGGCCGAGGTGCCGTTCCCGCCGGAGGTGGAGGACTTCTATCCCCCATCTCTGATCGACGGCGCCGGGCCGTGGCTGACCAAGATCACGCTGCTGGTCGGGTTGTCGATCGTCCTGATCGTGTTCTTCTTCCTGTTCGCCTACCGGAAGCCGAAGCTGGTGCCCGGCCGGATGCAGTGGCTGGCCGAGGCGATCTACGAGTTCGTCCGGAACCGGATCGCCGGCGACATCATCGGGCCGGGCGGCGTGCGGTTCGCCCCCTATCTGGCCACGCTCTTCTGCTTCGTGCTGCTGAACAACCTGTTCGGGATCATTCCGGGCATCCAGTTCTCGCCCATGGCCCATCTCGCCTTCCCGGCCGCCCTGGCGGTGGTGAGCTGGGTGATGTTCATCTACGTGGGTGCCCGCAAGTTCGGCCTGGCCGGTTACCTGAAGAAGTCCCTGGTCCTGCCGGCACCGCTGTTCATCCAACCGCTGCTGATCCCGATCGAGTTCATCTCCACCTTCCTGGTGCGGCCGTTCACGCTGTCCGTCCGGCTGTTCGCGAACATGTTCGCCGGCCACATGGTGCTGCTGGTGTGCGCTCTCGGTGGGTTCGTGCTGCTGAACGCCGAGCTGGTGTTCCTGCGGCCGACCTCGCTGGTCTCCTGGGCGGTGGGGATCGCGCTGACCGGGCTGGAGCTGCTGGTGGCGGTGCTCCAGGCCTACATCTTCACGCTGCTCACCGCCAGCTACGTGCAGGGCGCGCTCGCGGAAGGACACTGAGCGAGCTGGTTGATGCTAACTGTGTGAAATATATGGTCCACCCACCCGACGTCGCGTGAAGGTCACGCACAAACCTCTGGAGGACGCAAGCAATGGAAGGCAGTCTCAGCTCAGTCGCGGTCGGCCTCGCCGCGATCGGTCCCGGCATCGGCATTGGACTGGTCTTCGCCGCCTACATCCAGTCGACCGCCCGGCAGCCGGAGTCGGCCCGAATGACCCAGCCGTTCCTGTGGCTGGGCTTCGCCCTGGTCGAGGCGCTGGTGTTCTTCGGCATCGCCTTCGCATTCGTCTTCCGGGGGACTAGCGGATGATCGGAACAGAACGGGAGGGTCCGATGCGTCAGCTCATGCAGGGCGACCTGCGAATCCTGGCACAGGCCGAGGAGCACAACCCGATCGTGCCGATCTGGCAGGAGGTGGTCGTCGGTGCGGTCGCGTTCGCGTTGCTCTGCTGGGTGCTGATGAAGTACGTGTTCCCCCGGATGGAGCAGACGTTCCAGTCCCGGGTGGCCGAGATCGAGGGCGGGATCGAGCGCGCCCAGGTGGCGCAGGCCGAGGCGCAGCAGCTGTTCGAGCGGTACCAGGCGCAGCTGGCCGAGGCCCGGACCGAGGCCGCGACGATCCGCGACGACGCCCGGGCGGACGCCGCCGGGATCCGGGAGGACGTGCTCGCCCAAGCCCGGGAGGAGTCCGACCGGATCATCGCGGCCGGGCGGGACGCGCTGGCCGCCGAACGGGCCAGCCTGGTACGCGAGCTGCGGGCCGAGATCGGCACCCTGTCGGTGGAGCTGGCGAGCCGGATCGTGGGCGAGTCGTTGGCCGACGAGGCCCGGCGGGCCGGCACGGTCGAGCGGTTCCTGACCGAGCTGGAGTCCTCACCCGATGAGGACGTCGCATCGGCCGGGGTGCGCTGATGCGGGCGGCCAGCCGCCAGTCGTACGCGGCCGGGCTCGAATGGCTGGACGGGTACGCGGGGGACGCGAGCCCGGAGCAGCTGCGGGCGGTGGCGGAGGAGCTGCTGGCAACCGCCGGGCTGCTGGCCCGGGAAGTCCGGCTGCGCCGGGCGCTGTCCGACCCGGCCCGAGCCGGCGCGGACCGGGCCGCGCTGTTGCGCGGGCTGCTCGGCGACCGGGTCGGTGAGGCCACCCGGGAGCTGCTCGACACGCTGGTGGCCGGCCGCTGGTCGGCCCCCTCCGAGCTGCTCGACGGCTGCGAGCAGCTCGGCGTACAGGCGCTGCTGGCAAGCTCCGACCGGGCCGGAGCGCTGGCCGAAGTGGAGGACGAGCTGTTCCGGTTCGGCCAGGTGGTATCCGGTGACCGGGAGCTGGCGAGCGCGGTCGGAGACCGGGGCGTGCCGGTCGAGCGCCGGGGCGGGCTCACGGACCAGCTGTTGTCTGGGGCTACCGAGATCACGGCCCGGCTGGTCCGG
Source organism: Micromonosporaceae bacterium (assembly GCA_009377645.1). Lineage (GTDB taxonomy): Bacteria > Actinomycetota > Actinomycetes > Mycobacteriales > Micromonosporaceae > Natronosporangium. Next base: position 957 of record WHTQ01000057.1, on the reverse strand, counting down.
GTGGCGCTGGGCGGGTTCGGCGGGCGCAGCGTCGCCGGGGCGCTGACCCGGTTGGTGGAGCTGGCCGCGGAGCGGCGAAACCGCAGCGTGGCGTACATCACCGTGGCCACGCCGCTGTCCGAGGTGGCCGAGCAGCGGCTGGGTGCGGCCCTGTCGGCGCGCTACCGTCGAGACGTCTCCGTGAAGACCACAGTCGATCCTCGGGTGCTCGGCGGGGCCCGGGTGCAGATCGGTGCAGATCTATACGATGGCACCGTCGCACACCGGCTCGCCCAGGCCCGCACCGCGTTGGCAACAGGTTAGAAGGACAATTCAAGCGAGGGCCGTCCGCGAGCCGAGCGGAGCGAGGCGAGCGGTAAGGCGGCCCGAGCGGGAGAAAGGACACAGATGGCCGAGCTGACCATCTCGACCGAGGAGATCCGAGGCGCGCTGGAGCGCTACATCTCCGAGTACACACCGGAGACTGCGCGGGAGGAAGTCGGCGTCGTCGCCGAGGCCGGAGACGGCATCGCCCAGGTCGAGGGGCTGCCCTCGACCATGTCGCAGGAGCTGCTCGAGTTCGAGGACGGCACGCTCGGGGTGGCGCTGAACCTCGACGTCCGCGAGATCGGCGTGGTGGTGCTGGGCGAGTTCGCCGGCATCGAGGAGGGGCAGCAGGTCAAGCGGACCGGCCGGGTGCTGTCGGTGCCGGTCGGCGACGCGTTCCTGGGCCGGACGGTGGACGCGCTCGGCAACCCGATCGACGGGTTGGGTGAGATCGAGCACGAGGCGTTCCGGGAGCTGGAGATCCAGGCCCCGAACGTGATGAACCGCCAACCGGTGAAGGAACCGCTGCAGACCGGCATCAAGGCGATCGACTCGATGATCCCGATCGGCCGCGGCCAGCGGGAGCTGATCATCGGGGACCGGAAGACCGGCAAGACCACGATCGCCATCGACACGATCATCAACCAGCGG